>NZ_WRXM01000005.1 GCF_010119205.1 Haloarcula limicola
AGGCGCTCGCCGAGATCAGCAAGAACATCGGCTCGGGGATGCGCGGCGACGCCAACGCCGACCTCCCCGAGGAGGAGCAACTGCAGGGCCGCGGCGTCTGAGTCGACTATTGAAAGGACATACATGATGCAAACGACAAACCCAGCGACGAACGAACCACTCGCGACGTACGAACCGCACAGCCCGGAGACAGTCGAGAAGATACTGAGCCGCGCTGACGAGACCTTTCGAGATTGGCGCGAACGCCCGATAGAGGAGCGGGAGTCCCTTGCCGCCTCGCTCGGCGAGGTCCTGCGATCGAACGCTGGGGAGTACGCGGCGACGATGACCCGCGAGATGGGGAAGCCGATTGACCAGGCCGTCGCCGAAGTAGAGAAGTGCGCCGATCTCTGTAATTACTACGCCGAGCGGAGCGCGGAGCACCTCCAGGACGAGCGAATCGGTGCCGAGCCGGGGACGAAGACGTACGTCTCCTACGAACCGCTCGGGCCGGTACTTTCGGTCATGCCGTGGAACTACCCGTTCTGGCAGGTGTTCCGCTTCGCCGTGCCCGCGCTCACCGCCGGCAACGTTGGCCTCTTGAAACACGCGCCGAACGTCCTCGGCTGTGCGAACGCCATCGAAGCGTGCTTCGAGGAAGCGGGCTATCCAGCCGGTGTGTTCGCATCGATGCAGATCGAAGCCGACCGGGTCGCTGACGTCATCGCGGACGACCGGATCCGCGCGGTGACGCTCACCGGGAGCACGAGAGCCGGCCGAGCGGTCGCGGCGGCGAGCGGCGAGAACCTGAAGAAAACCGTCTTGGAACTGGGCGGAAGCGACCCGTTCATCGTGCTCGATGACGCACCGCTGGACGAGGTCGTCGACGCCGCCGTGACGGCGCGAAACCAAAACTCCGGGCAGACCTGTATCGCCGCGAAGCGCTTCCTCGTCCACGAGTCCGTCCACGAAGAGTTCGTGGAGCGGTTCGGGCGCGCGGCCGAGCAATTGACCGTCGGCGACCCGACCGACGAAACGACCGACGTCGGTCCGCAGGCGCGCGCCGACCTGCTGGAGGAGTTAGATTCACAGGTGCGACGATCTGTCGAGGCGGGTGCGACCGTCGAGACCGGCGGCGAACCGCTGGACCGCGGGGGGAACTTCTACCCGCCGACAGTGTTGTCCGACGTGCCCGAGGACTGCCCGGCAGCGACCGAGGAACTGTTCGGTCCCGTCGCGGCCGTCTTCCCGGTGAGGAGCGACGATGAGGCTGTCGAGGCGGCCAACGACACGCAGTTCGGACTCGGTGGATGCGTCTGGACGGCCGACGCCGATCGGGGCGAAGCGCTCGCAAAGCGCATCACCGCGGGCAACGTCTTCGTCAACCAGGTCGTGAAATCGGACCCTCGCCTCCCCTTCGGCGGCGTGAAGGAGTCAGGCTACGGGTCGGAACTCGCCGGACACGGCATTCGAGAGTTCACCAACGCAAAGACGATTTGGGTCGAACGCTGATTCCAACGGAGAACAATACCATATGACACAGAGTCAATTCACCGAGACGATGCGAGAGAACCACCAGCGAGCGATCGACGAGGCGACGGCCGACGTGCGGTTCGACGCGTGGATCGACGGCGAGGCACACACCGCCGCGGGCGGCGAACGCTTCGAGACGCGAGACCCGGCAATCGAGAAACCGATTACGACGGTCTCACGCTGCGGCGAGGAAGACGTCGATGCCGCCGTCAATGCCGCAAGGGAGACCTTCGAGGGAGAATGGGGCGAACTGACGAAATCCGAGCGGTCCGACGCGATTCTCGACTGGGCCGGCGTGCTGCGAGACCACAGCGAGGACCTGGCGCTCTTAGAAAGTCTGGACACCGGGAAGCCACTCGCGAACGCCGAGTACGAGGTCGGCAAGGCACTCGATTACATCGAGTACTACGCTCATATCGTTCGTGGCGAACAGGGGAACCAGGTCCCTGTCGCCGACGACGTCCACGCCTACGCCACGCAGGAACCGTACGGCGTCGCAGGCCTTATCGTCCCGTGGAACTACCCGATGATACTTACCTCGTGGAAGCTCGGCCCGGCGCTCGCGGCGGGCAACACCGTCGTCTTGAAGCCAGCGGAGAACACGCCACTGACCGCGACGCGCATCGCGCAACTGTCAGAAGGCGTCCTCCCCGATGGGACGCTCAACGTCGTCCACGGGTTTGGTGACGAGGTGGGCGCGCCGCTGACAAGACACGAGGGGGTCGACAAGCTCTCTTTCACAGGCGAAGACAGAACCGGCGAAGTCGTGATGAAGGCCGCCGCCGAGCAGATAACGCCCGTTACGCTGGAACTCGGTGGGAAGTCGCCCTTCATTGTCTTCCCCGACGCCAACTTAGAGCAGGCCGCCGAGATCGCCGCCGACGGCATCTTCTACAACACGGGCCAGTCCTGCGACGCCTTCTCCCGGACTGTCGTCCACGAATCCGTCCACGACGAGTTCCTCGACCTGTTCGTCGAGGAGGCGGCGGCCCGGGAGATCGGCGACCCGCTTCGGGACTCGACGGACTTCGGTCCGCTCGCTTCCGAGCAGCAGTTCGAGAAGGTACGCGAATACGTCGAAGTCGGAAAGGAAGAGGGCGCGACGCTGGCATACGGCGGCGAGCCGATTGACCCAGCCGGCGACAGCGAGGGCTGGTTCGTCGAGCCGACAATCTTCGACGACGTGGACAACGACATGCGAATCGCACAGGAAGAGATATTCGGCCCCGTCGCGTCGGTCATCGGCTTCGAGGATTACGAGGAGGCAATCGAGATAGCCAACAGCATCGACTTCGGTCTTGCATCCGGCGTCGCGACGCGAGACCTCTCGCTTGCCCATCAAGCCGCCGACGACATCGACGCGGGGACTGTCTGGGTAAACCAGTACGGACGGTTAGTCCCAGGAACGGCCTTCGGCGGGTTCAAGCGCTCAGGGATCGGCCGGGAATGTGCGAAAGAGACGCTCGAGAAGTATCAGCAGACCAAGACTGTCAACGTCGCCCTTGACGACCCGGAACTCCGTCCGCGCGACGAGTAGTCTATAAAATCGCACTTCTATCGAACGCAGTTCGGATTTCGCCCGAGATATCACTCGGTGCGTAGCGAATCGAAAAATTGAATCGGACGTCGAGAACGGAGAAGAGTGCGTGTGCCTCAGCGGTCAGTGCCGAGCAGGTCGAACTCGGCCCCCTTCTCGGCTTCGCGGGCGGCGCGGTAGGTGACGCGTGCGGCCGCCACATCCTGTATCGCCAGTCCGGTGCTATCGAAGACTGTAATGGAATCGTCTTCGATGCGGCCGTCTTTGTTCCCTACAACGATCTCGCCGAGGTCACCGTAGATGTCGTCGTCGACAATCGTTCCCTCGGAGTACGGGACATTGATCTCGCCCGAGTGAGTGGTCTGTGCGTGGTCGTCGATAACGAGTTTCGCTTCAAGCAGAATCTCGTCGGCCAACTCTTGCTTGCCCTCGGCATCCGCACCCATCGCGTTGACGTGCGTGTGGTCGCCGAGGTCCTCGCGACTCACGATTGGATCTCGAACCGGCGTAACAGTCGAGAGTACGTCACACGATGCCGCTTCTGCGATATCGCCTTTCCGCACCGAGAACTCGTCTTCGAAGTGGTCGACGAACGCCTGCGCGCGCTTATCATCGGGGTCACTCACGACGATTTCGCTGATTGGTCGAATTTCGGAGATAGCCTGCACCTGCGTGTACGATTGGACGCCTGCACCGATGATGCCGAGCGAGGTGGCGCCCTCGACGGCGAGGTAGTCGGTTGCTACGGCCGCCGCGGCCCCCGTCCGCTTCATCGTCAGCTCCGTTCCGTCCATGATCGCGAGCGGAAGCGCGGTGTCGGGGTCCGAGTAGATCATCGTTCCCATGACCGTCGGCAGGCCGTGGTCGTCCGGGTTATCGGGATGGACATTGACCCACTTGATACCGGCGGCATCCCACTCGCCTGCGTCCATGTACGCCGGCATCGCGCGGAAGTCGCCGTTGTACTCGATGAGGTCGATATAGGACTTCGCCGGCATCTGTGCGGTTCCGCGTTCGTAGGCGGCGAAGGCATCTTCAACCGCCGGAATGACGTCGCTCATCTCCGCGCAGTCTCTGACGTTCTCGCTGCTCAGTAGGAGCACGCTCATAGCCCGACCAACACTATGTAGGATAATAGCTGATTTGTTGGTGCCAATATTGGCCAGTATTCTATATTCTCCCAGTTATTTGGATTTTAGACATATTCGAAGTGACCACGACACTCTGTCGGCGAAAGTAATATATGGTTCGAAAATTAAGGCGTAGAATGAGATGGCATACAATAGCAAAACGGAGATTTCGGTGTCAGGTTCATCTCATATCCCCCATTGGCACGACCCGGAGGGCAGCCGGTTCACAGTGAACGAGGGAGAGGGACCATATCTCTTCGACGAAAACGGCGAGGCGTATCTTGACTTCGTCTCGTCGCTCTACTGTGCTAACGCCGGTCACGACAATCAAAACATCATCGACGCAATGACCGAGCAACTACAGCGGATTCCTTACGTCTCCTCAGCCAAAGAGAACGACACTCGAACCGAACTGGCTGACAAACTCGCAGACGTCGCTCCCGGTCCTCTTTCCGATGTCGTCTTCTCTGTTTCTGGAAGCGAGGCCAACGAACTAGCAATCCAGTTCGCTCGGAAGCAACAGGACGCTTCGAAGATTCTGACGCGCTGGAACTCTTATCATGGAAGTACGTATGGGGCAGGGGCGCTCACGGGCGAGCCGACGACGCGAAACGCCGTGGAGACCCACGCAGCCACGACCGGTGCGGTGAAGTTCCTTCCTGCGCGGGCATATGACTCGCCTTTCGATGCGGATTCGCCGGAAGAGCTCGCGAAGCAGGCCGCCGACCACGTCGAATTCGTTATCCGAAACGAGGGCCCGGAGACCGTTGCTGCCGTCCTTATCGAGCCGGTAGCCGGGTCGAGCGGTGGCTATACTGCGCCGCCAAGCTACTTCGAACGACTGCGAGAAATCTGTGACGAGTACGACGTGCTTCTGATCGCCGACGAAGTCATTACTGGATTCGGTCGCTGTGGTGAGATGTTTGGAATGCAGACTGAAGGCGTCATCCCGGATATGCTTACGTTCGCCAAGGGAGTCACCAGTTCCTACGCCCCGCTCGCCGGCGTATTGATGCGCCCGGAGGTCGGCGAGTCGATTCGGAGTGGGACGGACATAGGGCAGACGTTCGCCGGTCACCCAGTAGGGTGTGCAGCCGCGCTCGCGGCGATCGATGAGTATGAGGACCATCTCATTGAGAACGTCCAAAACCTCGCACCGACGCTCGAAAACGAATTAAAGACCCTGGCGGCGAACCACGAAGAAATTACAACGGTTCGTGGCCGCGGATTCCACTGGTCTATTGTCGTCGAAGACCCTGAGACGGGCGAACCGTTCAAAAATAGTTGGGTTAGCGACGAAGATATCGACAATCCACTCAGCGACGTTACTGAGATAGCCGAAGAACAGGGCCTCTTAGTAGGGATGGGGCGTCCAGATTACCAGCTTATCGTCTGTCCGCCACTCTGTGTGGATGAAACTGAAATTCGGGAAGCAATCGATATTCTTGACGAGGCCTTCGATCAGGTGTTCAATTAATATCGAATTTTAAACCGGTGTTGCGCTGGAAATTAGACCTCAGCTGTGTGTTCGTGACCGCCAGTGGGGTAGTGGCGATGAATGAGAATGAACTCTTTACTGAGATGTCTGGGACAGGCCCCAACGGTATTTCTGCTTAGACTGCCGAGGCGACAGCCATCGCGAACGAAATTCACGACTTGCTTCGGGAGGAGTATGGATTGATTGACGTCGAAGGTGTTGCGACTGTCGTCAATCCGGATATCCACGAGCAGTTCGCTCTGTCGTCTCTACCCGTCCTTCATCGGTGATTTACATATCGATGACGGAGGGAGGGGTCAGGGACTTACACATCGACGACGGGGGGTGTGTCTACACTCAGACTCCGCGAAAAGCGCCACCCTCAGTCCTGGTGGAAGTCCCTCAGCTGTGCGTTGACAACCGTTCGGAGGAGTTCCTCCTGTTCGGCAATACTCTCCAATCGGGTGTCCTCCGTGATCCGTTTCATGATTCCCGTGGGGTCACCCGTGAAGGTGAACTTCATGTACATCCCACCACCGCGACCGCGGCTCTTCCTCGATGCCGAAATCAATCCGTACGTGGGAAGCTCCTTGACATACTTGACGTACGTCTCTCGAGTCATCTGGTCCGCGTCGAGCTCGTCCGTCACCCACTGATACGCTTTGAATCCGACGGGGCTCGGAACAGAACTTCCCGAGCGCTTCGAGTAATGCGCGACGGAAGCAGTAGCGTACAGCGAGATCTTTTTCTGCGTCGTGAGTCCCTCGACGAGCTTCAAGGAAGGGTCCTTGTCGGTCTCTTCCTGTGATTCGCGGACGTGATGTTCCTCGACGCTGTTGTCACTACGCTCGTCAGCGAGGTCGCCGGCGCCACGGAACAGGTCGATTGCCTTACGAGCATCCCCGTGACTTTGTGCTGCGAAGGCAGCGACGAGTGGAATCACGTCATCTGAGAGCGCATCCGGTCGGAAGGCGTCGCGACGATTCTGGAGAAACCTGCTTGTAGAACGCGTTGACCACCTTCTTCACTTCGGGAGGCTCGTAGACGTTGAAATTCTCGTACCTGTCGATTAATGAGTAGTGTATAGCTAAGAAATCGGTCCGCCTCACTTATCACACCTAACTAAGCACCGCCGTACAGACATCACGGATTCTTACAGTGCCAAGAGCACTATATGGTAAAGTCCATGGTCGTTCCTGACTGTAGCCTGAGTGCATGCTTCAAGGATTACCACTGATACTGTTACTCGTCGGGGCAGTGGCATTTATCATCATTGCCACGGCGAAGTTGGATCTGCACGCATTCCTTGCACTTCTTATCGCTGCCTACCTGACCGGGCTCATCGCGGGGCTCGATCCCGCAGAAGCCGCCACGCTGGTGACGGACGGGTTCGGCGGTATCCTCGGCTACATCGGAATCGTCATCATCGCCGGGACAATCATCGGCACTTGTCTCGAACGGTCCGGCGCAGCGATCGTCATCGCGGAGACGATTCTCGACTACGTCGGCGAAGAACACACCACAGAGGTAATGGCGATCACGGGGAGTTTCGTCTCCATTCCGGTGTTCTGTGACTCCGGATTCGTCATCCTCTCGGGGCTAAACCGGTCATTGGCCGAGCGCTCCGGCCTCTCGCTGTCGACACTCGGTGTGGCACTCGCTGGTGGGCTCTACGTCACGCACGTGTTCGTCCCGCCGACACCGGGCCCAATTGCGGCCGCGGGGATTATCGGTGCAGACATCGGTCTCGTCATGCTTGCCGGGATCATCGTCAGTGCGCCGATCGTCTTCGTCGCTGCGATATGGGCCGACAGAGTCGCGTCGAACTATCACATCGATCCCAATCCGGAGATGACGATCGACGAGATCAAAGACGAGTATGGGTCGATGCCATCGCGCGCCGCGTCGTTCGCGCCGCTACTCATTCCGATCGCACTCATCGCGATCGGGTCGATTGCGGCGTATCCTGAAGCGGAGAATCCGGAACTGATCACCGGGACACTCCAACGCTGGCTGCTGTTCCTCGGGGATCCGGCGGTCGCACTGCTCATCGGTGCGTTCATCGCCTTCGCGATCGTCCCCGATTTCGACAGCAGCGTCACGGACGAATGGGTCTCTGACGGGATCAAAAATGCCGCCGTCATCCTCGCGGTGACCGGCGCTGGCGGCGCATTTGGCGAAGTGCTCGGTGCACTGCCGCTCCAGAGCTTCATCACCGACACGCTGGGTGGCCTCGGCATCGGGCTGTTGGCAGCGTTCATCATCGCCGCGGCGATGAAGTCGGCGCTGGGCTCCTCGACGGTCGCGATTCTGACCACCGCCAGTCTCGTCGCGCCGCTGCTTGCGTCGCTCGGATTGAATACGGAGCTCGGCCGAGTGTTTGCCGTCCTCGCGATTGGCGCCGGCAGTATGACTGTTAGTCACGCGAACGACTCCTACTTCTGGATCATCACGGAGTTCTCCGACATGGAGACGGCGACGGCCTACCAGGCCTGGACGCTCGCGACGCTCGTGCTCGGAGTCTCGAGCATCATCTGGATCGTCATCCTCCAGAACGCCGCGGGACTGGTCTTCTAGACGACTACCAGTACCCGCAGATCGTTGCCGTTCGTGTCAGTTGGACCCATCAGAGGGATTAGCGGCGGACCGGGCCGGTCAGTCAAGCCTGCGGGGGACCGGCCTGGTGGTCGGGGAGCGTCTGTCCAGTACTAGTGTAGAGAGTAACAGCTAAGAGTGGACGTCCCGCTCACTTCGCCGGTTCGACCGGCCCGACGTACTGGCTCTTGATCTGGTCGTCCTCACGCCACTGCAGGTAGTAGTAACTCCGCCCGTCGATCAGTTTCGTCGTCAGCGTTCCGTTGCCCGATGGGAGGTCGGCCTTCTCACGGGCGATCTCGAGTGCCTCGTCCCAATCTTCATGATCGTTCCATCTATCAGGAGTCTCCATGTCGTTCTCGTCTTCGTGAGACTGCTCGTCGTCGAGACTCGTCAGCAGGGCTTCGACCGCAATGACTGCGTCCTCGTGGACGGCCTCCACGTGGTCGTCGTCAGGGATGATATCTTAGCGGATTATAAAAATAAATTGACGATGTATAATCATAACGAGAGTCACATTCGGTTATCCAGACGTGTAACGTGGACCTATCCGTCAATAGTCCTATAGTCGTGGTACTGATTCTGGACTTCGATTTCATTCTTGGCGTATCTGAGGACGTCCAACAGATTTGCCATATATTTAGTAGTGAATCGATCCCGAGGACCGGTAATTCCGAATGAAACCAGAACGTCTTGTTCCTCGTCGAATATCGGGACTGCAATTCCACGAACGCCGCGCAGATGTTCCTCGTCATCGATGGCGTACCCCTGCTCCCGAATCTGTTCGAGTTCAGTCTCGAGCGCTTGGGGCGAATCCAATGTGTTATCGGTTCCTACGGGGAGACCGGAGTTCTCGATTATCCTGTCTCGTTTTTCCGGCGGCAGATTTGCGAGAATGGCCTTACCGAGTGACGTCCAGTGCATATGCGTGTGATTACCGATCGGGATTTCGTCCCCGGCTGCTTTTTGTCCAGAACTCCGGTATACGATAACACGACGCCCGTGCTCTTCGAGTCCGACGCCAGCGATTTCGCCGGTCTTGCGGCTAATTTCCTCAACTTTGTTTTGGAGTAGCTGGCTGGCGTCCAGTTGCTGACGAACACTACCGCCGTGTTCGAGAAATCGGAACGACCGTCGATATTCGGTTGCCTCTTTCACGACGTACCCCCGCTCGATGAGCGTATTGAGGTGAATATAGAGTGTACTGGTCGGCACCTCCACATGAGTGGCGAGTTCGGAGAGGGTGATCGGTTCAAGTCCGCTCAGCGCGGACAGAATATCTAACGTCGTTTCGACTGAATTGATAGTTTTGTTCGCTTGGTCAGGCATGTCACACGATAATTCGTCCCGGGTAAAAAATTTTACCCAAGGCTGCAAAATGTTTCCAACCATATTGAAAAGCCGCCTCTTCTCCTCGACTACTTATGGAGTAATATATGTACGTTTGTTATTTTTTGGGGCGAGCGTAGCTTCGGTTCGTGATAATCGTCAACACGAATCAACCAATCTGCGTCGTGGGGAGCAATATGCGGATCTCAAGGTCTCTCAGACCCGATAATAATCCTCGTTCACTGGGCAGTGAAAACAAATTCTCTTTCAACTGTGTTAAGAGATACTACCGACGCCGTCCCTTTGGACCGCTCCGATTGTGTCGTCGGTATTCTCGGGCTTAGAGGCCATCTGATGCTATAATTGGCCGTGCTGTTTAGAAGGCGGTCAAATGAATCCCAACACGTCTACTCGACTTGCGGTAGTTCTAGCGGCATATTACGTCCGTTTCAACGTGAGTGTCTATCCGACCATTGTCAAGACTACCAACATTTATTATGCGCGATGGCGAGTCTTCCCATACTCGATATGAGTGAAGTTACACTGTCGAACGTGACCAAGGTATACGAGGACGACGTCCTCGCCGTCGAAGAACTCTCCTTAGCCGTGGGAGACGGGGAGTTCGTCGTCGTAGTCGGTCCGTCAGGCTGTGGAAAATCAACCACGCTTCGGATGGTTGCTGGACTGGAAACGGTTACTGACGGCGAGATCTCCATCGGTGACGAAGTCGTCAACGACGTTCGTCCCCAGGATAGGGATATCGCGATGGTATTCCAGAACTACGCGTTATACCCGCATATGACTGTGCGTGAGAATATGTCCTTTGGACTGCGTCTCTCGGAGGAGTTCGAAGACCAGATCGATCAGCGCGTCGAGGAGGCGGCCAAAATGCTGGAGATATCGGACCTCATGGACGATCTCCCGAAACAGCTGTCCGGTGGCCAGCAACAACGCGTGGCGCTGGGGCGAGCCATCGTCCGCGACCCGGAGGTGTTCCTCATGGACGAGCCGCTGTCGAACCTCGATGCGAAACTCAGGACGCAGATGCGGACCGAGATCCAGCGGATCCAAGAGGAACTCGGCATCACGACCGTCTACGTCACCCACGATCAGACAGAGGCCATGACGATGGCGGACCGAATCGTCATCCTGAACGACGGCAGATTACAACAGGTCGACCCGCCCGAGCAGTGTTACGACGAGCCGAACAACGAGTTCGTTGCGGGATTCATCGGGTCACCGTCGATGAATTTCTTCGAGGTTACTGCGACGAACACCGCCGATGGCGTCAGATTCGAATCGGCCACTTCTACGTTTACTCTCGATATCAATGTCCCAGACGGCGAGTACACACTCGGTGTACGGCCGGAAGACTTCGTCGTAGAGGACGAGGGAGGATACATCGAGACGATCGTCGACGTGGTCGAACCGATGGGGTCGGACAATTTCCTGAACTTGCGGACTGTAGACGAATCACAGGAGGTCGTGGCCCGCGTCGATAGCGAGTATAGCCCGGAACGGGACGATCGAATCACGCTCGGGTTCGACGAGAGCGATATTCACCTGTTCGATACCGATGGGCAGCGAGTCGCAATCAACGACCTACAGCGGACGGAGTCTACGTAAGATGCTATACGACGCTATCGGCCAACGTAGTAACGAGTGGGCTGGCATGTCCGCCAGTCAAATCCAAGCAGTCGGCGCCCGACCGGGGTCTGTACTGGTGATTCCAATCGGTAGTGTGGAGCAGCATGGCGACCACTTGCCGGTCATTACTGACACACTTCTCGCAGAAGCGATGGTCGACGCCGCGTTCGACCATCTCGACGACGAGCCGGTCGTCGTTACGCCGCCCGTCTGGAGCGGTTACTCTCCACACCACCTTTCGCTTGGAGGGACGCTGTCACTGGAGTTCGCACACATGCGCGCTATCCTCGAAGACATCGCGCACACCGGTATCGAAAACGAATTTGACGCCGTTTTGTTCGTCAATGGCCACGGTGGCAATGGCCCCCTCGTCGATGCCGTCGTCAGTACCGTCGGGGTCGAAACCGACGCGGAGGTGCTCGGAACGACGTACTTTGAACTGGTACCGGAGCTGATCGAAGAGATACGAACGACCGAAACCGGGGGAATGGCACACGGTGGTGAGTTCGAAACGTCGCTCATGCTCGCTCTCCGGCCGGATCTCGTGGGCGAACCCGATACGCGAGATGGCGAATTACTGGACGAACACTACCCGTGGGGCGGCCAGGATCTCCTTGACGGCGGCTCCGTCTCCGTGTATCGACCGTTCGAAGCCTATTCCGACTCGGGAGCTATCGGTGCCCCTGAACAGGCCAGCGCCGAAACCGGGGAGCAGCTCCGCTCGTTCATCGGAGAGGAACTTGCGTCCCTGCTAGTCGCGATTCATGAACACAACGTGTGAACCGTGAGTTCACGACACTAACACAAACAATTATGTATATGGAGCTAAGTCAATCATACGATGCAGCCGAGTGATATGCCCGACTCTGGTCAGGACAGCATCGACCGTAGACAGCTACTGCAGGCCCTGAGTGCTGGCGGTGCCATCGCTATCGCTGGCTGTAGCGGCGACGGTGGTGGTGATGGCGGTGACGGAAACGGTAGCAGTGGTGGCGGCGGCGGTCAGCAGACCATCCAGTTCCTCACGATGGGCGTCGGCGACAACATCAAGAGCTTCTTCCAAGAGAACAATAAGAAATTCGAAGAGGAACACGACGTCAACGTCGAGTTCACGAGCGTCACTTGGGATAACGCCAAGACAACGGTCAACAACCGAGTCGATGGCAACAAAGCCCCTGACGTCGCTCGGTGGCCCGCGCGATGGATTCCGCAGTTAGTGGGGAAGGACGCGCTCGTGTCCTTAGACGATCTGATGCAGGGGGAATTCCTCGACAAGTTCCCCGAAGGCGTTGCTAACGGGACTCGATATCAAGACCACTTCTACGGCGTCCCGTGGGCGGCCTCGAACAAGTGTCTGTACTACAACAAGGACATCTTCGAGCAGGCCGGCCTCGATCCGGAAAACCCCTCGCTTGACTCCTGGCAGGAGATGTTGGCGGCCGCAAAGCAAATCAAGAACTCGGATAGCGTCTCCAAGCCCGCCCTCGGACTCGCGGGAGCGGACGCCATCGAAACCGGCTCGCAGTACTATCACTACCACTGGTCCTACGGTGCGGACCTGGTCAGCGACCAGGGGGACAATGCGGTTTCGATGAAACCGGTCGTCAATACGCCCGAAGCCGTGGATGCGTTATCGTTCTACACCGACCTCGCAAACGAGCACCAAGTGACCCAGTCCTCGCCACTGTCCTCAACCCGTCAAGACATCCGTCAGCTATTCGAGGCCGGTGAACTCGGGATGGTCATCGGACACGTCTATACGGGGCTGAATATCGAGAGTGCCAAAGAGAAGGGGGAAGTCGACTTCGATTACGGCATCGTGCAGGTTCCCAAGGGACCCGCCGCTCGATACAGCCTCTACACCATCGACACGCTGGCCGTGTTCAGCCAGAGCGAAGTGCAGGACTTAGCGTATGACTTCATCGACTTCTATTACGACGAGGAACGTCGCTTCCAGTACTCGAAGCAGAAAGGCTTCCTCCCGGTGACGAAAGACGTCCTGGAACGCGATTACTTCACGGAGTCGAAAAACTGGGCACCCTTCGTCAAGGCGAGTGAGTACGCCCGCGCTCGGCCGAAGCTCAAGCAGTTCAATCAGTTCAACAGTCGGATGGTCCAGGCGATCCAAGAGGCGCTGGCCGAACAGAAACAGCCCAAACAGGCACTCGACGACGCACAGAGTGACCTGAAAGAGCTCATGAGTAACTAATGGGAATTGCCGAACAATACACAGAAAATACGCCCGACTCGCGATACGAGCAGACTGTCGGCTATCTTCGGCGGAACTACCGAGCGTACTTGCTGATCGCGCCAGCGGCGCTCTTCCTCCTCTCGGTGGTCGGGTATCCGATCTTCGAGACGTTCCGACTATCGCTGTATCGAGCGCCCGAATCCGCTACGACGGAGACCTTCATCGGGTTCCAGCATTACACCACTATACTCAACAGCCAGATATTCTACCAGCTGGTCTGGCAAACCGGCCGCTGGGTAGTCGTCTCCGTCTTCCTGAAGACCACCCTCGGGCTACTCATCGCACTCCACCTCAAGGGTGACATTAAAGGTCGGAAGTTCTTCCGGACGGGGTTCCTCATCCCGTGGGGCATTCCCTATGCTATCTCGGCCGTGGTCTTCCGATGGATGGAACACCCGCAGTACGGTTATATCAACGCGATCCTCCTGAAACTCGGCGTGATAGAACAGGGGATCGGTATCCTCGGTAATCCCCAGACTGCGTGGCTTGGCGTTGTCGTCGCCGATGCCTGGATCGGGACGCCGTTTATGGCCATCATCATCCTTGCGGGCCTCCAGTCCATCCCCGACCAGCTCTACGAAGCCGCTGCCGTCGACGGTGCCGAAAAGTGGCATCAGTTCCGGTATGTCACGCTCCCCCAGCTGAAGAGCGTGCTGCTCATCGCGACGCTGCTGTCGACTATCTGGACGTTCGTCAGCTTCGACGTCATCTGGACGATGACCGGCGGCGGCCCGATAAACAGCACGGCGACGCTGGTCATCTGGATCTTCGAGACAGCCTTCGCTCAAGGCAATCTCGGTCTCGGTGCGGCCTACAGCGTCATCGGCTTCGCCATCCTGGGAGTGTTTGCAGTCGTCTACCTGCGCGTCTACACAAGCGGAGGTGAAGAGCTATGACGATGGCTGGACACGACCGGAGCGGCCTCCGCAAGGTTCGCATCTACGGGGTCCTCATAGCGTTGCTGGGGATCATGATGTTCCCGTTCTATACGATGTTCACCAGCACGATCAAGCCCTCGCAGGAGATGTTCAACTCGCCGGCGACGCTGTTCCCGCAAAATCCGACCTTCGAGGCGTACTTCCAGGTCTGGACGCAGACGGACGTCTTGCTCTGGATCGGGAACAGCTTCCTCATCTCCCTGGGAACAGTAGCGCTGACGCTGCTGCTCGCTATCCCCGCCGGCTACTCGTGTGCCCGTAACGACTTCGTCGGGAAGCGGACGTTCCTCTTGGCGGTCCTGGTCGTTCAGATGTTCGCCCCGGTCGTCCTCATCGTCGGTCTGTTCGACGTTATCGTCCAACTGAACTTCTACAACACCTATTTCGCCGTCATCATCCCGGCCGCGGCGTTTACGCTACCGTTCAACGTCTGGATGCTGTATGGCTACTTCAAGACGATCCCGATCGAACTGGAGGAGTCGGCCCGCATCGACGGCGCCAGCCAGTTCCAGATCCTCACGAAGATCGTCCTGCCGCTGACCAAACCCGCGCTCGTCGCTAGCATCACGTACACGTTCCTCTATGCGTGGAATCGGCTGCTGTTCGTCCTTACGTTCCTGACCGATAGCAGCAAATACAACGTCCCGCGCGGCGTCTTCTCGATGGTCGGCGCGCTCCAAACAGACTGGCGGATGATGCTGACGGTGTCGGTGATCGGCATCATTCCGCTCCTGATCCTATTCGCCTTCCTCGAGGAGTACATCGTCTCCGGGATGACGGCTGGCGCGGTCAAGGAGTAGCCGCCTTCACTTTTATTATCGCTCCGGTGGAGGCCTATGCATGGAGTTCGCTACGTGGATCTATCCATGGGACGTCCTCGAAGAGGGACCGGAAACGGTCGAAACACGCTTACAGGCGCTCGGCATCGGTGAAGTGAACCTGGCGACGAACTATCATACGGTTCAGGCGTTCACACCACATAATCCTGAACGACGGACGATTTTCGCCCGCGCGAGTTCGTATTTCGATCCCGGGGAAGCGTACGGAGCGCTCGAACCGATTCCATACGAGGGAATGAACGGCGACTGGGTAACGGAGATCGCCGAGGGGCTGTCGGAACTCGACTTGACGTCTTGGACCGTTGGCTGCCATAATTCCCGACTGGGGCTGAACAACCGGCAGTACACGCTCGAATCAGCGTACGGCGACGACCTGGTGTTTGGCCTCTGTCCATCACGCCCGGCGGTCAGAACGTACCTCGCTGCTCTCGTCGAAGATATCGCTTCCCGAGAGGGGATCGGGCGGGTCGAACTGGAGACGTTCGATTACTTCTACGGGACCGGATTCGGCTGGCACCACCAGAAGATACACGCTCAGTTGGGCACTCTGGGAGAGTTCCTCTTCGGCCTGTGTTTCTGTCCGCACTGTCAGTCGAATGCCTCGGACGCCGGTGTCGATGTCGATCAGGTTCGAGAGGCGGTCGTCGAGACACTCGACGAGATCATCAACGGGACTATTCCATACGATCGCTCGCCGGAGGAGTGGCTCGACAGTCACCCGGCTGTCGGTGCGTACGTGGACGTGCGTGAACAAACTCTCACATCGCTCTACGCTGAGCTGGCCACCGCCGCAAGTGAGACGCCACTTGGCTACTACGTGGGTGTCCCGGACCCGGGTCGAGAGTGGATGGTCGGTGCGGATCTCGACGAGCTATCGCGGTATGTCGACTACTACTGTCTCCCGGCCTACGAGTCCACCGCCGAAGACGTGATGGAACAGTACGGAATCGTCGACGATATCGCGGACGATGTCCCACTTCACGTCGGTCTCTTGCCCGGTCATCCGGCGGTCTCCGACGAAGCGACTGTCGTCGACATGGTCCAGCGACTCAGCGACGAAGACGTCCCGCGCGTGTCCTTCTACAATTACGGACTCTTGCCCGAATCCTCGCTGGAGTGGGTCGGCAACGCGATCGATGCAGTGGGGTAATAACCGGAAGCGGTACTTTGATACTACTTCCCAGTTGAAGAAACTGTATGGAGATAACTGACGTGACAGCGGTGACTGTAGATATGCCGCTGGTCGACTTAGATGAACGCCTCGGGATCGGCCCATATGTGACGAATCACGGTCGTCTGGAATCGATGGAACGTGTCCTCGTTCGCGTCGATACGGACGAGGGCGTCAGCGGCTGGGGCGAGATGCGCGTCTTCCTGTCACCGGCCGCAACCGAATCCATACTCGAGGACGGCGTCGGGCCGATGATCCAGGGCCAGTCTCCGTTCGAGATCGAGCGGCTCCGGCGACAGGTGTTCGTCGAGTACACGAACGTCGATATGTTCTTCTCGGCCGTCGAGACGGCCTGCTGGGATATCGTCGGTAAAACGCTCGACCGACCGGTGTACGAGCTCCTCGGCGGGTGGACGGCACCGTCACAGGGCTCTCAGCAGCATCGGCAAGCGATCGACGGCGATAATCTGACACCGGATCCCGTTCCAGTCGCGTTCTGTCTCGGCATCCTTCCGCTAGACGAATCACGTGTCAAGGCCAGAGAAGCCCTCGAAGCGGGCTTTGACGTCCTCAAAACCAAAGCGGGAGAGGACTGGCGAGAGGACGTCAAACGAATCAGCGCGATGCACGACGAAGTGGACGGACAGCTCGAGTTCCGGCTCGATCCGAACCAGGGCTGGACGCTCGACCAAGCGGTCCGTGTCGGTGCGATGCTCGAAGACGAGGGGATTTACCTCCAGTACATGGAACAGCCGATTCGGGTTGATGCACACCGGTCACTATCTCGGCTCCGGCAGCGGTTGCGACAGCCGATCGCACCCAACGAGGACACCTATATCTCGCACAATATCCAATCGCTCGTCGAAGCCGGTGCGATGGACGTCGGCGTCATCGATCTAACGCCGGCAGGCGGTATCAGCGGGCTCCGTCAGCAGGCGGCCGTCCTCGAAGATGCCGGTGTTCCGTTCACGCATCACTGTGCGTTTGACCTCGGTATCCGAACGGCTGCGATCCTCCACGCGTTCACTGGGATTCCCGGATTCTCTCTGCCACCGGACTCGACGTACTACGGGTGGGAGGACGACATCATCGAGGCACCCTTCGAAGTCAGTGACGGGTGTCTCCCCGCCCCGCGTGGCCCCGGCCTCGGTATCTCAGTCGACGAAGATGCAGTCGAGGAGTATCGAATCTCGTGACCCGACAAGAAAAAAGTTCAAGGGGGACGACTCCGTGGGTGAAACCGACATGGTAGAGTTATCCCTACGGGACCGTCCGGCGATCGTAACCGGCGCGTCTCGCGGCATCGGTCGAGAAATTGCGGCACGGTTTGCCGAGTCAGGCGGCGACGTAGCGATCTGCTCGCGGTCGTACGACGACGTCGAGACCGTCGCGACGGAACTAACCGACGAATACGATGGCCGAGTCGTTCCGTTCGAGTGCGACGTGACCGACTCGGACGCGGTCCGAGACCTCGTCGATCAGACTATCGAGGAGTTCGGTGGTATCCGAGCACTCGTGAACAACGCAGGCGGGTCCGACGAATCCGCGAACCTGTTGCACCGCTGTGACGAGGAGACGTTCGAGCGCATGCTCGATCTGAATCTCAAGAGTCAGTTCCTGCTGAGCAAGGAGGTGTTACCAGCCATGGTAGCAAGCGGCGGCGGTTCAATGATTCATATGGGTTCGGTCAATGGGCTATTCGGAATCGGTCTCTCGGGCTATTCGGAGGCCAAGAGCGGTCTCTTGGCTCTTTCGAGAAACATTGCCGCACACTATGGCCAGCACGGTGTTCGATCGAACGTCCTCTCGGCCGGGACCATCGAAACCGAAAATAGACGCAGAGAGATGGAGAACACCGAGGAGCGGACTAACGAAGGGAGTGCCCGAGACCAATGGCTCGATCAGTACCCCCTGGGCCGCTTTGGAACACCCGAGGAGGTCGCCGACACGGCGCTGTTTCTCGCGTCGGAGCGATCGAGTTTCATAACGGGGGAAAACGTCGTCCTAGACGGGGGACTGACGACCGGGCTCGCCACGCCGTTCCTCAACGAGATGTACGATGCCGACGAACGACCGCAGTAAGAGACAATCCATGCAAGAGATCACCACCGACGACGCGCCGGACAGTATCGGGCCGTACTCGCAGGGCATCGCTAGCGGCGACCGCATCTACGTTTCCGGTCAGGGGCCGGTCGACCCCGAGACTGGTGATGTCGTCTCTGGCTCTCCCGCGGAACAGACGAGACGCACGTTACAGAATATCGATGCCGTCCTCCAAGCGGGTGACGCGTCCCTTGACGACGTCGTGAAGTCGACAGTCTTCGTCAAAGATATGCGGTACTATGACGAAGTCAACGACGTCTACGGCGAACTCATGTCTGCACCGTATCCGGCCCGAAGCGCCGTCGAAGTCGTGAAGCTGCCGGTCGATATCGACGTCGAAATCGAAGTCATCGCAGAACGGTAAATGAGTCGGCTCGTCGTCTTCGATCTCGACGGAACACTGACACGACAGCGGGGCGGATTCAAGCTATTGCACACGCTCTATGGGACTGCCGAGGCCGGCGAGGAGCTTACGGCTAAGTACGAGTCGGGCGAGGTTACATTCGAAGAGTGGTGTCGGATGACGGTCGATACGTGGCGCAATGCGGGAGTTACGGCCGCCGATATCGATCGCGCCACTCGCGCGGTTAAGCCCAAGAGAGGTGCCACGGAAGTTCTCGATTCACTCGAGGCGGAGAGTATTCCGTTCGGGATACTCAGTGCCGGCGTGGGAAATTTGGCACACCGATTCGAACAGCAGGATCTCGAGTTCATCCGAGGAAACTTTCTCCGCTTTAGCGACGGACACCTGTCGAATATCGACGTCGGCGTCGGTCCCTCGAAAAAAGGAGAGTTACTGCGAGAGTTTCGCGGCGAACTGCCCGAGACTGAGATACGATATATCGGTGACTCACATACCGATACGGAAGCATTCGAAGAGGCCGACACCGCAATATTGTTTGATCCGGACGAACGCGTTCCGGACGCAGCGATAGATGCGGCAGATACCATCGTTGAATCTGACGACCTGCGCGATACATCCGAATTTCTCCTCGGTAACTGAATCAGCCGACGATTCTGCATTGAATATCATTATATTCGTTCCATTCAGTAATATTCTCGTATAATCTCCTGTGTTTTAGTCGAAGTTCGTATAAGCAGATGATGAACGCGAATCCCGAAACGAGAAACGGTCGGAATCACATATAATCCGCAGTATCTGAGTTCATGACCCGTGTCTGTGAGACGCGTTCGGAAACTGCCGTGCTGTGGTTCCGAAGCGTCGGTTACTGGAATGGCACTCCGGTGAAGCGCTACCGCCAATGAAGCGATGCCTACAAGCAGTTCACTCCCCCGGCCAGGGGACCTGTGGAGACTGATAGTAGTTCACACCCTGGACGTTCCAGCGTGGAGCTTGTGCCGCCAGTCGATGCTTGAATTCGTCCCAATCGTCGGTCTTCGCCTCGGGCGACCAGCCGAGCTCGGCGACGCCGGGGAACCGGGGGAACAGCATGAATTCGATGTCGGAGAGTGTCCTGATATTCTCGGACCACAGCGCCGTCTCGGGACCCATAATCGAAGACTCGTCGACCCCGTCGATATAACCGGCCGGGTCCCAGTCGTAAGCGTCAGGCACGGGCGTGTATCCGGCCCAGTCGAGTCCCAATTCGGTGTCTTCGTTGTACTTCATATCGAGATAAGCATCGGTCGCGGGCGACATAATCAATTCGTGGCCCTCTTCGGCAGCCGCGGCCACTTCGGGCGCGTCGCTGCTCGTCCCCCAGAACTGGCCGATCGTCTGTTCCGGCGGATCGGCACCGAGAATCTGGTGCCAGCCGATCGGGCGCTTGCCCTGTTCGATGACCATCGGAATGGCGCAGCTCATGAAGTCGTTGTAATCTTCGTCGGAGAGCGTATGCGCCTCGTCGCCGCCGATATGGAGATAGGGACCGGGAGTCATTTCGGCGACTTCGCTGATGACGTCCTCGATGAACTCGTACGTCACCTCTTTATCAAGGCACAGCGAGGTGTCGCCGACGTTCGTGCCGGTATCCTCCTGTCGCTTCTCGCCGTCGCAGTTGAGTTCGGCATACGACTCCAGCGCCGCACCGGTATGGCCCGGCATATCTATCTCCGGGATCACCGTGACGAACCGGCTTTGCGCGTACTGGACGATTTCTGCATATTCCTCTTTGGTATAGTACCCGCCGGAACCGCCGCCGACCTCCGAGTCAGCACCTTCGTCGGTGAGATTCGGCCAGCCGTCGATCTCGATGCGCCAGCCCTGGTCGTCGGTGAGATGGAGGTGAAGGTGATTCACCTTGTACTGTGCGAGATAATCGATGTACTGCTTGACCGTCTCGACGCCGAAGAAGTGACGGGCGACGTCCAGATGGGCCCCGCGGTACGTGAATCGTGGATAGTCGCGAATACGCCCACCGGAGACGGTCCATTCGGCGGATTGCTCGGTATCTGCCTCGATAGCTGGCGGGAGTAGTTGCCGAAGCGTCTGGACGCCGGCGAACAGCCCTGCCGGTTCGCTAGCGCGTATCTGTACGCCGTCCGAGTTAACCTGTAATCGATACCCCTGCGACTGGATAGCCGACGAGTCAGAAGCGAGTCGGAGCGAGATACTCCCGTCTGGCCCCGTTGACGGCCCCTCGACGATCGGGAGTTCGTAGCCCGTCGATGGACGGAGAAGTCCCGCGAGGTACTCTGCGACCTCGGTCGCCTCCCCGTCGCGGACTTCGATGACCGTATTCTCCGTGAGAGTGTAGTCCGCCTTTGACGATTTGACATCGACTGGGGTGGGAACGAGGTTCTCCATCTCCGAACTGTCGGCTGTTCCATTTGAACTTTGCTTCGCCATCCCGACACCGAGTCCCGTCGACAGTGCTCCGAAACCGGCTAACGATTGCAGTACGCGACGACGCTTGAACGTGGTACTATCTGGCATGCACTGCCCGTTTTGGTAGTATATGACTAATATCTTGTGGTTATTTAGATGCTACTGCTATGCTACCCGCGTTATTTCGAGCGAGAGAATAGACGCCCGAAACGGCCCTATTCCGGGTTTAGTGCAGAGATATAGCGATATTGCCGATCAGATAATGGGAAACGAGAAAGTTGCTCGCTCTACAGGTATGTGAGCGACGCAACCGTTCTATATCGTGTCGAAATCCATGACCTGCAGTTCGCGGTCCTCTTCCCAGCGCCCTCGGGTGAAATCGGGAAACTTCACCGGCATTCCTTCGTGCTCGAGCGAGATAGCCGATAGCGGCCGAACAGCGCTCCAAGCGGCACCGTCGTAGACGTTCATGTCGAGTGGCCGCCCCTGGTTGAACGCGTCGAACAGACGGTAGATTTCGAGGAAGTCACCGCCGCCGTGACCGCCGTACTCTTCGGCGATCTCTTCCATCTGAACCCATAGCGGGTGACGATGTTCCTCATAGTACTGTTCGTAGGTGCTCTCGTCGACGAACCCGTGACCTTCACTGTCGACAGCGAGTTTACTCGGGAAGCCTTCGTGGTACGCATCCGAACCGGCAAGTTCGTTCTTCCGGCTGTACCCGCGATTGGTTTTCACGTCGAACTGGAGGTGAATCTGACGGTCCTGCGCTGTCAGAATCTCCGAGCGGGTCGTGTCTCCGTTCTCCCAGTCGTCGATATCGTGGGCCCAGTGGTCTTCGGGGAGTTCCGCAGCCCGTTGTGTCAGCCGGCTCTCGGGGCTCTCTTGACTGGAGATGAACTGGAGTCTATCGCCGCGGTTAATCCCCATGTAGAAGGCGATCGGTCCCAGCCCGTGGGTGGGGTAGAGGTCGCCCTTGTACTTCAGGTGGTTCCGTGAACGCCAGTCGTTCCAGTAGGCTTGGAAGAAGTACTCCGCCACCAGATTGTGGATATACCCGCCGGAGGCGTAGTTCAACTGGTCGCCGAAGACGCCGTTACGGACCATATTCAGGACCCACATCTCAGTATCGAAGTAGCAGACGTTCTCCAACATCATACAGTTCTTCTGGGTCCTCTCTGCGGTGTCCACCAGCGTCCAGAGCTCTTCGATGGTGGTCGCCATGGGGACCTCGACTGCCACGTGTTTCCCCTCTTTCATGGCGTACTCCGCCATCGGTGCATGGTTCTGATGATTAGTGAAGACGAACACCAGGTCCAAATCGTCTCGCTGAGCGAGCGCCTTCCAGCAGCTTTCGGATCCAGTGTACGTTGCGGGCGTGTCGTTATTCCCTTCCTCTTCGATCCACTGTTCCATCTCGCGTACCGGTTCCTCTCGGATGTCACAGATCGCGTTGATGACGCCTTTGTTCGGAGCCATCGCATCGATGAGCTGTGTCATCCCGAAACCGCGGTTTCCGAGTCCGATGATCCCAACGCGAACCGGCTCGATATGTTCGGCAAGTCCAAACACTGTGTCGCCTTTCGCGGGCGGAGCTTCGGATGGCGGTCCGCGACCCTCGAAGTCGTCGACCTCGCGTGCTTTGCCCGTCGCCGAGACGGTAACGATTCCAGCTGCACTGGCTAACCCTTGCATGTACTCGCGTCGTTGCATGCTGCGTGCTAGATATAGCCAACCAATGGTATAAGTATTATTCAAAATAAACGTTCACTCTCTTGTGAGCTAGTTCTGACGATCACTGTGGCTGTCCCATCGGTTTAACACAGCGGGATGTTTCTCAAGCGTATAACTGGGTTCTCCAGCATCGTTATTAGTCGTTAAACCTCCTATTCTATTCCCTCTATGAATTCAATAGAAATGTAGCCGCGGGCTCAGTAGCCTTCGGAAACCGAATTGGTTCAACCTGGTTGTTACTGTCTATCACATGACGATCCCTCTTACTCCATAACAAGGGTACTAACGTTATTAAGCGGCCAGACTAAGCCTGTGTCAGCGTATACCATATTTTAGTGATACTATCTATCCGCTAAGATTCGTGGACGTCAGGTGTGTTCCGGGGCTCTATATTATCATCTGACAATTCAACCGATAGTAGCACGAAAATCCAACTGTGCCAAAAATTAGCTAATAGCATAGTGGCTAGTTTCATGATATAGGAATAATGCTATTGGTTCTACAATTCTGTTGAAGACAGCGTTAATACCAATAGGAGCCATACCGCTACTGAACTCGGATCGTCGCTTCATACCGGTAGATCTCGTATGCAATATAGATTTTGACTCCATATCTCGTTAGTTACATAGATTCATATATACAATGGTCAAATATATAAGTAAATAGACCGTTTCCTTGTCTACTATTTCTCTTATAGAATCAAAATACTATATGCATATTTAAATCTCGATGGTATAACGGTATGTTTCTGACAACGATTACAGAGCAACGCCAGCAGCGGCAGGACACGTGCTACCGCATGCATCAACGCCCGCTCTGTGCCAATTTATTCGTTACGACGTGGTGGTTCAGAGTCAGAGCGAGGACTCTACCGCGAAGGCTGCTGTCACGTGTCGTTCGTCGTTGCTGCTTCGAGCATTGTAAGGAGGGATTCGGAGTGTCGGACCGACGTAGCGAAGAGGCGGTCTTCGGCCACGATGACAGGTGAGGACGCAACTTCTGTCGAGGTCCACCGAACTTCGAACGTCTCTCTATCGATGGCGACTAGACCTGATCGGGCGCTATTGAAGCCCGAACCGCCGTTAATCGAACCGTATTGCGGAACGAATATCGTGTCCGAACTCACAGCTGGGCGCCCCCACCCGTAGCGGACGTACGGGGATTCATTGTAGAAGTCGAGATCGTCCGGGATGGCGGGCCGCAGCACAGCGTCTTGGATTTCCTGGCGCTCGCCGGTTATCAAGTCCCGTTTGTAAAGCGTCGCCCCGCCCTCCTGTCTGACGCTCGCAAAGACAGAAGAGCGCGTTCCGATAATAACCGACCCGTCAGCGAGCGCAGGCTGGCCGAAGCTGTTTGATCCCTCAAACCCGGGTTCGCCGACTGACCCGAGTTCGGTGTGCCAGCGTTCGGTCCCGTCTTCGGTAGCCAGCGCGGTGATGCTGTTATCAGACACCACGACGACTGTCCCGGAAGCGGCTGCGAGCCCCCGAATAGGTGGACTGTTGACGGCCCACTGCGCTGTGTCGCCGGTGATGGAGATGGCGCGAACCTGTTCCTCGACTGCGTAGATTAGCGTCCCGTCCGTGACCGCGAATTCGTCGACCGACTCCGCTACCGTGTGCCGCCACTCGACCGCTCGAGAGTCGAACGAGACCGCGTAGAAGAAGCGTTCTTGCTCGGCTCGGACCAGACCGAATATCGTCCCGTCGACGAGGACGGGAGCCGAGGCCGCTACGGACTCCCCCGTGACGAGCGGTTCAGTAGCCCAGCGCCGCACGCCATCCGTGGCATCGAGGGCCTGAATCGTCACGGTTTGCTCGTCGTCGTTCCGATGGGCCACGGCCGAATAGACGGTCTCAGGGCCGATGGCGGGCGTCGTATACCGGCAGTTTGGTGGACTACGCGCCCAGATTTGGCTCCCGTCGTCCACGTCGAGCGCGCGGAGCGATGAGCCGCCGACGTAGGCCTTGCCCCCGGCGATGGTTGGGAGTTCACGAGTGGGGAGTGCCGTCGTCCAGCGCTCGCTGACTTCCGTTTGCGGGCCGCTAGTTCCGGGATTGTAGTACGTCCGACCGGCGTCGTGACCAATCGTTGGCCACGCGTCGGCGGGGGGTGTTGCAGTCGCGTTGCGGCACGTTGGCTGAGCGGCCGTAACCTCACCCGACAGCAGTGAGAAAGTGGCACCTGCGCCCGCGATATGCTTCAGGATAGATCGGCGGCTCGTCTCTCTCGACATCGTACCGCCTGCTACTGATAGTAGATATTTTATTATCGCTGTAGTAAGGGACTGTTCCACTGCGTTTCTGGTGTCACTGATACGTTTCTTTGCTTCGAGACTGTGTCTGCCCGGCCGACCTGTCGAGTCTTCTCGATAAGGCCGTCGACGCCGATCTCGACCAGTTCCTCCCAGACGCGCTTGATCGTTTGCCGGTGTGGCTCTTCTCCGAATTCGGCAGTCAGAGCAGTCTCTATGTCTTCCTCCGTGCGACGTTCGATGACGACGTTCTCCTCGTAGTCGCCGTCCCGGTACTGCACGGCGAGCGCCTCGACGGCGGCGAACTCCTCAGTCCACTTGGTGTAGCGGACGAGGTCTCCGATCTGATAGCACAGTCACCACTCCGTCCGCCGTGCGGGCGTTGTGTCGCTTGCAGTCGTCTGTGAAGGGGCTGCCTGGACCATCTCGATCACCGCCCGTCTTCGAGTTGAGAGTAGCACGGCGTCGCTGGTGACGTCGACCCGATCGAGTGGGCTGGCGGGGGACCCGAATCTATCTAGCGAGAAGGTTTTTCCAGCTACCTGCGCAACCGAATGACTGCGGTCAGCGGTCCAGCCGTGAATCCTCGGTTCTCTCGTCCGGTGGTCGGGTACTCCCGCCGGACACTTCAGCGGAGGACAGGAACGTGGACGCGTTGCCCAGCGGCAGCCGTGTTGGTTCTAGCCCGAACCGTCACACTCTGTTAAGCGCCACACAACAGCGCTTTTGTGACCGGACATACTTGTACCACAGAACAGAAACAACCACCATGACTGCCGACGAGATGCCAATGCAGCACTGCACACTTCCCGAACCAATAGATATCAAAGACACACTCGAACGAGTTGGCATCGAACACCTCGACGTCGACGAGGAGCGGACGGTCGTCATCTACCAACAGGCGATTCTCAAGGTGATCGCGACAGACGGGCGAATAACGGCGACACAGGAACTCGACGTCGAACTCTGGGAAGCTGCGCCAGGCTCGACGCCGGACCCTGATGCAGTCCTCACAGCGTTCACCGACGAACTGGTCACCGCAACTAACATTCCGTAGTAACAGCTGTGTCTAGTCGCCAGTAGCGAACTCGGTTTCCGCGACTAACCAACGCAGCGGTGTAAATCGTCTGCCTGTTGGTTAGTAAATTCGACCCCATCGTCTAAATTCGATTATCGTCTGATTATGGGTAGTACAGCCATTCAGTAGGGAAACGAAGCCAGATATTCGTACCCAGCATTTACCCGCGTGGGAAACCGAAACGGCTCACACTCCACAATATGTGTCCAGTAGAGTCCTCCCCTCAGTCGGCCGACGTCCCGAGCCATCCGCCGGTTCAGTGCCCTGCGTGTGAGTCTGCACTCCAGTCGAACGACACACCATCCTTCCTGCTCCTCGATCAGCTCACGGTTCCGCTGGTGGGCTGTGACGATCATCTCAGTAAGTTCGCCGACATCTGTGAATATACGACCACGGACACAGCAGATCTCCTCGATCATCACCCCGCTGGGGGTGTAAACTGCCCCAGCTGCCACCTCGCCGCCCACAATCCACGTCATCCGGTGGTTCCAGTTCAGGATGGCGCAGTTGCTGTGCTTGCCTGTCAGAACCACCAGTCACGGATCGTCGACCGCTTCCGGACAGGACTCAGCACACAGCAACAGCTCACAGCCTCGCTCAATACGACATAGACTCGATAGTAGCTAGTAGCGCGAGCAGGGCGGATCCGGCCCCACATCTATCGGAGGCCCAGAAAATCAGTCCTGATCGGTTTTGAGCGAGTAGACGTGTCGTCGAGCGTCCATCGTCGAGATACGAGCGGTGACGATGCCGTTCTCTTCGAGCGTTCTCAGCGCGGATCGAACAGTCCGAACAGGGAGCAGCGTTGACTCCGAGAGTTGCGGTTGTGTGAGTTTGCCCTCGTATTCGAGGGTCTTGGCAACCAGTTTTGCACTCGGTGGCAGCTCTTGCAGCTCGGCGGCGTCCGAAACTGAACAAGAGCTTTCAGTAGGCATTGGTCGCAGTAGGATCCTCTCTCGGCATAATATTCTATCGAGTGTGTACAGTATATACACAACCGACTTTAGTTCTGATACAGACTGATAGCGCATACCTCCGTCTTTAGACGGAGGTCAATCTCTACCAAATATGATAGGGGGAGAGACATGCTTATATATTCAATTTATCCTCGTATTGGAAGACTATGCGCCAATTGGTTACGGCTATTGCTACTGCGTTGCTCCTCGTGAGCGCGGGATGTTCCGGACCGACATCCGGTAGTCAGTCAGCTGCTGAAACGACTGACGAGATACCCCAATCCAGTACCGCGGATGTGGTTAAAACCGACCAAGAGACACCTACTGCAAGTTCGGGTGAAGATATACAGAAGACCGACCGAGAGGTCTCTACTCCGACTCCAGTCGGAGAGCAGTCATTCCAGACTGGGAATCAGACAGGCTATCTCCTGAAGGCGATCTCCGGAGATACCTTTGAGATGTACTATGAAGAACACGATAAGCGGGGTATCGTGAAACTGGCGGCCGTCCGCATTCCCGAATACCGAGAGGATAGCGGTCCCTATGGCAAGCCAAATGGGTCACACATCGATCCCACGATGTACGACTACCACAAGGCATCCACAGACGCTGAGCTCGCCGCCCATCAGTCAGCACTTGTTAGCATCGGTGCCGATGCTATCCAAGCCGCTCGAGACAATCTCGGCACAGATAATAATGTGATCATCAGTCACACGGGCGAAACAACCGATGATGGGACTCCGTTGGTCTATATCTACTTTGACTGGAGTGGACGCACAACACTACATAACGAGTACGTTGCTGGATACGGCCTCGGGATACTGACTGAGCCAGACTCACGATATGCCGATAACATCGCGAAGGCACAGGATTTCGCCCGCGAGAAGGATAAGGGTCTCTATGCGGCGAACGGCGAAGACGATCACCCACACGAATAATAGGAGGCGGGAAGTACGCGGTTCGGAACCGAAGATGACATCGAGTTGTCTAAGTTCGAGTGTGGCCGGACCTAAATGAGCATCTCACTGGCTAACTCAGCCACAACTGGATTTGCCCGCTGTGGTGATCCCCAGTTAACTAACCTTAGCGCTCTCTACAGGGTTCCCTTCGAACACCTCACCCGCCAGAGGCGTACAAAATTAGGATGCAGTTCGTGGTTCCTTGGGAAACCAAGAGATTAGCGACCGACAATATCGACGATCCGCTGGCGCATCCGTGGATCGATCGGAATCTCCGAACAGCGGTCATCAAGGCCGACCGATTGCAGTAAGAGACTTGCCTCGTCCAGAAGCGAGATCTGTAGATACGTACCCTCTCGGTACCCATCACTCGTTCTAACCATATCGATGATTTTCAGCGTCTCGTACTCTCGAAGCTGATCGGTGATTCGCTTCTGTCCGAGGACATCCGCATCGATCGACTGCGCGAATTCACGGTAGATCTGATACATCTCAGTGGCTTTGAAATGCGACTGGTTCGTGAACTCGTCCATCGCGGCAAGCGCGGCAATTGCGATCTTTGCCTGGGTCGGACACCCTCGAATGAGATCCTGAATTCGCGTCACTTCAGCGTCGTCGTTGGCAGCGCGGACGTGCTCTTCGCGAACCAAGTCGGCATCATCGTTACGTGCGATTTCCCCAGCGAGTCGGAAGAGATCGATAGCACGCCGTGCGTCGCCGTGTTCCTGCGCAGAAAACGCTGAACACAGCGGGATGACGTCCCCGGAAAGGATATCGCCGTGGTAGGCGTCCCGACGTCGGTCTAGAATATCGCCGAGCTGGTTTGCATCGTACGCGGGGAACACGATCTCGTCCGGGGCGAACGAGCTTTCGACACGAGTATCTAATCGATCACCGTATTTGAGGTCGTTACTGATGCCGGTAACCGTAATGCCGGCTTCGATGTCATTCTCCTCACCGGCTCGGGACAGCTGCATGAGGAGTTTACTATCGTCTGCTTCCTCTGGGAGAATGTTTTGGACGTCGTCAGACGGTGCGAGACGGTCGATCTCGTCGAGGACGACAATAACCGCATCGTAGAGCTCGTCGATAATCGTCCATAATCGGTCGTAGTACGCCCCCGTCGCAATGCCCGACTGCGGAATCGTCACACCTGTTTTGTCGGAATCATTGAGGCTCTTCGCGAGATGAATGATGGTTTGGACCTCTGACCGACGCTGCGCGCAGTCAATAATAGCACGGCCGATACGAACATCGTTATCCGCACCGCGTTCCGCCACCTCCCGACAGACATACCGAGTGACGAGTGTTTTCCCGGAACCGGATTTTCCGAGTAGAAGTGTCCCTTTTCCGGAACCGCCAGTGATTGCCGGTTTGAATCGACGAGCAACCGTTTCGATCTGGTTATTCCGCCCGACGATTTTGTCGTGGTCCGGGATATGGTCAATACGGAGTAGGTCTTCATCGGCGAAGATCGGGTCTTCCTCGTCCAGAACAGAAAGTGGATCATCGCGAGACTTGGAGCGAGAGTGGGCGACTGCTCCGTGCTCGGCAGCGTAATCGCCGAGCGTACTCATCTGCTCCTCACTTGAGGCCATACACCGGATTTCAAATGAAATTGACTTAGTTCTTTCCCTCGAATCGACCCGTCACTTGGAGCCGCCTGTATAACAGACGAGCAGATCCACAGAGGACACCAGGTTTCAGATGATTCGTGCGGATGGACACCTAAGATACCCCTCACACCCACACCAGATTTCAAATGAAATTTCCGAACGAACGACCTGGATGCAGCCATCGTTACACACCCACCCCGGATTTCAAATGAATTCCCGCAAGAGTAAACCCCATCGTCGAGCGAGATGCTATGGAGAGGGCGTTCGTGAATCTCGACTAACTGCATAGAAGAAGCGTTGTCTACCGGAAATCAATTGAAATTCGGTGTCAGATTGGTATGTACTGTGAGAGAACGTTGAGCGAATAGCTAACGGATTTCTAGCCGGGTTTCTCTAGAACGATAATATAAATGCAGCTATAGCAGATCTGGGCCTCGATCCAATATTTGCTCTACCTCCAGAGAATCCAACTTTCACAGCTTTACTACTACTACTACTTTACCGTTACAATAAAATATATAATAACGCGAAGAGACAGCCAGTTTCCACCTGAAGTCTAAAACGACATCTTATCGGGTTAGAAACCTTTTACCGTGCAAACAACCATCAGAAGACTCTCAAGTGGATTCCCCCTCGGCTGACCCCCTCCTTCCGTTGGAACCGATTTCATTTGAAATCCGGGGTGGGGGTGTCGCCAATAGATGAGGACAACTGAACGAAAGCGCGGGACGTTAAATGACAGGGAAAATCAGAGGCCGCTACTTGTTATAGCTTTCCGGGATCAGTACGACGCCGTGAAAGTCAAAGGCTTCCTCAACGAAGCTCTCGATGCAATCGAAAGTCGGCGTAAACGCGACTGCAGGGAGATAGAATTTCTCAGTCGGTGTCTCATCACGTATCTCGTCTGTGAGTTCTCTTTCACTCATTGTACCTATACCTTGTATCCACGTACGCATTAGTCCTATCGCGTATAATTACACCTCTTTATGTAGGGTAAACATGAATGATATTTTGTTATACTTGCCAAGCGTGTCGGAGCATTCCTTCTCCCGTTTTGGCGACCATCCCATAGCAATCTCACTCCCCAACTATCGAGATCTGGCAGCGTCGGCAACTCTCAGGATGGACGCTTCAGCGAGTCTAGTGAACCCGACGCGTACCGCAAAGCAAGTCTGAAATCGCTTATCGAGATATATCCCTCGCCGATGCAGCCGAAAATCTCAGAGAAAGGCAAATACTGTGGCTACAATACGGCATATAGTGTTATAAAATCTATATTTGTACTATTTTCGCCGTATTTGGCCATGTTATGGGTCCATGTATGAGCCGATTTACGCACAAATGGCTAGTCGCGTTGGAGGCGATCGTTCGAGCGTCCTCGCCGAACAGGTACGGCCGCGTCGTGGGGAGGATAAACACTAATATATACCCGGTATAAGAGTCCAGACGACGAATTGGTTCCATCGCCTTTCGGACGTGACTCTCCAAACGAAACGACCCACTCTATATGTCAGTTACAGCGAAGATACACATCGAACACGAACGACTCGCGCTCATCCCCACGTTGCAGAGCCTCGGTGAGGTAGAAATCAGGGTCGTCACGCAGGGAACAACCGCTCCCGGCGCGACCAATTTCCCTTTTCTCATCAAATACGACGACCGGGCAGAACTCGAAACGATGCTCGACGACGACCCGACGGTCGAAAGCTACGAACTGGTCGACTGGACCGACGACACCGGCATCTACTACATCGAACACACGCCCGAGACGGTCCTCATCAGCAACGTCGTGACCGAGGTGAATGGATTTCTCGTCCACACCGAAACGAAGGGCAGCGGATGGCTCGTTCGCCTACTCCTCCCCGATAAAGAGGCTCTCAACACGATCTGGGAGTTCGCTACCGATCAGGGTATGACGTTCACGATTATCGAGATATACGGGACAGACGACGCGGGAACCGACACTTCCTACGGTCTGACCGACGAGCAGACCGCCGCGCTGAAAACTGCCTACGAGAAGGGGTACTTCGGTGAACCGCGCGACATCTCGCTCGACGAAGTCGCCAGCGAGCTGGGACTCTCCTCGACGGCGATGAGCGGGCGACTTCGCCGCGGGATGCGCAACCTCGTCGCCGCGACTATCGCGGACGTCGACGAGGAGTGATGCTACTTCTCCCGAACCACGGGTCGGAGCGCCGTCGCGTCCTTGTCGTACCCCAGCCAAACGCTCAACGCGGCCGCGACGAAGACGAGATATACGGGAAACAGGCAGACGAGCGCGTACGCAACGAACGCTAGAGTGAGGCCACCGACCCAGTAGAGGAGTCCGATACCGACGAGACCGACGAGAGCACCAGCGCCTACGCCGAGGCGGAACGCGTGGGCTGCGGCCGGGCCGGGGGAGATTCGTACCGTCTTCATGCGAGAATTTGGATCCAGGGACCGATAAACACCTCGAAATCCGACAATTCTAATTATAAATACTACACTCACGTCTATCTACTGCATTGCTCTCTTCGTACGTGTCGACGATACACGGGGCGAAAGATTATGTCCGCTTCAGTCTCACCGACAGACAGAATGGCACTTTCGCTCGTCGCCGCGGTCGCCGCGAACGGCGTCATCGGGGCCGACGGTTCGGTTCCGTGGCACTACCCCGAGGACCTCGAACACTTCAAGCGGACGACAGTGGGCCACCCCGTTATCGTGGGTCGCCGGACGTTCGAAACTATCGCCCAAGAGTTGGGTGGTCCGCTCCCGGAACGACACAACGTCGTCCTGACCCATCGACCTGAGAGCCTCCCCGACTCAGTCGCCGTCGTCGAGTCGCGGTCGGACGCACTCGCAGCGGCGCAGTCTACCGGCGCGGCGACGGCCTACGTCATCGGCGGCGGGTCGGTATATCGGCAGTTCCTCCCTGACGCCGACGAACTGGTATTGACCGAATTAGACGCCGCTTACGAGGGTGATACGACCTTCCCGTCGGTCGATTGGAGCCAGTGGCGCGTAGTCGACCGGGACAGGCGCGATGCCTTCGAAATAGTCACCTACGCTCGCCGGACGCGGTGAGTCACCCCGTCTCGGGCCGGTCGACGACGGCGGCGTGCTACAGCCACACAAAAAGGGTGGGTGTTATCCGGGCTATCTTTTATTAGCGATTGCGGACATGCTCTACAAGCATGAGCGGGAACGAGGAACACCCAAACCACCCGAGTATCGACCAATCTGATCGAACAGTCCCACGAAACCTCCGTCAGACCGGTGACCCCGACATCGAGATGCTCGTCTCGACTCGCGTTCGGAAATCACCCTTCTTCCACAAGTCCTTCAACGAGGAGGGCGCCTGGCGGGCCACCGTCTACAACCGTCTCTACCACCCGCGCGGCCTCATCGAGCCCGAGGACGGCGGCGTGATGAAGGAGTACGACGCCCTGACCAACGACGTGACGCTCTGGGACGTGGCCGTCGAGCGCCAGATCCGCGTCAAGGGTCCGGACGCCGAGGAACTCACGAACTACGTCGTCACCCGCGACGTGACGGGGATGGACGCGATGGACGGGAAGTACGTCATCCTCTGTAACGAGGACGGCGGCGTCCTCAACGACCCGGTTCTGCTCCGCCCCGAAGAGGACGAGTTCTGGTTCTCCATCTCCGACTCGACGCTGATGCAGTGGCTCCAGGGCGTCAACGTCGACAACGACTTCGACGTCGAGATCGACGAGATCGACGTCGCGCCGATGCAGATCCAGGGTCCCAAGTCCGAGGACGTGATGATCGACGTCGTCGGCGAGAAGGTCAGCGACATCCCGTACTACGGCCTGATGGAGGCCGAGATCGACGGCGTCGACGTGCTGATCAGCCAGACCGGCTTCTCCGGCGAGAAGGGCTTCGAGATATACGTCAAAGACGCTCAGAAGTACGCCGAGCGGGTCTGGGACCCGGTCATGGCGAGCGTCAAGGACCACGGCGGCCGCCAGATCGCGCCGGGCCACCACCGACGCATCGCCGCCGGCATCATGTCGTGGGGACAGGACATGGACCACGAGACCTCCCCGTTCCAGGTCAACCTCGGCTATCAGGTGCCCGACGACAAGGAGGCCGACTACATCGGCAAGGAGGAACTCGAAAAGCAGAAAGAGCAGATCGAGAACGGCGACTACCCGTTCGAACACAAGCTCATCGGCCTGAAGATGGCCGGCGAACCCATCCGCGACTACGCGCCGGACTTCTGGATCATCTCCGATCCGGACACCGGCGAGGAGTGCGGCTACCTCACGTCGCCGTGGTGGAACCCGGACCTGGAAACCAACATCGGCATGGGCTTCGTCCCCGCCGACAAGATACAGGAGGTCACGGACACGCCGCTCAACGACGACATCTACGACGAGACACTCGACTTGGAGTTCGAAGTCCACCTCCCCGACGAGTACGCCGAAGAGGAGGGCGAACCGGTGTTCGCCACGGTCGCGAAGGTGCCGTTCAAGGAGTCGGTCAACCCGAGCGCCCGCGAACAGGCGAAGCTCAACGCCCGCAAGGAAGCCGAAAGCAGTAGCGACTGATCGGCGCGACTCACTGACGGCATCGCGTCCGGCCGCCCGGCGGCCGTGACGATTCCTCTCTGCCATCTGCTTTCCGCCTCCAGATTCAAGTCGCTCGGCCCGGGACTGTCGCACATGTCCGACGACTTCGTCATCGTCGACCCGGAGGCGGTGCCGCCGGAATCGTTCCAGACCTGCGAGACGGCCGTCCGGAAACTGACCGAGCCGCTCGGCTGTACCGAACTGCGCGTGAACCAGGTGCTGGTCGAACCCGGCGAAGTGACGACGCCGCACACCCACGACGGCCAGGAAGAAGTGTTCTCCGCCGTGACGGACGGCCAGATCGCTATCGACGGGGACGTCCACGATGTCCCGGCCGGCGCCCTCGTCCGCGTCCACCCCGACACGATACGGAACCTCTGTAACCACACCGAGGAGCGCCACGTCTGGCTGGCGTTCGGTGCCCCGCCCGTCGGCTCCGTCGAGAACTTCGGGGAATACGTCGTCGAGGAGTGACTATCGGGGTCCCGATGTCAGCCCGATCGCATCCCGTTCACTCGTAGAGCGCGTACTCGTCGGTCAGCTCGTCGACGTGCTCGCTCACCGCCGCGATGATTCCCTCGTCGTGTGGGGCCTCGACGACGTCGTAGATGAGGTCGGCCACTTCGCGACAGGCGTCCTCGTCGAAGCCCCGCGTCGTCAGCGCCGGCGTGCCTGCGCGGATGCCCGAGGGGTTGAACGCCGACCGGGTCTCGCCCGGTACCGTGTTCGCGTTCAGCACGAGACCCGCTTCTTCGAGCGCTTCCTCGACTTCCTTGCCCGTCGTGTCGGGATGAGACGGGCGCAAATCGACGAGGACGAGGTGGTTGTCCGTGCCATCGGAGACGAGGTCCAGGCCGTGCTCTTGGAGACGGTCGCCCAGCGCCTTCGCGTTGGCGACGGTCTGTTCGGCGTACGCCTCGAACTCGGGGTCGAGCGCCTCGCCGAAGCCGACCGCTTTGCCCGCGACGTTGTGCATGAGCGGGCCGCCCTGCGAGCCGGGGAACACCGCCGCGTCGACGTCGTCGGCGTGCTCCTCGCCGCACATGATTATCCCGCCGCGGCCGGCGCGAATGGTCTTGTGCGTCGAGCCGGTGACGAAGTCGGCGACGCCGACGGGCGACTCGTGGACACCGGCGGCGACCAGTCCCGTGATGTGGGCGATGTCGGCGAGGTGGTAGGCGTCGGCGGCGTCGGCGGTCTCCTGGATCCGCTGGAAGTCGACCTCTCGGGGGTACGCCGAGTAGCCCGAGACGATGACGTCGGGGTCGAACTCCTCGGCGTGGTCGGCGAGGCCCTCGTAGTCGATGTACCCGGTTTCGGCGTCGACCTCGTACTGTTCGACGTCGTAGACCTGCCCGGCGAAGTTCGCGGGGTGGCCGTGCGAAAGGTGGCCGCCGTGGGTCAGGTCAAGTGAGAGGATCTTGTCGCCCGGGTCGAGGACGGCGAGGTAGACGCCCATGTTGGCCTGCGAACCCGAGTGCGGCTGGACGTTGACGTGCTCCGCGCCCCATAGTTCCTGGGCGCGTTCGATGGCCAGTTCCTCGATCTCGTCGGCGTACTCACAGCCGCCGTAGTAGCGCTCGCCGGGGTAGCCCTCGGCGTACTTGTTGGTGAGTTCGGAACTCTGGGCCTCCATGACGGCCTCGGAGACGTGGTTTTCGCTGGCGATCATCGCGAGCGTGTCGTTCTGGCGTGCGCGCTCGCCCTCGAGCGCGTCGGCTATCGCCTGGTCGACCTCGCGGACGGTGTCGTACGTCATATTCGCTACAGGGGCCGGCAACGGAATAATCTAGCCTCGACAGAACCTACAGCGAGATTGACTGGTTGTGGTCGATGCTCGACTCAGGTCGAGAGCCGACCGTTCCGCCACGACTCGGTGTCGGGCGTCTGGTTGAACGTGTAGATGTGGAGGCCGCGGATGTTGTAGGACTCGTCGTCCGCGTGCGGCCCGAGGCCGTCGACGAGGGAATCCGGTTTGTAGGTCCCCCGCGAGCCGATGAGTTGCCGGACGAAGCCGAGGATGCCGGTCGTCTTCTTGAGGAACTTGATGGAGTCGCCGACGCCGACCTTCTGTGAGATCTGCGTCAGGCGCTTGTAGTTCATCACGCCGGGGATACCGATCTCGACGGGTAAGTCGACGCCGCGGTCACGGACGTCGCGGATCCACTCGAGGACGGCTTCGGGGTCGTAACAGAGCTGCGTGACGATGTACGTCGCGTACGGCTCCTTCTTCTGCATCGCCTCCGCCAGCGTCTCCTCGTCTAGGAACTCGTGGCCCTCCGGGTAGCCGGTGATGCCGACCTCCTCGAAGGAGTACTCGGTCTCCGAGAGGGTCGTGAGGAGGTCGTACGCCGACTCGAACTCGCCGGCCGGTTCCTCTCGGTCGCCGCCGGGGACGAAGATGTCCGTGACCCCGGCCTCGGTGAGCCGGCGAGCGATCTCTTCGAGGTGCTCGCGGTCCTCGACGTACCGTGCCGCTACGTGAGGAACCACGTCGAACCCCTTCTCGGCTGCCATCTCGCTCTTCTCGATGGTTCTGTCGATGCCTAACTGGGGCGAGGTGGTGATCGCAATCGTCGCGCCCTCGGGGAGGTGCTGTATTTCGTCGTCGAAACTGTCGAACGGCATCAGTTCGAACCGGACGTTTTCGAGGAGCGTCTCGGCGCCCGGGGCGTCCGAGGCGGCGAGCGAGTTCAGTGACATCTCTTGGCGAGACATAGGGGCGGTCCCCCTTTTCTCTGTGGGTGCTGTTACCAACCCATTTAAGTGGCACCGGACACCTCAGTGGTCGTACACTGCCGAATCCGCCGGACGACGTCGTCCCGAGAAGCCGTCCGGTCTCCGTGGTCGAGTCGGCACAACACGAGGTCGAGAACGTTGAGCTGACCCAAAAGTTCGCGCGTGCGTTGCTGGTCGAGACCGAGTCGGCGTTCGACCTCGTAGACGGCCCCCGACTCCACGACGGCATCGACGACGTCCTCGACCTGGACGTCTTCGGGAAGTCCGAGACCGTCCGTGACGAGCTGCTCTTCCGGGATGGTATCGAGTGGGGCAGCGGCCTGGTTTGGATGCTGGGTGGTGGGTTCGGACGATGGCTCCTCCTCCTCTTCCGCTTCGACGGACTCGGCGTCGCCGGCAGTGTCGTAGGAGGTCGGGTCGTGGACGCCCGCCTCGATCATGTATCGTCGAACCGTCTCGGCCGCTACGTCCATCGGGATGTGTTCGCTCATCTCGGTGAAGGTGTCACAGGCCTCGTAGAGGGCAGTGAGGTACTCGGTGTCCTCGTAGGCGGGAACGGACTCGTTTCGGACCGCCGCGAGCCGATTCGACAGGTCGTCCGACTCAGCGGGGTCTTCCGACTCCGATGGGTCTCTGGACTTGGTGGGGTCTTCCGACTCGGCGAGTTCGGCGGCTTCGTCTCCATCCGGATGCGACGCTTCGGCCGACACCGGCCCCTGTGCCCCCTCGCACGTGGACTCGATCGTGAGTTCGGCTGTCACGACGAGGATGCCGTCGACGACCCGTACGGCGTGCTCGTCGGTCGAGATGGTCACGCCGTCCACCGACGGGACGTCGAACAGTTCCGACACTGAGAACTCGGCCGTGAGGCCGCCGTCGGAGAGCGACGCCGACTCCAGACTGATCCCCGAGTCCAGCCCGCTCTCGGATTCCGCACATAGCGACACCGGGGCGTCCACGCTGACGTGGAGCGTCTCCGCGTCGCCGGAATCCGTCCTCGCTTCGACGTCCCGAATCGACCGACCGCGTGATTCGTACCGTTCGACTATCCGCGAGAGGACGTCGAACGAACGTTGGAGTCCCATGGTATTGTCATACTATGACACGTTATGGAGCATAATCGTACGTGAGGAATACACAACCCATTCAAATGGCGAGTTCCCGTGGCCGAGCGACGAGGACGGCGGCCAGCGGGCTCAGACCGGCGTCCCGATACCGGCGAGTCGCTCGCCCGCGACGACGACCGCTTCCCGAGTCAGTGAATACGCGACGCCGCTGTCCTCGGCGGTTACGGTCTGGAGTCGGTCGAACGACGACGGGCAGTAGACGGTCCCCAACTCGTCGCCAGCGTCGACTCGGTCCCCGACCGCCACGTCCGGCCGCGCCTCGAACAGTCCCGATTCGGCGGCGACCGCGGCGGTCGCGTCGTCTCGGAGTAGACGCTGTTCGGGCGGCTCGGCGACCACCGGTTCGAGGGCGTCGACCGCTCTGAGGACGTTCAGGACGCCCTCGACGCCCGATTCGATCGCCGAACGGGTCACCTGTCGGCTGTTGCGGAGTTCGGCGGTGATGGCCGGGATGTCCTCGCGGGCGGCCGCCGTTCGGAACTTCCCGCTGAAGTCGTCGTCGGATGCGTCGTCCTCGTCGCTCAGTAGGTGCTTCGTGCCGAACGCCGTCGCGAGCGTCCGGGCGGCCGGTCGGCCGGCCTGAAACCGGACGTGTTCCAGCATGTCGGCGGTTCCGGTGTGCAAGTCGATGGCCGCGTCCGCGTCGCTCACGAGGTCCCAGAGCCGGTCGGCGAGGCGCTCCTGCAACGTTCCGTCGCTGTCGCCCGGCCAGACGCGGTTCATGTTCGGATTCATCACGTCGTACGCCGAGGGAGTCGCGTACGAGCGATGGTCGAACGCGAGCGAGTTCGCCACCGGCACGACGATGACGGTGCCGGCGACCTCGGTCGCTAACAGCCGGTCGTGTAAGCGCCGCAGCGCCGCCGGCCCGTTCAGTTCGATGCCGTGCTGTGCGGCCTGGACGTACACCGTCGGCCCCGCGCCGCCGTCGTACCGATGGACGGTGGCGGTGACGTCGGCACCCGACGGGAGGCGTCCGAGGCGGCGCTGGGTCGCCGCGTGCGAGACCGGTTCGTACTCCATACGGAGTGGCCGTCCGCTGGATGCAAAAAGCACCGGGCGGCGGAGTTTTATCGGTGTCCCCGGCGAGCGAACGCGTATGGACCTGACAACCGCGACGTGGACGGAGATGGACGACGCCGAGACGGACCTCGCGCTGTTGCCCGTCGGTAGCACGGAGCAGCACGGTCCGCACGCGCCGCTCTCGACGGACACGCTCAACGCCGAGACGCTCGCCGAGCGGGCGGCCGAGCGGCACCCTGACCCGGTCGTCGTCGCGCCCCCGGTTCCAGTCGCCATCGCCGAGGAACACAGGCGCTTCGCCGGGACCCTGTGGACGTCCGAGTCGACGTTCCGGTCGTACGTCCGGGACATCGTCGGCAGCCTCGCGTCCCACGGCTGGGACCGCGTCGTCCTCGTCAACGGTCACGGCGGTAACGTTCCGGCGCTCCGGGAGGTCGCCGGACGGATAGTTCGCCACGACGACGCGTACGCGGTCCCGTTCACGTGGTTCGAGGAGGTCGGCGACCACAGTTCGGACATGGGTCACGGCGGACCGCTGGAGACGGCGCTCCTCCGGCACGCCAACCCCGAGACGGTCCGCGAAGAGCGATTGGACGAGGCCGCCGAGGGCGGCAGCGACCGCTGGGGCGACTGGCAGGGCCGGGTCAACCTCGCGTTCGACTCCGACGAGTTCACCGACAACGGCGTCGTCGGCGACCCGCGGGAGGGGAGCGCCGAACTGGGCGAGGAGCTGTTGGAGACGGCCAGTCGGGCGCTCGTCGACCTGCTCGACGCCGTGGCCGAACGGGACCCCGGCCCCACCGCCGAATAACTACTCCGAGAGTTCCTGCCAGCGCTCCACGCCCGCCTCCGCGACCTCGCGGTCCTGCGAGACGGCCCCCCCGGAGACGCCGATCGTGCCGACTATCTCGCCGTCCCGTTCGAGCGGGTAGCCGCCGCCGAAGATGACGATGCGGCCCTCGTCGGTGGTCTGCAACCCGTACAGCGAGTTGCCCGGCTCCGACGGTTCGGCGAGTTCGTGGGTCGGCGTTTCGAGGGCGGCCGCGGTGTAGGCCTTGTTCCGCGAGATGCTGACGGAGGCCAACCACGCGCCGTCCATGCGGTGCTGCGCGACGAGGTTCCCCTCGCTGTTGGCGACGGTGACGACCATCGGGTTGTCGATGTCCTCGGCTTTCGCCTCGGCCGCTTCGATGAGTTCTGTCGCGGTCTCGAGTGGGATGGACTGAACCATGCGTGTCACCCGACTCGCGTCCGTCGTAAATGTCTTTGTGCCGACGCGCTCGGAGCGACCCGTGAGCCCGTCGCAGCGCCCGGAACGCGCCCGTGTCAGTTGTCTCACAGGGGTATCTCTGTTATTCTCAACCTCGAAGTAACAGCTCAGGTACCTTTTGAAAAAGGGAGGGGCACCGGCGACAGCTATATCTGCCCGCCAGCGGCACGTTCGAAACAGATGATGGATACGACCGACAGCGTGCCGAACCGGGCCGACACGGTCATCGTCGGGGCCGGCATCGTCGGCTGCAATCTGGCGTACCAGTTGACGGAACTCGGGCGCGACGACGTCGTCGTCGTGGATCAGGGCCCGATGCCGACCACGGGCGGGTCGTCGACGCACGCACCGGGCATCATGTTCCAGACGGCCGAACCGAAGGAACTCAGCCAGTTCGCGAACTACAGCCGGAAGCTCTATTCGGAGCTGGAGGGGGCCGACGGCCAGCAGGCGTACAACGAGGTCGGGGGCATCGAGGTGGCCCGCAGCGAGGAGCGGATGGCGTTCCTCCAGCGCCGCGTCGAGCACGCGAAGGCCTGGGGTATCGAGGACCCGCAGCTACTCTCCCCGTCGGAGGTCACCGACCATCTCCCCCTGGTCGACGAGAGCCAAATCCTCGGCGGCTACTATTCGCCGACGGACGGTCAGGTCTCGGGAGTCGTCGCCTGCGACGCCCTGGCCCGAGAGGCGATGGACCGGGGTGCGGAGTTCGTCCCGCACACGCGCACGGAAGACATCGAGATCGAGGGCGACTCGGTCGAGCGCGTCGTCACCGAAGACGGCGCCATCGAGTGCGAGGAGGTGGTGGTGGCGACGAACATCTGGGCCCGGCAGCTGGGCGAGAAGATCGACGTACACCTGCCGGTGACGCCGGTCGAGCACCAGTACACGATGACCGAATCCCTCTCGGAGATGGAAGAGAGCGCGGTCGACATCACCGACCACCCGCTGTTCGAGAACTACGAGAACGTCTCCGGCGAGAAGGCGAAGCGGCTGCTCGTCGGTCCCGACCGTCCGATCCTCCGGGATCAGGACAACGCGATGTACTACCGGACGCACGGGGATTCCTACGGCATCGGCTCGTACAATCACGAATCCATCGTCCCGGACCCGGAGGAACTCGGCGGCAACGACCCCGACGGCGAGCAGGGGTCGGTCCACGAGTTCACCGACGTCCACATGGACACCGCGACCCACCCGGACCGCCCGCACAAGGCCCCCCGACAGGCCAGCGACGAACTGCTGCCGGCGACCGAGGGCGCGGAACTGGAACACAAGTACAACGGGATGTTCTCGGAGTCGCCCAACGGCCTCCCGATCATGGGACCGGTCCAGTCGTGCGAGGGACTGTGGACCGCGGCGGCTATCTGGGTCACCCACGCCGGCGGTGCGATGAAGGCGATGGCCGAGTGGATGGAGAACGGCGTCCCGCAGCTGGACGACGGTCCTATCGACCTCTCGCAGTGTAACGTCAACCGCTTCGACGAGCACGAGGGGAGCTGGGACTTCGCCCGCGACATCGGCGCGGAGGAGTACCGCATCGTCTACAACATCATGCATCCCAAGTGGGTGTGGACGGACAATCAGCGGGACATCCGCCGGACGCCGATGTACCACACCCACGAGGAGTACGGCGCGGAACTGTGGGCCGAAGCCGGGTGGGAGGAGCCGCAGTGGTTCGAGTCCAACGCCGACCTCGTAGAGGAGTACGGCGACCGGATCCCCGACCGCGACGGCTGGGAGGGCGTCTACTGGTCGCCCATCGAGGGGGCCGAGGCCCTGCACGTCCGCGAGAAGGTCGGACTCCACGACATGACCTCGTTCAACAAGATGGAGGTCATCGGTCAGGACGCGGGCGAGTTCCTCCAGTACCTCTGTACGAACGACATCGACCTCGACGTGGGCGGCATCCGCTACACGCTGCTGTGCAACGAGGGCGGCGGCGTCCGCGCGGACGTCACCGTCACGCGGACCGACGAGGACCGCTACCTCCTGCTGACGACCGGCCGCGAGGTCGGGAACAACCACGTCGCGTGGGTGCGCGAGCAGTCGCCCGAGGGCGTCGTGGTCAACGACGTGACCTCCAGTATGGCGGCGATGGTCTGTACCGGCCCCGACTCCCGAAAGGTGCTCTCGAAGGTGCTGGACGCGGACCTCTCGGACGACGCCTTCCCGTTCTACACGAGCCAGGAGTGCTTCGCGGAGAACGTCCCCGTCCGGGCGATGCGGCTCTCCTACGCCGGCGAACTCGGGTGGGAGCTGTACACGCCCTCCGAGTACGGCGAGCGGCTCTGGGAGATCGTCCTCGAGGCCGGCGAGGAGTACGACATCCGGCCCTACGGCAACGGCGCGCTGGACGCCCTCCGCATCGAGAAGGGATTCCGGCTGTGGGGCGAAGACCTCCACACGGAGCACAACCCCTACGAGAGCGGCCTCGGCTGGGCCGTCGATCTCGACACGGAGTTCATCGGCAAGGAGGCCGTCGCGGCCGCCGCGGAGGGCGACAACGTCGCTCACGAGGTCGCCTGTCTCACGTTGGACGACGAGGACGCGGCCATCCTCGACGACCGGCCGGTCTTCGCTCCGGGCTCGGACGAGGCGCTGGGCTACGTCCACAGCGCCGAGTACGGCTACGCCACCGGTGCCTGCGTCGCCTACACCTATCTCCCGCCGGAGTACGCCGACCCCGGGACCGACCTGGAAGTCCTCTTCGAGGGCGATCGGTACGCCGCGACGGTCCGCGAGGAACCGCTCGTCTGAGTCGAACGGGCGTTCGTATCTCTCCCCTGTCACTCTGAGGTTCGCTGTGACGGCGGCGACGTCGCGCCGAGGACTGACCCATTTTCCCAATTTATTGCCGATGCCGGCCGTGTACGGCCGATTCTTCGTTCCGCTCGCTCACCTCACCGGTGTATTTAAGATTGTGACAGAAGCAGTTCGGAGTGAGAGATATGAGTGCGAACGAGCCACCAGCACGGACCGACACCGTCGTCATCGGCGCGGGGGCCGTCGGCTGTAGCGTCGCCTACCATCTAACCGAACTCGGAGCCGAGGACGTGACCGTCATCGACCAGGGCCCCCTCCCGGTGACCGGCGGGTCGTCGGTCCACGCGCCGGGCATCATGTTCCAGACGTCGCCGTCGAAGATACAGACGAAGGCGGCCCACTACACGAGCCGACTCCTGTCGGACGCCGGCGTCTACGACGAAGTGGGCGGCATCGAACTCGCCCGCAGCGAGGAGCGGATGGACTTCCTCCGACGCCGTAAGGAGTGGGCGACCTCCTACGGCCTCCCCGACCCGCAGTTACTCACGCCCGAGGAGGTGACCGACCACCTCCCGATGGTCGACGAAGACGAGATACTCGGTGGGTACTACTCGCCGACCGACGGCCGCGTCGACGGCATCGGTGCCCTCCAGTGGTACATGGACAACTCTACCGCGGATTTCTACGGCGACACCGAAGTGACCGACCTCGACGTCGAGGGCGGAGAGATACGCGCTGTCGTCACCGACCAGGGTCGCATCGAGTGCGACCGCTGCGTGCTGGCGACGAACAACTGGGGGTACAAGACCGGCCAGCTGGCGGGACTGGATCTCCCCATCGCGCCCGTCGAGCACCAGTACGTCGTCACCGAACCGATGGACGAACTCGCCGGCGAGGAGAGTGCCGTCGGCGACAACACGACGGGTCTGGACGTGCCCGGCGACAGAGATATCCCGGAGTACATGAGCGAGGGCCCGAACCGAGCGGTCGGCCGCGACCAGGACCACTCGCTGTACTTCCGGACCCACGGGAACGCCCTCGGGATGGGATCGTACAACCACGAGACGCTCTCGGTCGACCCCGACGCGATGGGCACGAACAGCGAGGAGCGGCAGGCGTCGGTGCGGGGGTTCACCGAAGAACACTGGGAGACGCCGACGCACCGCAACCGCGACAAGTCGGCGAAACAGGCCTTCGACGAACTGTTACCGGCCACCGAGGATCAGGAGTACGCCGTCACCGAGAACGGCATCTTCGTGTTCACGCCCGACGGGATGCCTGCCGTCGGACCGACCGCGGCGGTCGACGGCCTCTGGACCGGGCTCGCGATCTGGTGGACCCACTCCGGCGGCTACGGCCGCATCCTCGCGGAGTGGATGGAGAACGGCGTCCCGCGACTCCCCTCGGGACCGGTCGATACCGGCGGCATCCACGTCCGGCGGTTCGAGCCCCACGCCGGCGAGAAGGAGTTCTTCGTCGACCGCGGGGCCAAGCGCTACGAGCAGGTGTACAGCATCGTCGAACCGCGCTGGCAACCGGACGACCACCGCAAACTCCGGACGAGTCCGTTCTATCACCAGCAGAAGGAACTGGGCGCGGAGTTCTACCAGAGCGGTGGCTGGGAATCCCCGCAGTACTACGAGTCCAACGCCGACCTCGTCGAGCGCTACGAGGACCAGATACCCGAACAGGACGGCTGGCAGAACATCAACCGCTCGCCGATCGAAGCCGCCGAACACCTGCACACCCGCGAGAAGGTGTCGATGTTCGACATGACCACCTTCAGCTCCATCATGGTCGAGGGGAGCGACGCCGAGTCGTTCCTCCAGCGGGTCTGTAGTAACGACGTGGAGATCGACGTCGGGCAGGTGCGGTACTCGCTCCTGCTGAACGAGGGCGGCGGCATCCTCGCGGACGTGACCGTCGTCCGGCTGGACGACGACGAGTACATGGTCACCACCGGCGGCGGCAACTCGCCGCAGATTCACGGCAACTGGCTGAAGGAACACGCCCCCGAGACCGTCTCGGTCACCGTCGAGGAGGGCGGCAAGACGACCATCGGGCTCTGGGGGCCGAAATCGCGGCTCCTGCTCCAGCGCTGTACCGACGCCGACGTCACCAACAGCGGCTTCCCGTACTTCCGGGCCAAGCAGATCTACGTCGGTGAAGTGCCGGTCATCGCCCTACGGGTGTCCTACGTCGGCGAACTCGGCTGGGAGCTGTGGGCACCGGCGGAGTACGGCCAGAAGCTCTGGGAGACGCTCTGGGAGGAAGGCCAGGACCTCGACGTGCGGCCGATGGGCGGCGGCGCGCTGAGTTCGATGCGCTTGGAGAAGGGGTATCGGCTCTGGGGGACCGACATCGACACGGACTCGAACCCGCTCGAGGCCGGCCTGCCGTTCGCTCTGGACATGGAGACCGACTTCGTCGGGAAGGAGGCGCTCGAAGACGCCAAAGCGGACGGCATCGACAACCGGATTACGCCCCTGACGCTCGACGACTCGACGGACATCCTGCTGAGCGGCCGCCCGGTCCTCAAAGACGGGGAGGCCATCGGCTACGTGCAGGCCGCCGACTTCGGCTATACCATCGGGGAGTCTATCGCTTACACGTACGTCCCGGACGAGTACGCAGAAGCCGGGACGTCGGTCCAGGTCCAGTGCGAGGGCGAGACGTACGACGCGACGATTCGGGACGAGCCGCTGTTCGACCCGGGCCGAGACAAGATCATCCGCTGACCGTCGTCATCGAACCACGATCACCACCAACCAATGACAACGACTGAATCAGACGAACTCCCGGTCACCTACGCCGCCATCGAACGCGCCCGCGAACGCCTCGACGACGACACCGTCGTCAAGCAGACGCCGGTCGAGCGGAGCTCGTCGCTCGATACGTTTGTCGGCGGCGAGGTGTACCTCAAGATGGAACACCTCCAGTGGACCGGGTCGTTCAAGACCAGAGGCGCGTACAACAAGATTTCACAGGACGTGGCCGACGGCGTCGAGGAGTTCGTCGCCGCCAGCGCGGGCAACCACGCCCAGGGCGTCGCGCTGGCCGCCACGAAATGCGGGGCCGACTCGACGATCTTCATGCCGGAGAACGCCCCGCAGACGAAGGTCGACGCGACCCGAGGCTACGGCGCGACCGTCGAGCTCGTCGGCCGGGACTTCCAGGAGACGATGGCCCGCGCACAGGAGGCCGTCGAGGGCACCGACGCCGAGTTCGTCCACGCCTACGACGACGTCGATATCATCGCCGGACAGGGGACGCTGGGCACGGAGATGTATCACGACCTCCCGGATATGGACACGGTGATCGTCCCCATCGGCGGCGGCGGCCTCATCAGCGGTATCTCGACGGCCATCAAACACCTCTCGCCGGAGACCCGCATTATCGGCGTGCAGGCGACCGGTGCCGAGACCGTTCACGAGAGCCTCGATAAAGGAATGCCAGTGACGCTGGACGAAGTCGAGACCATCGCCGACGGTATCGCCACCGGCGGCATCTCCGAGACTACCCTCCGGATCATCGAAGCGAACGTCGACGAAGTGGTGACCGTTACGGACACCGAAATCGCACAGGCGATTCTCGTCCTGATGGAGCGAGCGAAACAGGTCGTCGAGGGGGCCGGTGCCGCCTCTGTCGCCGCCGTCCTCAGCGACGACGTGGACGTCAGCGGCGAGACGGTGATGCCGCTGCTCTGTGGCGGCAACCTCGACATGACCCAGTTACAGGAGGTGCTCATCCACGCGATGACCGAGCGCCAACAGCTCCTTCGGCTACGGGTCCGTATCGACGACCGCGTCGGCGTGATGAAGGAGATCTCCGGAATCATCGCGGATTTGGGAGCGAATATTCACGACGTACGCCACGAGCGCTCCGTCGACGACCTAGATATCGGCGAGGCGTATCTCGTGTTCAACGTCGAGACCAGCGGGGCCGAACACGCCGAAGCCATCGTCGCCGCGATCCGAGACGCCGACTACCCGGTCGACAATATCGCTCGGAAGGTCTGATACGGTCCGGTCGCAAACGGCCGATTCGTCTGTACGCTCCGAGGGAAAATTATTTGACAGAAGTCGCCGAAATCAGTGTTGGGTGTTCACAATGTACGAGCATATCCTGATACCCTTCGACGGGAGCGACGAGGCACGGAAGGGGGCACGACACGCTATCGAACTGGCGGCCGAACTCGGTTCGACGGCCCACGGCCTCTACGTCATCGATCTCCCCGGAGTCCCTCGGGCCATGTCACTTCGGGACGACGAAGAGGACCTCCGGGAGGAGTACCAGGCCTACGGCGAGGAGGTGCTGTCGGAACTGGGCGACATCGCGGCGGACCACGGCGTGGAGTACGAGTGGACGATACGGAGCGGGACGCCAAGCGAGGAGATCGTCGACTACGCCGACGAGGACGGGATGGACGTGATCGTACTGGGGTCGGCCTACCGCGGCAAACTCGGGAACCTGCTGGGCGGGACTACGGATAAAGTCGTCCGGAGCGCAACCGTCCCTGTTATCACCGAGCGAATGGCAATGGACGAAGTGTAATCGTGGTACGAGCATCCGAACGATCTGTTCTGGAACCACAACGTATCAGCAGATTTTCAGAATCGCTATCGAGACGGGCCGATTCGGCTCTGACGTGACTATAGAGTGAAGTTTTATTATAGTCCAATCAAATCATGTGTATGAGGTTGTGTAACACGCAATATTCGATTCATCACTCATCCGCGGCGACGAGAACGCTGACCCGCCAGACGGGGTGTACGGGCCACCAAGTAGGGTTCAACCGAACACGAACGACGGACACACGCTCCGATGCATCGGACGAATCACGAGCTGCCAACAACGACCATATGATACAACGCGGCCACTCAGCGGACGTTCGAACGAAGGGGGTACCGTATGTCAAGAAGTGATGATACCACCGGCGAGATGTCGGACGGGCTGCAGGTGGAGCTGTTCCACCCCGAGTCCGACCGGGAGCCGGGCGATACGAACATCCAGAGATTGGGATTCGACGTGCATCCGGTCGTGTTCCCGGTGGCGCTGCTCCTCATCGCGGCGTTCATCGCCCTGACGCTGTTGGGACCGGTGGTCGGTCTCGACGTCTCGGGGGCGTACACCTGGTTGTTCAACGCGATCGGGAACACCTTCGGGTGGTTCTACCTGCTGGCAGTGAACATCTTCATCGTCGTCCTACTGTTCTTCGCGTTCAGCAAGTACGGCAAGATCAAGATCGGCGGCGTCAAAGCCGAGAAGGAGTTCAGCGACTTCTCGTGGATGGCGATGCTGTTCAGCGCCGGTATGGGCATCGGTCTCATGTTCTTCAGCGTCACCGAGCCGATGTTCTACTTCAACACGCCGCCGGATTACTTCGGCGTCGAAGCCGGGACGGGGTCGGCAGCCGCCGCCGCGATGGCGCAGACGTTCTTCCACTGGGGGTTCCACCCGTGGGCCATCTACGGCCTCGTCGGTCTCGGTCTCGCGTTCTTCTCGTTCAACCGCGGCCTGCCGCTCACGTTCCGATCGATATTCTGGCCCCTGCTGGGCGATCGGATATACGGCTGGCCGGGCCACGTGATCGACCTCGTAACCGTGTTCGCGACGCTGTTCGGCCTATCGACGTCGCTGGGACTGGGCGTCGCACAGGTCAACAGCGGCCTCAACTACGTGTTCGGCAGCGAGATGCTCGGCGTTGCAGCCATTCCGAACACCCAGTTCTCGCGAGTACTACTCATCGCCGGTATCACCCTCATCGCCACGGCGTCGGTGGCGGCCGGCCTCCAGGGCGGAATCAAGCGTCTGAGCACGCTCAATCTGTACCTGATGTTCGCGCTGCTCGGGTTCCTCATGTTGGTGGGCCCAACTGTGTTCATCCTCGGGACGTGGGTCGAGGGACTCGGCCTCTACTTCCAGAATATCCTCGGTCTTAGCCTCTTCACGGGCACGCTCGCTCCGGCGTCGAACGGGACGCCGACGGCGTGGACGGTGTTCTACTGGGGTTGGTGGATCGCGTGGTCACCGTTCGTCGGGATGTTCATCGCGCGCATCTCGAAGGGGCGGTCCATCCGGGAGTTCGTGCTGGGCGTGCTGTTCCTCCCGTCGCTGTTCTCGACCATCTGGCTGTCCACCTTCGGCGGCAGTGCGCTGAACAGCGCCTTAGGTGGCGGTGCCGTCCAGGCGCAGTACACCGAGCTGAGCTACGCCGCCTTCGAGACCCTCGGGATGTTCATCATGCTGAATCAGTACCCGCTCGCAGCCGTGTCGGGGCTGCTCGCGACGCTGCTCGTCGTCACCTTCTTCGTCACGTCCTCCGACTCCGGGTCGCTGGTCGTCGACCACTTGACCTCGGGTGGCAAGCACGACGTGCCGAAGGTCCAGCGCATCTTCTGGGCGCTCGTAGAGGGGCTCGTCGCCGCGCTGCTGCTCATCGGCGGCGGACTGACCGCGCTCCAGACGGCCGCCATCACCACCGGACTTCCGTTCGCGGCGATCCTGTGTCTGATGTGTTACACGACCTATCTGGGACTCAGCAACGAGTACCAGATTCTCGAATCCGAGGAGTTCGCGGAGACCATCCAGGACCTCTCGGACAGGGGAGACGTCGACGTCGTCACGTCCGGTGACGAGATGGTGACGAACATCAACGAGCGGGACGAATCGGCAAGCGGGACCGATTGACTGACGCGGGAGCACGGTCTTTTTCTCCGGTCGCCCGCCGACCGGCGACGGCTACCGCTCGACGTCGACCGAGCGCTCGGCGTGGTACCAGAGGCGCGTCGCCCCGCCGATGCCGAACGCCGCGAGGACGACCCAGACGGCGAGCCCACCGATCACCGGGAGGACCAGCCAGCCGATAGCGCTGAGCCCCGCCCCGACGACGAGCCCGTAAACCGGTCTGTGGTGGCCCCAGAGGTCGGTGACGAGCGTGCCGACCACGAGGAACCCGAAGCCGGTCAACAGCATGATCGCGGCGAGTATGCAGACGACAGCGAGCCGGCCGAGCAGCGTGTCCGCGACGCCGACGCGACCCAGTTGGCTGATCCCGTAGAGCCCGACGGCGAGCACGATGAGATACGCCATCAGCCCGTAGAAGACGGCTACTCCCGGGCGGTCCACGAGGGCGTCCAGGGAGCGGTCGACGAACCCCTCGTGTCGATAGAGGACGGCCCCGCCGAACAGTAACACGAGCGCGAACGAACCGACTGCCCGAACCGCCCCCGACGTGCCGGTGACGACTGGGAGCCCTGACGACTGTCCGGCGACCACCCCCGGGACGATGGCCAGCAGCGACAGTCCCGCGGTCAGACGACGGCTGACACTAGATATCACGTCTCGGTGTTTCGGTCGATACGGGGAAAAGCTATCGCCGGCGTTGTGGCGTCTGTGCGCCGCAGACGGCTCGTATATGACCGTTCCCGTCCCCGGAACCGGATGACGCAGGACTAGCGACGCCCCGCGTCTACCGCCTCTCAGGGGCGGTCCGCACGCGATGTCGATACCATCGGGAGCCCGCGCAGTTCTACCGGAGCCGGTGAAATCCACAAACTATTCACCGTAGGACTCGTTTATCAGGCCGAGACGATGGTCGAACTGATTCCGACGGGGCTGGCGCTGCTGGCCGCCGGACTGATGCTCGCCGGGCTCGTCGCCATGACCGTCGGGAACCTGCGGGCGGCCGGGTTCAGCTTCCTGAGCGCCAGTCTGGTCATCTACCTCCGGGAGACCCGCTACCGCCAGCCGGCCGCGAAATAGGGTGCTCGCGTCGGCGGTGGCGAAAAGGCTTACTCGGCGGCGCGACCAGCCACGGACATGTCCGACGACCGCATCGCCGACCGAACCATCGACTCGTTCCTCTCGGGAGTCGCCGCTTCGGCGGTCGCTCCGAGCGCGGGCGCTGTCGCCGCCGTGACCGGCTCGATGGGCGCCGCCCTCTGTGAGATGGTCGCCATCCACACGAGCGAGCCCACGGCGTCGCTGACCGACGCTCGGCACGACCTCGCGGCCGACCGGGAGCAGTTACTCGAGCTGGCTGACGCGGACGCCGCCGCCGTCGATACCGTTCAGACGGCCTTCGAGGACGGGTCCGAAACGGACTACCCGCAGGCGGCGCTCCAGCGAGCCACGACGGTACCGTTACGAATCGCGGAAGCCTGTGCGACCGTCGCCGAACACGCCGTCGCCGTCGCCGAGGAGGGGACTCGGAACGCGGTGGTCGACGTGGCCGTGGGGGCGCGGATCGCGCGGACCGCGCTGGCGTCGGCCGCGACTATCGTCCGGGAGAACCTCGACCTCATCGACGACGAATCGTTCGTTGCGGACGCGCGGCGGCGGCTCGACGACGCCGAAGAAGCGGCCGATACGGCGCTCACGGCGGTCGCGGCGGGTACCGGAATCGAGGGATAGCGGGTACGCATGCGGCCGTCCCCGTGGGGAACACGAACTGTCGGTTCTCCTACGTATCGGTGGTCGCACCGACGGTCCGGACCGCCGCCGCGTTCTCCGCTACGTCGTGGACGCGAACCACGTCGGCCCCGCGCTCGGCCGCCATCGCGGTTACCGCGAGCGTCGGCGAGAGTCGGTCGTCGCCCGCGCGGTCGATGCGCTCGAACATCGACTTTCTGGAGTGGCCGACCATCACGTGACAGCCAAGCGCGGCGAACTCCGGGAGCCGGTCGACCAGCTCGAACGATTCGGCGGCGTCCTTTCCGAACCCACAACCGGGGTCGACGATTATCTGTTCCCGGTCGATGCCGGCCCGCTGGGCCAGCAGGACCTGCTCGCAGAGGTCCCGCATCACGTCGTCTACCACGTCGTCGTAGGTCCGCGAGCAGTCGGGGTCGACTGGCGCGGAGAGGCTGTGCATCAACACGAGGGAGGCGTCGTGGTCGGCGACGACGAACCGCATCTCCGGGTCCGAGAGCCCGGACACGTCGTTGACGATGTCCGCGCCGGCCGCCAACGCCGCGTCCGCGACGACGGCCTTCCGCGTATCGACGGAGATCGGCACGTCGAGCTCGGCGAGCGCTTCGACGACGGGGACGACGCGCTCGATCTCCCGCTCCGCCGACACCGGTTCGGCGCCCGGGCGGGTGCTCTCGCCCCCTACGTCGACGATGTCGGCCCCGTTCGCGACCATCTCCTCCGCCCGTCGGACGGCCGCGTCGAAGCCGTCGTGCTCGCCGCCGTCGTGGAAGCTGTCGGGCGTGACGTTCAGGATGCCCATCACCGCCGTCTCATCGGCGTCGAAGGGACCCGTCGACTCGTCGAGCGCGTCCCGGAGACGGCCGGCGACGTGTGCCAGGCCGAGGCCGTCCGCTTCGATCGCGTCGGCGAGTCCCCGCAACTGCGACACCGTCCCCGAGAGGACCGTCGCCACGAACTTCCCGGGCGCGCCCGTCGCCGACCGATGGCAGTCGCCGCCGAGAGCCGTCAGGCGTTCGGCGACCCGCTCGGCTTGCTCGGGTCGGAGGTACGTCGTCAGGACGTGGTGGTCCACGTCGCCGGCGGTCGTCTCGGCGAACGTCGCGCCGCCGAGCGCGCCCCGTTCGCTTGGCGGTCGACCGTGGTCTCTCGGGACGAGAAGGCGCGTCCACCGGTCCCGCGCCTCGGCGACGGCGTACAGCGATCCGGCGACGAGGACCGCGTCGCTCTCGCTGGCGTCCGAGAGCGCGCGCTGGACGGCTTCCGAGACGGATTCGATCCGTTCGGTGGTCGTCGCGTGACCGTCGAAGGCGGCGGCGAGCGTCTCGACGTCCGCTGCCCGGTCGACTCCGGGCCGAGCGAGATAGGCGGTCTCGACCGCCGGCAGCGCGGCGGCCATCTCGTCGTGGTCCTTGTCCGACATCGCCCCGAACACCAGCCGCAGGTCGTCGTACTCGAAGCGGTCGAGCACGTCGCGGAGCGTCGCCATCGCACCGGGGTTGTGGGAGCCATCGAGCACGGTCAGCGGGTCGGTGTCGACGATCTCGAACCGGCCGGGAATCGTCGCCTTCCGGAGCCCCGCCGCGATCCGTCCGACGTCGACGTCGGCGACCTGTCGGGCGAGCGCCGCGGCGACGCCGGCGTTGGTCGCCTGGTGTTCGCCGAGCAGCTGCAGGTGCGTCTCCAACGCCCAGTCGGGGCCGGTGATGGAGACGTCGCTCTCGACGTCCGAGCGCATCCCGTTCTCGACCGCCACTACGTCCGCCTCGCTCGGTCCGGCGGTGATCACGTCCGTCTGTGTGCGGATCGCATCGAGCGCGTCACCGGTCGCGCCGGTCACCAGCGGCGCGTCGGTCGGCGCGACCTGTGCCTTGTCGCGGGCGATCTCCTCGACGGTGTCCCCGAGGAGGTCCGTGTGCTCTAAGCTGACGCTCGTGACGGCGCTGGCGACCGGGTCGACGGCGCTGGTCGCGTCGTATCGCCCGCCGATGCCCACTTCCAGAATCGCGACGTCGACGCCCTCGCGGCCGAAATGGTCGAGCGCCAGCGCCGTCACCACCTCGAAGTGGGTGGGCGCGTCATCGTCGGCCCGGAGGCGGTCGAGACACGGGTCGATGCGGTCGACGAACGAGACGACGCGGGATTTCGGCACCGGATCGCCGTTGACGCGGACCTGTTCGCGGAAGCCGTTGAGGGCGGGAGAGGTGAACACGCCGACGTCGAGGCCCGCCGTCCGGAGCACCGACTCGAGCATCCGACACGTGCTTCCCTTCCCGTTCGAGCCGGCTACCTGCACGCAGTCCATTCCCGCTTGCGGCTCCCCGAGGTGAGAGAGCATCCGCGCCGTCGTCTCGGTTCCCAGCTTCGGCCGACGGCGCTGTAGGGACTGGAGCCGGTCGGCTGCCTCGTGGTACTGCATACCACATATCGGTGGTCGGACCTTGATTAAGCTGTTGCCAGCGGACCATTTATGCCGGGGCGCGCCGAGCGGTCTCACATGACCGACGACACGGGGACCCTCGCGGCCGAGCGGCCGTACGTGACGGCGTTCGAGGCGGCGGTCGCAGGCGTCGACGGGCGAGACGTGACGCTCGATCAGACGTACTTCTACCCCGAGGGCGGCGGCCAACCGGCCGACCGCGGCGCCCTCGGCGGCGTGGAAGTCGTCGACGTACAGAAGCGAGACGACGTAGTCGTCCACACGCTCGCGGCCGACCCGTCGTTCGGGGTCGGCGACACCGTCGAGGGGGAACTCGACGAGGCGTTCCGGACGTACGCCATGCGGGCGCACACGGCGAGCCACGTCGTCTACGGTGTCGGTCGGCGGCTGCTGGACGGCCACGGGTACGGCGGGTTCGACATCGGCGAGGACACCGTGCGACTGGACTTCGACGTCGAGGGCGACGCCGACGACGTGGACGCGCTCGACTTCCAACGGCGAGCCAACGAGATAGTCTGGGACGATCGACCGGTCGACTGGTACGAGATGGACGCCGACGAAGCCAGGGCCGACGACGATATCGTCTTCAACCTCCGCGACGGTGCCGACGCGGCAGAGACGGTCCGTATCGTCGAGATCGACGGTTGGGACGTCTCCGCCTGTGGCGGGACGCACGTTAGGACGACGAGCGAGCTCGGTCCGGTATCGGTGCTCGGGATCTCGAATCCGGGCGCCGACCTCCTGCGGGTCGAGTTCGCCGTCGGCCCCGCGGCCATCCGCCAGGGGGTCGAGACGCGCCGAAACGCGGCCCGCGCCGCCGAGACGCTGGACACGAGCGTCGGGGACCTCCCGGAGTGCGCCGAGAGCCTGCTGTCGGAGAACGAGGCGCTACGAGACGAACGGGACGACCTGCGGGAACGAGTACTCGACGCGCGGATAGCGAGCCTCGCGGCGGACTCGGTGGCCCGCGACGGCGAGGAGTGGGTCGTCGGCACCGTCGAGAGCGTCGGGCCGAACGCGGTGTCGGACCGCCTGCGAGCGCGTGACCTGCCCGCCGACGTGGTCGCCCTCGTCGGCCGCGACGGGGCCACGTTCGTCGTTGTCGGGACGAGCGGCGAGACGAGCGCCGACGAAGTGGTCGACGAGGTGACCGGGGAGTTCGGCGGCGGTGGCGGCGGCCAGCCGACGCTCGCACAGGGCGGCGGTCTCGACGCCGAACCGCGGGCTATCGTCGACTTCCTTCGCTCGGCCGCGGAGTGAGGACCGACTCACCGAAGCTCTTCGCATTTCGAATCCGACACGACGAGGGCCGCTCTCGGCGGCGGCTTCGGGGAAACTTATCGTATACCGCGACTGTCACCTACGCGAACATTCTTTGGGTGGGACGGGGAATCACCGTGTGAAATGTCTTCACCCGATGAGAGCCACGAGCCGATTCCGACGGACTACGACATCGCCCAGTCGACGGACATGGAACCGATATGGGAACTCGTCGAACCGTGGGGACTCGGCCTCGACGACCTCCAGTACCACGGCGAATACACGGCGAAAGTCAAGCACCACGCCATCGACCGACTCCGGGAGCAGGCCACCGACAACGAGGGGAATCTCGTCCTCGTGACCGGGATGACCCCGACGCCGAAGGGCGAGGGGAAAACCGTCACGACGGTCGGCCTCGGGCAGACCCTCAACCACCTCGGCGAGGACGCGATGATAGCCATCCGCGAACCGTCGCTCGGGCCGGTGTTCGGCGTGAAGGGCGGCGCGGCCGGCGGCGGCCGCTCGCAGGTACTGCCGATGGAGGAGATCAACCTCCACTTCACCGGCGACCTGCACGCGCTCACGTCGGCGCACAACCTCATCGCGGCGATGCTCGACGCGCGGCTCTCGCAGGGCAACGACCTCGATATCAACGTCAACGACGTCGCCTGGAAGCGCTCGCTGGACATGAACGACCGAGCGCTGCGCGAGACGGTCGTGGGGCTGGGCGGTGAGTCCGGCGGGACGCCGCGAGAAGACGGCTTCAAACTGACCGCGGCCTCGGAGCTGATGGCCGTCCTCTGTCTCGCGGAGGACCTCGGCGACCTGAAAGAGCGCATCGCACGCATCATCGTCGCCTACGGCACCGACGGCGAGCCGATAACCGTCGACGACATCGAGGCCACCGGGCCCGCGACGATGCTGCTGAAGGACGCCCTGAAGCCGAACATCGTCCAGACCGTGGAGGGGACGCCCGCGTTCGTCCACGGCGGTCCCTTCGCGAACATCGCCCACGGGACGAACTCGCTCATCGCCGACAAGGCCGCGTTCGGCATGGGCGACTACCTCGTCACTGAGGCCGGGTTCGGGTCGGACCTGGGAGCCGAGAAGTTCATGAATATCGTCTGCCGGCTGGGAGACATGACGCCCAACGCGGTCGTGCTGGTCTCCTCGGTCCGGGCGCTGCAGTACCACGGCCTCGACCAGTGGCCGGTCGACTTCGACGAGATCGAGGAATCCGGCGTCGACGCCGTCGAGGCCGGCTTCGAGAACCTCGACCGGCACGTCTCGAACCTCCAGCAGTTCGGCGTCCCGGTCGTCGTGGCGCTCAACCGCTTCCCGGACGACACCGACGACGAGGTCCAGGCGGTACTCGACCACTGTCGGGACGACCTCGGCGTGCGCGTGGCCGAGTCCGAGGTCTTCGAGAAGGGCAGCGAGGGCGGCGAAGCCCTCGGCGAGCACGTCATCAGCGCCGTCGACGAGAGCGACGAGGACGACTTCGAGTACCTCTACGACGACGAGGCCCCCATCAAGGAGAAGATAGAGACCGTCGCCACCGAGATCTACGGTGCGGACGGCGTGAAGTTCACCGGGAGCGCGCTGGACGACATCGAACGCATGGAAGATCTGGGCTTCGGTGACTACCCGGTCTGCATGTCCAAGACGTTCCACTCGTTCAGCGACGACGCGAGCAAGAAGGGCGCGCCCGAGGGCTGGGAACTGGAGATCAGCGAGGTGTACCCCTCGGCGGGTGCCGGCTTCATCGTCGCGCTCACCGCGGACGCGCTGACCATGCCCGGCCTGCCGGCTCGCCCGGCGGCCGCCGACATGGACATCGACGAGGACGGAGACATCTCCGGCCTGTTCTGACGCCGACGGCGAATCGTACGGACTACTGTCGCTATTTTTCGGACTGCCGCACGATGTCGCGGAGTCGATACGGTACCGAAATAGAGAAGTCCGTCTCAGTACCCGCCGTCGGTCGCGGCGCTCCGGCGTCGCATTGCCTGACGGAACTGTTCGCGGTCGCGGTCGGTGACGTCGCCGACCCGTTTGGTCGTCGTCGTCTCCGTCGACGCTTCGACGCCGCGCATCTGCTCGCACATGTGCGTCGCGGTCACTTCGACGAGGACGGCGCTGGCTCCCAGCTCGTCGGCCAGTCCCGTCGCGATGTCGGTGGTCAGCTCCTCCTGGGTCGTCAGCCGACGGCTCTGCCAGCGGACGTAACGGATGAGCTTCGAGAGACCGACCATCGACTCGCCGGGTCGGTACGCGACGTGAGCGACCCCGTGGAACGGCAGCAGGTGGTGCTCGCACGTGCTGTACAGCGGAATGTCCTGTTTCACGACGAGGCTGTCGGTTTCGGCCTCGAACGTCCGCATAGTCGGTTTCTCCTCGGGCCGCATCCCCTCGGTGAGCGTCTCCAACATCGCCGGCACGCGTCGGTGCCACGTGTCGTAGACCCCCGTCTCGTCGGGGTCGCGCCCCACGGCTTCGAGGAGGAGGCGAGCGCCTCGCTGTGCTTTCTGTTCGTCGAACCCGGCCATCGGACCGGTCGTCTCGCCGCTACTGTTCGAGTAGTCGGCCCGCTGTTCCTGCGAATCCATCACGTCAACCAAGCGGGACGGAGAGCATAAAACTGCTGTCGGCGCGTCCCGATCGACGGCCTCACTCCGTCGTCGCGATGGCTTCGATCTCGACCGCCGCGCCCTTGGGGACGGCCCCGGCACCGACGGCGCTGCGAGCCGGCGGGTCCTCGTCGAAGAACTCGCTGTAGGCCTCGTTGAACGCGTCGAAGTCGTCGATGTCGTCGAGATATACCGTCGTCTTCAGGACGTCGTCCAGCGAGAGGCCTTCCGACTGGAGGATCGCCTCGACGTTGCGCATGCACTGTCGGGTCTGGTCGGCCACGGACTCGTCGTCGAGCAGGTCGCCGTCCGCCGTCAGCGGCAACTGGCCGGCCGTGATGAGGAGACTACCGTCGACTGTCGCCTGACTGTACGCGCCGACCGCCGCCGGCGCATCGTCGGTACTGATGGTTCGCTTCACGGTCGTCCGTTCTCCGTGATGCGGCATAAATCCCGGGAGGGGGGTCGACTAACCCCGTCCCATCAGGCCGCTTATCAATTGTGGACGCGAGCGGTCACTGGTTGATGACGACGATCGCGGCGACGGCCAGCCCGATTCCGGCCACTTTGTTCGCCGAGAGCGGTTCGCCGAACGCGACGGTGCTGATGAGCGCCGCCGTGACGAAGTACATCCCGCCGATGGTCGAGACGACGGCCGTCGGCCCGACGGTCACGCCGATAAACGTGGACACGACGCCGACGGCGGCCGCGATACCGGCGACACCGGCGAACATGAGACCGCGGTTGGTAGTCGCCAGCGAGGCGTCGGAGACGAGGACGAACAGGCCGGTGGCGACGGCGGCCGTGGCGTAAGAGACGAACGCCACCGTCTTCGGGTCCATGCTGTTCGAGGCCACGTCGCCGGAGATTATCCAGAACCCCCACGCGATCATCGTTCCGAGGCCGAATAGGACGGCTGAAGTGTTCATCGTCGATTCATCGCAGCCGTCGTTCTTATTGTCGTCGGTACGCCCTGTCGTCGCTGTCGCGCTCGCAGTCAAGCCACGAGTCCGGCAGGACGACGGTGTCCGCGTCGAGTGTCACGCCGCGACTCTACGCGCCGGCGATGTCACGGCAGAAGTTCTCGACGATGCGCTTCCCGGCGTCCGTGAGGATGCTCTCCGGATGGAACTGCACGCCGAAGTGGGGTCGGTCGAGGTGGCGGACCCCCATCACGATACCCCGGTCGTCGTTCGTGTGGGCGGTCTCGGTCAACACCTCGGGTAGATCCGCGCGTTCGACCGCGAGCGAGTGGTACCGGCCCACTTCGAACGGGTCGTCGACGCCGTCGTACAGCTCGGTACCGTCGTGACGTACCGCCGAGGGCTTCCCGTGGACGACTTCGGGGGCGTGACCGACGGACGCTCCGTGGGCCGCACAGAGCGCCTGGTGGCCGAGACAGACGCCGAGCGTCGGATACTCCGTCTCGGCGAAGACGTCGATGGAGACGCCGGCGTCGGCCGGCGTCCCCGGGCCGGGCGAGACGACGATGCCGTCCGGGTCGAGGTCGCGGATGTCCGACACGTCGACGGCGTCGTTGCGCCGGACGGTCACCTCGTCGAAGGTCCCGACGTACTGGACGAGATTGTACGCGAAGGAGTCGTAGTTGTCGACGATGAGTATCATCGCACTTCCCCCACCGGGTCGCCGGGGCGCTCGACGGCGAAGGAACCCTGCTCGCCGAGCGCCTCGTCGACGGCCGTCACCAGCGCTCGGGCCTTGTCCAGCGTCTCCTGATACTCCCGCTCGGGCACGGAGTCGTGGACCACGCCGCCGCCGACCCGGAGCCGATACTCCCCCTCGTGGCGGACCAGCGTCCGAATAGTCATGTTCAGCGTCGCCCGGCCGTCGAAACCGAAGACGCCGATGCTCCCGGTGTAGGGACCGCGCCGGGTCCGCTCGACCTCGTCGATGATCTCCATCGTTCGGGGCTTCGGAGCACCGGTGACGGTGCCGCCGGGGAAGACCGCCGCCACGGCGTCGGCGACGCTCGCGTCGTCTCGCAACCGCCCCTCGACGAGCGAGACGAGGTGCATCACCTCCGAGTAGCGGTCGACGCGGCGGTACTCGGCCACGTCGACGGTGCCGTACTCGCTGACCTTCCCGAGGTCGTTGCGCTCGAGGTCGACCAGCATCGCGTGTTCGGCCCGCTCCTTCTCGTCAGTCGTCAGATCGCGTTCGAGGTCGGCGTCTTCGGCCGAGGTGTCACCGCGAGGACGGGTACCGGCGATGGGTTCGGTGAGCAGGCGGTCGCCATCGACGTCCAACAGGAGTTCCGGGCTGGCGCTGACGAGGTCGACGCCCGGGAACTCCAACAGCGCCGAGTACGGTGCCGGATTGACCCGTCGGAGCGCGGCGAACGTCTCGACGGGATGGACCGACGCGGGCGCTACCAGCCGGTGGGAGACGTTCGTCTGAAAGGTGTCGCCGTCGCGGACGTACCGCTGTATCTGCTCGACCCGATCGGCGTAGGCCGCCTCGCCGCACTCGCTCTCGAAGGTGGCCTGTCTCGTGGACGACGGCTGCGCCCGAACGCCGCGTTCGCCGCCGAGGGCCGACTCCGCGAGCGCCGTCGCCCGCTCGACGCCCGCCTCGTACGCCGCGACCGGCGACTCCTCGACGACGGGGCAAGCCGTGACGCGGAGTTCGGTCTCGTCCCCGCGGGGTTCCTCCCACGCGGCGACGCAGTCGAAGACGCCCAACTGGAGCCGCGGGAGCCCGTCCGAAGCCGTTGTGTCGGGTAGGTCTTCCAGCTCCCGCGCGATGTCGTACGAGAGCCAGCCGAACGCACCGCAGGGGTAGGGCACCTCGCAGTCGCCGCGAACGAGGTCCTCGCGGTCGAGCAGGGCGTCGATGGCGGCGATACTGGGGCCCGTGTCGCCACGCGGCGACGCCCGTGGTCCGACCTCCAATCGTTCGACCGGGTCGACGCCGAAGTACCCCCAGCCGGACTGCCCGCCCGTCGTCTCGAAGTAAAACCCGTCGGCGCGGTGTTCCCGAGCGCGGCGGTACGCCTCGAACGGGTCGGAGACGGTGACCCTGACTTCGACGGGGACGCGCGCCCCGACCGGGGCTGACCGCGCCGTTTCCGTGAACGATGCTTCGTCGGTGACGACCGCGATGTCCGTCATTGGATACGTTCCTCCGCGGGGACCGCTCGATCCCGCGTTTGTGGTGTGAATACACCGCAGACACGGACAAAAATCTTGTGCGACCCTCACACACGCCCGGAGACGGCGTCGATCTCGGGGCGAATCATCGGATATCCGAAGCGAACACGCTCCGGGATTTCAACGGGTGGACTATTCCCCGTCGGAGCCTATGCTCCTCGGCCCGGTGGCGGACACCAGAGCGCTCGGTATCGCGCTGACGTCCGCAGCCAGCGGGAGCGACGCGAACGGGGCGCGACACCGAGACGGCGACTACAAAACAATGACCACGATAATCGACGGCAACGAGATAGCGGACTCGATACAGACGGACGTGCGGGCGTCCGTCGAGACGCTGACCGACGCGGGCGTCCGGCCGGGACTGGCGACCGTGCTGATGAGCGAGGACGGCGCGAGCGAGACGTACGTCTCGATGAAGCAACGGGCCTGTGAGGAGCTCGGCATCGAAGGGTCCCACCATGAAATCAGTCCCGACGCGTCGGCGGACGCGCTGTTCGACCGCATCGACGAACTGAACGCGGACCCGTCGGTCCACGGCATCCTCGTGCAGATGCCCGTGCCCGACCACGTCGAGAAGCGAGCGGTGCTGGAGCGCATCGACCCCGTGAAAGACGTCGACGGCTTCCACCCGGAGAACGTCGGCCGACTCGTCGCGGGGAACGCGCGGTACAAACCTTGCACCCCCCACGGTGTCCAGAAAATCCTGGCCGCCGAAGGCATCGAGACCAGCGGGAAAGACGCGGTGGTCGTCGGCCGGTCGGACATCGTCGGCAAACCGATGGCGAACCTCCTCATCCAGTACGGCGAGGGCGGGAACGCGACGGCGACGGTGTGTCACTCCCGCACCGAGGACCTCGCCGAGAAGACCCGACAGGCGGATCTTCTCGTGGCCGCAGCCGGCGTCCCCGAGATGATAGACGGCGACATGATAAAGGAGGGCGCGACGGTCGTCGACGTGGGTATCAACCGCGTGGACGCCGACAACGAGAAGGGCTACGAGTTAGTCGGTGACGTGGAGTTCGAGAGCGCGAAGGAGCGAGCGGGCGCGATCACGCCGGTCCCCGGCGGCGTCGGACCGCTCACCATCGCTATGCTCATGTACAACACGGTCGAGGCAGCGAGCCTCCAGTCGGACGTGCCCATCGATCTGCCGTAAGCACTCCGCTCGTCGAAGTTTTCGCAGCGGTTTCCCGATGTCCGCAGAATCGTCTTGACGAACTATCGAAATAATTTACGATAGCCCCGTTCGGTACACCTCGACCGCCCCGCACTCGGGGCACAGTACCTCGACTTCGCCGGCCGTCTCGCTCGATTCCTCCACGACGTTGTGTCCCACCGCACACTGGCGGTGCATGTATACCTCGTGATCCGCGTGCTCGTCGAGCAGTAAGTCGTCCGGTTCCCCGCTGAACACGAGTCCGTGGCAGAAGTAGCATTCTCCGTTCATACACGCGGTATCGTGACCCACGATAAAATAAGTACGCCCGGGAGACCTCCGACGCGATCGGCGGGCACGACGAGGTGAGTGGTTATCGGAGAGCGTCGGTCGACCGTCGTCTATGCCGACGACTGTCGAGGGGGTTGAGGACCGAACACATCGTGTCAGATACTACATATTTAGTGTTTCGGGCGCGACGGTAATCGATCGCGGGTCGTCACTCGTCGTACGGAGATGGTACCTGATGGCTCTCGCTCTCCAGCGCCCCGCGAGACGGTGACTCGACCGGTGCTGCGACAGTCGCCGTCCGCCTCGAGATCACCGGCGTCGTGTCACAACGAGCGCTCTCCGGAGAGGTGAGCAGTGACGTCTGTGGAAGAAACCATGCCCACGTAGTCGTCCTTGACGACCGGGAGATGGTCGATGCGAAACGTCTCCATCATCGCTGCCGTCTCGTTCAGACTGAGGCCGGGCGGCACCGTCTCGACGGATTCGGTCATGACATCGGCGACGTCGAGCCGGGAGGTGTCTCTCTCCCGAGCGACGGCGTCGAGGACGTCGGTGCTCGTGACGATCGACGGCGGTGCGGTCGTCACGAGCAGCGCACCGATCTCCTTCGCTCGCATCGCTTTCGCGGCGTCGACGAGGTCAGTATCCGGTTTGATCGTCTCTAGCGGCGTCGTCATAACGTCGGCGACGACGGTTTGTTCGTGCGTCTCCATACTTCCGATGTGCGATCGCAACTGTGTTGAAACTTCTCCCGAGCGGCAGTAACAGCGATACGGGTGACGTGAAACACGCGGAGTCGTCGCTCACCGTCGACGGATCGGAGAGTGTGGTACTGTAATAGACCCAGAATGGTGCGTGGTGGAGACACGGCACCATAGTATGCCAGATGGGACCCGTTAGATTCGTTATGGACTACGACACTCACTGGGCCGCGGGTCCGGATAGACGGAAGCGCGAAGGCCATATAAAACCAGGTCGGGAAATCTGAACGGGTTTATATCGGTCGAGCGAACCGCGCGCGCCGGTTGTAATACCCCGCCGACGCGTCGTTCTCCGTCGTTTCATCACCACTTAATACCGCGTACAAATCGGTGTGAGAATTTAACCGCGAGGGGGCGGAAGCGGTCGATACGATGGAGCGTTCCACGCGTCCGGCTACCGGCCAAGCAGCATCGAGCGTCACACGGTCGACGAGTTGTCCGAAGTGCGGCACAGAACTGAAACATCGGGCGGGAACCGGCATTTGCGGTTCCTGCAACTGGGTACAGCAGTTCCCCGCGGACTGACTTGACTCGGACGGCGGCCGGAATCGATCGGGATACACGTAGAACATGTAAGCAACCCATGGACCAGTATCGCGAGGTAGCCAGGTATGAATAGATAATATCCAAGGTCCTAGTAGCTGAATCGTCCTCGTCCACCGCTCGGCCGTCATTCGCTAATTTCTCACGGATGACGAATGACGTGGTCAATATACCAGAATAAATATGTATGGTGTTTCACCGACGTACGACTGGATACCAGCATACAACAAGCTCGTTGAGTAAGAGCGGTGACGTTCTCAATAGCGGAACCCCCCCGTTCAATGAACGACTGTCTAACTGTCTCGATCGATGAACAGGCCATATGAGTCGCCGATCGCGAACTCATCATGATAGTGAGGTTTCATCTCAAGCCGGCGGCCAACCGAATGGTGGTAGAAGAAAGCGATTTACGAGGCACAACGGCCTCAAACTTGCACAACAGCACACGCGTTTTTCGCTGCGACAACTCGACGTTATTGCCATCGTACTATATGGAATTGACGATACTTAGCGGTTCGTCTGACGAGAACATCGCCGAGTGCATCTGTCAGCGCAATGCTGAGGGTTCTTCCTTCTCTCCGGTACACGGGTTATTTTGTCGACAGATATCCATTGAATCTTATCGGCGAAGATACAGTCAGCAGAGACCATATGACCACTCGGATATATTATCATTAGAATAGAATAACACCTGTACCTTTGGTAGACAACGTTTGCAAAATCGCAATAGTTCGCATACTTGGGACAGCGACACCGCGGTTGACGCTCACCAAAGTAGTACGGCGTCGAGTCGAGCGGGGTAGTCGAGGTTTCGCCGAGCTGTCGGAGACGGGGTCCCTGGTGTACGAATCTTCCACTGGTCCATGTCCATTTCGAATAATCACCCCCTCAATCGACACGCTATATTGGCAATTCAAGGCGGTCGTATCCCTCCGCAAACAGGTCCCAGACGTCGCGAATTTCTGTAAGCGAATCAACGCCCTGCAACTGCTTTCTCAAGTGGTCCGTTTCCTCATGCTCTAAGGATCCGTCTCTGCCTGCTGTTGAATCGTATCTGTGGGCCGCTCGATCTGACAATTGAGGCTTGGCAGTCCGCCGGCTGACGTCGAGACGACCGTCGCCAGCAGCACCTGCGGAATCGCGATATCCAACACATATGTGGAATCTGGATTCTAGATACGGATACGTGAGATAGATACAGAATATGGATACAAAATACAGATCCACCCCAAAAAATTCGACGCCAATATACACAATACTGATACACAGTCTATAGACAGTAGTCAGATTCAAGATACAGATTCATAGTATAGATACTAGATACAGATACAAAATGTGTATATATTTCTCGAGGAGGGAACAACGCCGTAGGCTGGCGCTTACAGGCGGAACAGCCGAGTATCGTCCGAGACAGCGGAGCCGTCTCATACTATCGAAAAAGCGTTGCTCTCTCGAACCACGTGACCTTGAGGCAATCTACAGGAAAGCAAGGCGAGTGCCTCGGGGCTTGACCCCGAGGCGGTTCACGACGCAAAAACGGCGGCTCAGAACTGCGTTTCTTGGCGTTCGGTGAACGTCTCGTACCCCGCTTCGCCCGCTTCAATAAGATCGGGGCGAACCTCGCTGAGTCCTACTCGGACCAGGAGACCCAGAACTGAGCCTCGGCTTTCTGAATCGGCAGCATCTCTGTCCAGGTGGTCACGAACATCGGCACCGACAGCATCGAGTTGGCCCGCCTCGTCGAGGCCACGAATTAGTGCTGCGAGATTCCGGTCCCGCATGGTCAGGTTCGTCGGTACTTCTCCAGCGTCGAGCTCGTCGTAGACGTCGGCGATGTACTCCTCGAGCGACGGTGCCTCAGACTCCGCCTCGTTGTTCTGTTGGGGTTGACTACGATGGCGCTTCTGTTCTTTGGACTGCTCGAGTAGTTCTTCGGGGTCGCGGTCGTCACTGGTGTCGCTCATCGGTCTGTGAGTTGTGAAAGTAACTGCTCAGTGTTCGCACTGTACGCCTCACGGGCCCGTTTCCCGGTCGGATAGAGTTCATCGTCGGGAACGGCGTAGAGCGTCCGGCCAGCGTTCTGGTTGTTGCCAATATCGGCGGTCTTCGTGACAGGCTCACCGACGATCTCTGGATACTCTTCGGTCACGTGGTCGATGAATGACTCCGAGAGGGTCTCTTGACTGCTGATAATCGTGGGGATGATCAGCGCCAGGCCGAGATCCACGTCGAGGTCAGTACTAATCTCCGCCAGCGTCGCGTCCAGTTTCTGCAACTGATCACGCTCGAAGGCACCGGGTTTGAGTGGGGCAACCACGTTCCGAGCAGCGAAGAGACCGTTGAGGGCGATGTTATCTTCCTTCCCGGGAAGGTCAAAGATGACGAGGTCGTACTGCTCGGCGACGAGATCGTCGACGAACTCATCGAGTTTTTGGTAGCGTTCTTCGAGTGGGACGTTCGCGAGGTTGTTGTCGGCACCGCCCAATCCTGGGTCCGCCGGGATAAGATCCGGCCCCTCGTCGGTCGAGAACGTCATCCGGTCGAGGAGGTCGTCGATGTTGTCCCGCAGGAATTCCCAATCGTCACCGAAGACAGCCGAGATCGGCGCGTCGATCGAGACACCGTCATCGGTGTCGCTATCCCCTTCAACGATAGAGAGGCCAAACTGTGTGGCCAGATCGTTCTGTGTCCCCGCGAGGTCGACAAGCAGGACCTCGTGACCCATATTGTGTGCAGCAACAGCGATGTGGGCGGCACTGGTCGTTTTCCCAACGCCACCCTTCTCCACGTACGTTGCTGCCCGTTGCACGGATGCCATATACAGATACTGTATCCATATCGAAGATACAAATATCTACGTCAGACAAATGTCATTGGAATGGTTCGTAACACGGTATGTTAGCTTCATCTCCCAGGCCAAGCCCGGGGCATTCGTCTTGTCCGGTACGCCCCCCAGAACGGATGCTCCCAGATAGCTGTCGGGTCCGTCTCGTTCAGTTCGGCGTTCGTCTACGTCTTCCGAAATTCGATGATACACCGCTATGCGAATCATCGTCGGTCATATTGGGTGTTACTTCGCTCTGGTACAAGTATGCGCGTTTGATAACTGTACGGCGTCGGTAAAACTACCTGTTTGACATCTCACGTAATCGGAGAGTCTAACACAATAATAGATACAACCAGTACGGAAGCTGAATCACTCCATTTTCAACCCGCTCAATAGGTTGCCTATCTCGCACTGTATCCCCGGCGAGAAGGAAGCCGAGCGGTACGTCGTATGCCTGCTTGAACTCCCGAACCGCGTCTATGGTTTCGTCACGCGCTCGCGACTGATACGCCAACCCAATCGGCACCGGTGTGCCATCCACTTCGAAGACGAAGTCAACCTCACCTGATCGGCCACGCCAATACTGCACAGATGGGGACACATTGTTGCCCTGAATAGCGTTGACTCCATAGGCGAATCGCATCGTGTGGTCAAACGCCGCAACGCGGGCAAGGTCAGCTTCGCGGTCAAAGTCGTTGCGAACAGTCGCGGCATCGCCGTCCGTGAGGGCAGTCACTAGGCCGGTGTCGCGAAGATAGAGGCGCACCGACCGTGGCCGGCTGTTGTCGTACTCAGTAACGCCAGTCAACAGATACAGCTCACTCAGTGCAGGGAGGTAGCTGTCAGCGATCGTCCGCCGATCGACGTCGAACAGCTCGACGAGTTCCTGATAGCGGAATGGTTCGGCCCCACGATTCCGCGCTGCCAGCGCACAGAGGCGCTCTAAGTCTGCGATCGTCTGGATTGACTCGAAGCCCGGGACCTCCTGATAGAGGGCATCACGAACGTCCTCCCGAAGCTGTGTGTAATCCGCTGGCGTCAACTCCCCTGCCGACTCGATGGCGCCATCCCGCTCGTAGCTGATGGTCCCGCCCATCGCGAGGTAATCCACCACTTGGGACTGGATGCGTCGCTCTACGTCTGCGACCTTCTCGTATTTCTGGCGCAACTCGTCGACGAGCGGACCGATATCGCCGCTGTCGAGGGCTGCCGGCAGGCTCTTCTCACCGGTCCGGAGTGAGGTCGGACTGACACGGTTTTCCGCTTCCTCGAGCTCCGGATACAGTGTGAATAGATAGTCGCGGAACTTCTCTGCCATAATCGGCTGAATATCGTAGTCAGACTCTGCGAGGGTCGTGTCCTCGAGTTCCCGTTGAACTTGAATACCAGCGCTGGCGGTGACGATGACGTGTCGCTCCGGCATGTCTTGGAGGATTTCTGCAGCCGGTACGCCCCACCCGTCGATAGTCGGCTTGTTGGGATGTTCGATCTGGTGAACGTCATCAAGGAGGACGAAGTGTGACTGGTCGGTGTCGCTGTGGCCCAGAACCCGGCTCTCGTAGTACCGAACCGCTCGTTTGAGCTGTTCGTCGGATTGCAGTTGATAGAGGGGATCAGCATCGAAGGGGAGGTAGAGAAACTGTTCTGGCTCGTCACCTGAAGCGAGACGGTGGTGAATGAACTGCTTGAGGAGCGTGGTTTTCCCGACGCCACGTCGACCGACAAGCCCGAGAAGCGGCTGATCTTCGAACTGACTGCCCGACGCATCCGGGCGAGCGAGATGATAGAAGTCGCTCTTCTGGCGAGCGGGTAGTGAAAATGCGGCTGCTCCTTGTTCCCACCACGGATTGTGCTCGTGGAGTGCACGGACGAGCGCATCACCGGCGTCGATAGACATAGGTTCGTTAGCAGACCCACGACGCCCTTCGCATTGATTGTTTCGGCCCAATACTCACCCCTCGAACGGTGGTTATTTGTGAGTAATCTGTCCTCTAACGCCCAATACTTGGCCTCGTCGGGTTATTCTACATCGCTATGCAGTTATTAGGGGAACTAACAACCTTATACTGTGAACTAGCGAAGGACTTATCTTCCATTGCCACATACTGATGGGTGTGACAGGTCGAAAAGGAGCATCGCAGTGGTGGTAATTTGCGGTCTCAGCAGTGCGTGAGTATCCACTATCGTTGAGCGCCCGTTGGCTGTCCGGGAGATGACAGTCGCTTCGAACACAATGCATACGACACACGCGGACATGAGGGATGGGAAGCGAGTCGATATCGCGGTCGAATTCATCACCAGACGAACCATCGACTGCGAGGGAAAACGTGTTCAACGCCTACTGGTCGCTGATCGGACTGGCACACAGTTCACGATCTTGGCGACCCCCGACAGCGAACCGCTGTTCGATCTGAAGACAGGTGGAATGCACCGCATTTCGGGGATGCTCAGCGCAGCTCCCGTGACGCAGACTGGCCCTGGCTCGGAGGAGTGTCCTGACTGTGAGGGATCGTTGCGAGTAGGGCAGACCGTCGATGTAGTCGACTCCGCACTGGCCCAGATTGCCGCACGGCCAGGTATCACCGACACGTTTGGCATCATCGACGCCGAAACTACCGTCCGTCGCGTCTCGGATGATAGTACGCCTGTCGACGACTGGACGCCGATGACGGCCGACGAAACGGTAGCCCCGCCCGACTACGTTTGTACGTCCTGTGGCCGACACAGCGACGACTACGAGCTTCACGAGGAAAACGAACTGCTGAATGCGTCCGTAGACCACCAGATGGCATCTCCGGCACCGGCCAGTGAGAACATGGCGAGTTCGGAGACGCTCGGACTGGCCGCGGGTGGGGCAAAGGACGCCACCAACTTCCGGGAGAACATTACGAACGGGTATACGCCACAACCCGAGGCCATTAGCGACGAAGGGTTATTCTACGATTATTACTTCGAGACTGGTCATCGGCCCGAAGCGGACGCCCTGTTCGCGCCACGCTATACGGCCGCCAAGAGCACTCACCCACTGACCGGCGACACCGAGCAGTATCTCTCGGTCGGTCTCGACTCGACGCTCTCGACCGATGCGTTCGAGCGGCCGCGTTTGGACCTCGTGGCAGTCCTCGACGTCTCGGGTTCCATGGACAGCGCCTTCGATGCGTACTACTACGACGAACAGGGGGAGAAACAGCCAGCCGAGAACGACGCGACGACGAAACTAGCGGCGGCCACACAGTCGCTGTGTGCGCTCACTGAACAGTTGCGTGACGACGACCGCTTGGGCGTCGTCCTCTACAATCACCGTGCTCACGTCGCCAAGCCGCTTCGTGACGTCGGCTCCACGGACATGCCCGCGATTCGCCGGCATATTCAGGAGATCGCCGCTGGCGGGAGTACGAACCTCGCGGATGGCTTCGAGGCGGCCGTCGACATGCTGATCGAAGAGCCGGCGCGGCCAGATGTCGAACGCCGCGTCGTCTTTATGACGGACATGATGCCCAACACGGGGACGACGGGCAAGCGTGAACTGACCGATCTGTTCGGTGACGCAGCCACCGAAGGCGTTCACACAACGTTCATCGGGATGGGGATCGATGCTAACGCGGAACTGGCGGAGACGCTGTCAGGTATTCGCGGGGCGAACCACTACTTCATTCACTCGGCGACGGAGTTCGAGCGCCGACTGGGTGCGGAGTTCGACTACATGGTCACGCCGCTCGTCTATGACCTGACGCTCGAACTCGAGACTGATGGCTACCAGATCGAGGCAGTCCATGGCTCGCCGTCGGCCGACACCGCGACGAACCGTCTCATGCACGTCGGGACGCTGTTCCCGTCCGCCAAGCAGGACGGTGAGGCTCGCGGTGGCGTTGTTCTCGTACGCCTCGACCAGACAGCGCCGGATGCCGACTTAGAACTGGTCGCCTCGTGGACCGAACGGGGTGGCGGTGAACAGACCGAACGCGTGAGTGTCGACACGCCCGACGCAGAGACATATGCACACGATGGTATCCGAAAGGCTATCGCGCTGTCGCGGTACGCTCGTGAACTTCGCGCATGGGCGACTGATATCCACGATCGGGCCGACACAGCGACTGGCGTCGACGACTGGTTGCTGCCCGGTCAGCGTGGCCAGCACGAGCGCGAGGCCGTTCCCCTGGTCGTTCCCGACCAGTACGCCGAGCGATTCGACGAGCTGCGACAGTACCTTGACGCGGAGATGGCAGCCGTCGATGATGAGACGCTCCACCAGGAGGTGACGCTGCTCGAGACGCTGTATCGGGCGAGGCCTCAAACACCAACTGAGGTGACTGAGTAATGCTGGTGTTCGCGTTCGACCGCGATTGGACCGTCGTGGGCGCTCGCTCAAATCGATAGCTGAGGGGGATTTCAGAGCACCATCGCCCTCTTGTTGGGATGTACTGCGAGTATAGAGCACCGAACACCCACACAGACAACACGATTATGACAGAACGAAGTAGCGCACAAGGATGTCTTCTTGGCCTGGCCTGCGGCGATGCGTTGGGTCGACCGGTCGAGTTCAAAAGTAGTGACGCGATTAACGCAGAGCACGGCAAAGTGACGTCGATGCTCGGCCACGGTACACATGGCCAACCACCGGGGACCATCACTGACGACACCGAGATGGCGCTGTGTATCGCGACGAGTCTCGTCGATAGCGGTGGATTCGATCCGACCGACGTCGCCGATCGGTTCGCCGAGTGGCTTGAATCTGACCCGTTCGATATCGGGGTGCTGACGCGAGATGGACTCGCACAGATCCGTGATGGGGCGTCGTGGGATGAGGCGGGCGTAACTGTCTGGGAGTCTCGTCCGGAAGGGTCCAACGCAGGGAACGGCAGCGTGATGCGCTGTGCACCATACGCTATCGCGTTTCGGGAGTTCGAGGCGGAACTCGCGCATGTCAGCTGGCTCTCGTCGGCGATTACCCACGCTGACCCCCGCTGTCGGTGGGGGTGCGTAATCTTGAACCGAACCCTGGCGAATCTGATCCGCGGGAGAAACGCTCCGCTCGCCTATGCACTGCAGAATACGCAGAGTGCGCCGGACGAACTCCGATCGGCACTCGAACAAGTGCAGCGAGCGCTCCGAGCAACACGCGATGATGCGTCATTCGACCCTGATATGCCGACGTCAGGTTACGTCGTCGATTCGCTTCAGGCAGGTCTGTTCTTTGGCCTGTCTGCCGAGTCTGTCGAAGGTGCTCTGGTTCGGGCGGTCAACAACGGTGGTGACACAGATACAATTGGTGCCATTGCCGGCGCCGTGGCTGGGGCTCGCTTCGGAGTGAGTGACATCCCAGATCGGTGGATAGACGAGATAGACGAGTCCGCTCGACTGAAGCGCTTAGCGAAGCAACTGCTCGCGATTTGGATACAGATACCTGGGAAGGAGTACGTAACGCTGGACGACGGGAGTCTCGTCTTCAAACAGCGCACGATCGATGGGCCAGCGTATATTTCGGTGGGTGAATTCCAGCGAGCGACTATTGGCCATCGCCCCCATCCGGCACCTCACCGAACGATTCGACGAGAGTATCATGAATTGACGCCTGCGTCGGCTGCAATGCTGGACTGGGAGCGTCGAGCATACGCTGTCGGGAACGGTCGATGTGATGTCTATAGTGGCTCGAAGCTGCTACCGGGCGACGACAGTGCCAGTCCACTGCCGAAGGTCGTGCCGGTGCCCCAGTATCCATTCGCTGAGAGCTTCGACGATCTCCCTGAACAGGATCAGGCACGCGTCCGTCGTGACATGGAGGCGGCGGCAGAAGCGTACGTGGGTGCTTACACGGCGTTCGCGGGGATTCGGTATCCGATAACGGAACTCGAAACGGAACCAATCGGTATCGAACGCATGGACCCGATTGCGGGGGCAACTCGAGTGCTAGTCGGCGTCTTCGGTGATGCAGGCGAAGCACTCCTAGGAAACGCCCAGCGTGGGGGCTACGATTCACCCGCCGATATCGAAGCCGCCTTCGAGACGAGGATGGCTGGCCAGGGTATCGGAGCAACTGCTGTCAACAGAACGATGCGAGTATTCGAACCGCTGATTAGTGGTGCCAGCGCTATTCTGGATTACCTCACGCAGTTTCGGCTGCCGCAGGGCCATCAGTCCTCGAGTGACACAGACCCGGGGAAGCTACTATCAGATCTCCGTGCGGAAGCGCGGACGATGGTGGGCGAACTATACGGCATGTATGAAGCACTTCGGCGGGTAGCGCTCCGGCACCCGGAGGTCGATTACGAAGAGTGGCAAGCTATCGCCGGTGAGTCCGGAGGCCGCTAGCGATAGTGGCTGCGTGGCTTACGACCGAGTATAAAACGATGTGGTGAACAATCGGTGGCGAAATATAGCCGCTCCATCTATCTCGCCTGAGTCTCTGAGCACTGTAGAGCCAATCTCTCTTCAGTCACTAAACTGGCCAAGCCCAGTTTGTGACTGGCCGGCTCGGCTCTCTTCACTGACGCTAGTTGCGATAATTTCTTCGACTTCCCCCCTATTCTCACCGTCACTATTGATCGACCGGGTTGCCCCGACGGTATCTGGCAGTAGATTCTCTGACTCCGCCTCGTAGAGGTCGTACATCACGCCACTGTTACTCAAAATAACGTGAACTCCTTCGCTGGCCAAGGAGTCGGCAAATTCCAAGAGTGATTGCTGGTCTTCGGTATCGAACCCATCTGCGCTGTATTTGGTGAAGTCTGCAGTTGTACTCATCGGCTCGTATGGCGGATCGAAGTAGACGAGGTCACCCGGCGATACGACCTCCTCTACGTACGTATAGTCTTGATTGTAGAGTTCTACGCGCTCTAGAACACGACTTGCTGCACGAACCTCTTCGGCCCGAACCCAATCTGGGTTAGCATATCGCCCTTGTGGGATGTTAAAGAACCCATCCGCATTTTCACGATACATTCCGTTGAACCCCGTTCGATTGAGATAGAGTAGAAGGGCAGCCTCTTCAAGCGCATCGAAGTCATCGCCTGCTGGCCGGTTATTAAATCGAGCTCGCTGTTGGTAATAATACGAATCGACATCTTTTCCGCTCCGGTCTGTCGTCGAAAACGGGAAACTTTCGTCTGGATCGTGTTCGGGGTCCTGGAACTCTCGACACCGATTGATGAGCTTTTCAGGGTTGTCCCGGACCTGCCGGTAGAAGTTTACGAGGCGGGCGTTCGTGTCATTCACCGTCCCCGTAGTCGGCTCGATGTCGAAAAAGAGTGCGCCGCCACCTAAGAACGGCTCGTGGTATGCATTTTCGGTAGCGTCGAAATCACGCGGGAACCTGGCTTTTAGGTCGTCTAACAGCTGCCGTTTACCGCCGGCCCACTTGAGTACCGGTTTCGTCATTCGAGTAAATACAGGGTACGCCTAGGTAAAAAACCTGCCTTTCAGTCTATATTGAAAGGCGATAACTCGAAGAGGGTTAAGTAGGGCGCCCATAGATGTATCCGTGTGGTCCGGGACCGAGAATCCGATACAGGTCAATACACAGAGACATATTCTGATGAGGCATTCCTCGATGCTATCGACAGCGTAGACCCACCGACGACAGCGAATGTCGCCGAATCAGTGGGATGTTCCTATGACTTAGCATATCGCCGTCTCCGTTCGCTTCGTGACGAAGGTAGTGTCGATAATACTGAGGTTGGCGGGTCGTTTCTCTGGGAACATACTGAGCGCGAAACTGAATGAGACGCCGTTCAATACCCCTGTAAAGGTTATTGAAGTGAAGGAACGTTCTACCGCGGTTATGCCAATTCGGCGCCGTCGGCCGCCAGTAACTGAGTTTGTTGGAGAGTTTCAAGAAGGGGTTATCCCCTCTGCGATCCCGATGTCGGATTTCATCGATTGGGAACGGATAGAGCGTGAGCTAGCGAACTACCAGCCACAAATCGAGGCACTTGATTCCCTGCGCAACGTCTCTGAGGATGGGTTTATTACTGGTTTAGCTGATGCCCTCAGTAACGCTGAGGACACGAGAGAGTGGATTGATTTCTACTTCGACCTCTTGGGTCATTCCGGGACAAAATATGCCGCTCTGGAGGGGCTTTGGCGGTTCTACGATATCCAACGTGCCATCGATAGTGGTGACCGAGACGCTGCGCGGGACCTCGGGAAAGTCTTGCAAGAAATCGGGTTACAGTATCTCGTCGATACGACCGACGATATCAGTGCGCATTTCCGTGGGATGAAAGTCGGAATGGAATCGCATAAACGAAAGAACCGCGGGGGGGACTGTTTCGAACAAATCATCCTCGAAGAGCTAGAGACTATTACTCAAACACTTCGCAAGCGAGGTCATCGTGTTGAGGTCATTGAACAGCACACAACACAGTATCAGGACGAATCTGGGCAATCGAAGGTCGTAGATTTTGCTATCATGGAAGACGATGAGCCCCGGGTTGTTTTCGAGGCCAACTGCTATACGGCGAGTGGGAGCAAGCCAAGCGAAATCAAACGGTCTTACGATCGTGTCTCAACACGAATGCGTCAAGACGGTATCGAATGTGTATGGATTACAGATGGACAGGCGTGGGAGACGAGCCTCGGTAACGTCTTGAAAGAGGCTTACAGGGATATCGTAGACCTCTATAATCTCGAGATGGTCCAAACCGAACTTGAGGACGATGTCCTCGCATACTTCGAACAAGGAGCAGCTATTGGGGAAGACGAAGTCAATGTTGAACCACAGCAGACGTTCGAAGAGCTTTGAGGTAGTCAAGAAGCATTGACGCTCTCAAATATATTGGCAATCTTTTAGCAGCAAACTAGGTACTATTATGTCCTAACAATAGTATCTCATGATAGTGATTGTCTGATGACCTCCTTTGACGACATTAATCAGGAATTGAACGACTTGCTACCACAATCTCAAACCAGAGAAAAAGAGCCAGATTTAGAGGGGCAGTTTCAGGCATTGTCGTCTCTGGGTGGGCATCTGGGTGTGTACCGCGACCTGACTAATCCAAGCAAAGACGAACTTCTTTCAGCACTGTATGACCTCAATGTTCGGAACGCCGATAGTGAGTCGGTATTCGATTTTCTACAGGTTGATGGTGAAACAACGAAGGGATTCATCAGGTCGAAAACTGGGGAGTGGATAGAACAGGAGATTGCGGAAGATCCAACAGCCGATATCTCTGGAACCTATGGCGAACTCGCGAAGGTAGCCAGTTTTCTTGGTCTCTACGAAAAATACGGTTTAGATGGACCGAGTAAAGAGAAGCTCCAACATGCGCTTGTGAACTATGGCGTCGAAGCTGTTGCAGATGAGCCAAATAAGTATATAGCCCCCTTGCAGGGAGAAGACGGTACTGACCATTTGATAGGTATCGAAACTGGTAACGTTACGACCGGCTATCCCATTGATTCGAACGGCCAGAGAATTGGTGATGATGAATACACACGGGATTTACTTCCGAAATTGGCGAAACGGCTCGGTGATGGAAGTCACGAAACGTCTGGTGGAGACATCAAGCAGTTCGTGGCAAACCTACCCGATAATGTCGAAAACTTGCTTGACAATGAGAGAGTCGCCCAAAACTACCAGTATATGATGCATCGGTTGGCAGAACAAGCCGCTGGAGATGACATCTCAGATGCCATTCGCACAAAGAAGCTGGAAGAAGCTCGCTTCATTACAGAGGTATTATCTGGAGAGCGCACCTGGGAATGAAAACTCATCACACGTCACCGACCGTAACATTAATTCAACCTGACACTCCAGAGTAAGCGTGGCAATTCAACGGGCTAGATCTATTGACGATATCTACGATGAGGTCGCTGGTGCTGACACTGTTCTCTCGACAGAGGGTCCACTCACGCTCGCACTCGACCGACGTTTAGAGGAACCTCGCCTAGGGAGACTCGCTGCAACGCCGCGTAGCCATGCGTCGGGACAGATGGTCCCAGCAGACCAGCGACCGCTTTTCCTCGCCATTATTGACCAAACGACCCTCTCTTGGAAAGAAGCGGCATTTACCGTCCAACACATCTTGGACTGCTGGGATCGGACTGGAGACCCGGAAAACGTACTGCAAGCGCAGTATGATACCGCTGCGATGCGGAAGGCACTGGCAGTCGTCCGAGCTGAGCGGAGTACGTATCGAGACTTGGCTGACTCCGACCCCGTAGCGGATGATGTCGTCGTGGCTGGTGAGGAGTTTTTCACGCCGCTGGATGACACCGTTGTTCCGTCGGGATACAAGTCAGTGGACCTTTTCGCCGAAGGAACATACGAACTCCCGGAGATCCGTATCTTTGAGTCACCGACAGAAATCGTTGATACACTCGTAAACTATATCGATGCAAACAACGCTGAGGACGTCGGTATTGTTCTCAATCGGGGGAGCAGATATGCGACGTTAGTGGAGACCGCCTTCGCCGCTAATGACATTCCATACCGAGGCGGCCCTGGTTTTGAGGATCAGCCGTCCGTCCGAGCGTTTCTTCGGCTCCTCAGAGCGGCCTTTGACAGCGACGACCTCAGACTGAGCGACATCCGGCCCCTCCTCATACAGATGGCTATCGAGCCGCCAATTGACGACGAAAACCGGCGACTATCAACAGTCACTGACGATGCGGTCCAAGACGTAGTTGACCTTATTGACCGGATTCCGTCGTTGTCGTTTAGCGAGGTGCTTGCAGCCTACAGTAACCGTACGGCAGTGCCGATGTGGGACTTAGAGACCGAACTGGAGACAGTGGGAATTCTCGATAGCCAAGTAACACAGTCGCGCGTTGACGACCTTCTGTTCTATCTGGATACGTTCGATGTCCCGTTCGAGTCATCGACTGATGGTGTCCTACTGGCATCAGCGACCTCTTCCGTCTACGTCGACCGACCGACCGTGTTTTACATTGGCCTCGACCGGAGTTGGGAGCGGGCGGTCCCTGAGCGGCCATGGGTCGACACGGCGCAAGAAGATGCACTGAATCTCAAACGTTTCCAGCTCCTTCTCCAGAACGGCCAGAAGCGTCATTATTTCGTCGTCGATGCAACTGGTGGCGATCCAGTCACTCCCTGTCTCTACTTTGAAGACCTCCTAGACTCGAAGTTTGACAGTTTCGGGGACCTGCCATCGACACGACACGGGGGACCATCGCTTGGTGGCTCAACACCGTTCAAACACGACCCACCGAATGGTGTTTCATCGAGTGACCCAGTCACCTCACTCAGCCAGTCTACATTGCGTACACTCGTCAACTGCCCACGAGAATACTATATCTCGGAGCTTGTCGAGAGCTCGACGGACCATTTTCGCCAGCGGGGTACTGCCTTCCACGATGTTGCCGAACTCTATACTGTCGCACCGGAGGCTATTCGTACGAACCGTGAGGCGGTCTTGAACTGGCTCGTTGACGAGCAGCGCCCGTTTTTAGACCAGCACGATGTTGAAACGTGGCGAACGACCGCTGCTGTTGGTCTGGACCTGCTTACGGATTACTTGGACGATATTGAAATCGAAGAGCGGGTATACAATGGATACGAGTCGTTTAGCGAGTCACAGAGTCTGGCGACTCATCTCGGCCAGGAACTGGAATCAACTGTAACCGAACAGCGGTTTGAGAATGAAGACTTAGGTGGCCACGGTGTCGTCGACCTTGTTCAGGACCCCACAACGCTCGTCGATTACAAAACCGGTTCACAAAGTACCGCTACTTCAGTCCTCAAAGACGGAGCCATAGAGAACCCAAGCGACACACCAAATTTTCAGGCTCATCATTATCTCGCACACCATCGAACTGTTACCCCTGAACAGCCTCTTTCCTTCCGTTTTGTGTACTTCCTCGATATTGTCGATAAGGCAGTTGTCAGTCGTGATGATGTCTCTGTTCATGAGACTGTGACCGAGGTCGAGTATACTCCCGACCGATTCAGCGACTATATCGGCTCCGAGTCGGTTTATCAATGGCTCTGGGAGGACCTTGCTGAGAGCAATAACCGACGTAAAACACTCGAACGAATGGAATACGAACCGTACGCGGCGTTCTTTACGAGCCACGATTACCCCGATGCAGAGTCCAAAGACGAGGTACTGGACTCGCCAATCACCTCGGCCTTTGAAAGCCACTGTGTTGACCACGTGGGCGACTACAAGTATGTCCGAAAAGGGGCGCGTTCGACAATGAAGAAGTTATTCGGGCTGCGTAACGGGCAGCTATTCGGCAGAGACCTTAATGAGTATGAGACATTCCTGCAAACATGGATCAACCAAGTGAACGAGTATCGCAACTCTGGTTTCCCTGTCGGCGACCCGAACGATGATCGCCTTGACCATCCATTGTTAATCGTCGGCGGTGATGACCAGTGACTGACTCGCCGCCTGTTGACGATTCAGCCCCGGAGCAACGTGAGGAGACCGCAACTTCCGATGAGCCTGCTGGTCCGAACGAGCAACAGCAGAAACTTATTGACGAACTTACGGGAACTTATCTCGTCGATGCCGGCGCGGGTACTGGGAAAACCTATGCGGTCACGCGACGCTATGCGGCCATCATCGACCAAACAGCTGTCGACCCTGAAGATGTACGGCTGTTCACGTTCACGGAGAACGCAGCCGACGAGATGCGAGAACGAATCGTCCGCCACTGTGACTACGAGATGGCGGCGCTTCGTGATGCGCCGATCGGGACGTTCCACGGCCTCTGTAATCAGATACTTGGGACACACGGTTTCCTCGCACCGACCTATTTAGGCATCGAGGACACGCTCGCGCCTACTGCCGATGTGCTCGCAGAAGAAGTCGTCGAAGCCGAGCGGTTTCGTGAATTCACTCGCCAGTTCATCGACGATAATCCCGAATACGAGCAGTTCTTCCAAGTTGTGAACGACCCCGAAACGTTCCTTCGGCTGATTCGTGAACTCGCTGCAAAGGGTGTCTTCCCTCAACGTAATGGTTGGTACCGGCAGAGTGAGCGCTATCTCAATGGCGATTCAGAGCTCTTCGAGGAGGCACTTTCGAAGGCAAACGCTCCGCAAAACGATGGCTCACGTCAGTCCGATATGCGGAGTGCACTCAGCGGCTGGTCGGGTCAACCCTACGAACCGAATGCTCCCACCGAAGACACGGTTCGGGGAGACGGGAAAGCAGCGACAGAATCCGTTGTTTGGGATGCCTTCGAAAGCGACCGCTCGGCGCTCGAAGCGTTCGTTCATGACCTGTACTTCGACTACATCAGGTTCGCGCTTAGACGCAACTATCTCACGTTCTGGATGCAACTACTGTTCGCATTCGTCTTGCTCTGTGAAAACGACACGCTCCGCGAAGAGTTACAGGCCGACTATGTGATGATAGATGAGTTCCAGGACACGAACGAGCTCCAGTTCAAGATCGCCTTGCTGTTTACTGGACAAGACAACCTGTGTGTTGTTGGCGACTGGAAACAGAGCATCTATGGCTTTCAGCACGCAGCAGTCGAGAACATTCTCGATTTCGAGACGCGTCTCAACCGGTACATCGAAGAACTCAACAGCGACACTGACCGCATCCCGTTCGAAGCGCCAGACGTCGAAGAGATAGAGCTTGAACAGAACTATCGGTCAACCCAGCGTATTCTCGATTTCTCCGAACAGAGTCTTTCGTTACCGGCTACCGGCAGTGATGACGTCTCCCGGCAGGGCTATCCCAGCGGTATTACTCCATTGTCAGCAAACGTCGATCATAACCTCCCGACACGGATTGAAGCCTTCCAGAGCGAGTCGGACCAAGGGATAGATGCACTCCTCACCAAGATACAGGACATCGTCGGAAACCCGAAATACACAATCGAAGCAGACGAGGATGAGACTACAGGACGGCCACCGACGTACGCCGATATCGCCGTTCTCACACGGGTCCGACGATTCGGCCGTGATCTTCAACGGGCCGCTACCGACTACGGCATTCCTGTTGCTTACGAGGGGGGAATGGAGCTATTCGATACCGACCATGCAAAACTGGTGTTGGCCTGGCTTCGCATCGTCGAGAACACTCATCCGCGAAAGGGCTGGACTGTCATCTTAGAACAGGCCGGCTACACCCTCCCGGAGGCCGAGTACATCCTCAAGGAAGAACGATACCCCGATGACATGGTCGAATTCCGGAATGAACTACAGGAGTTGACTGGTGTTGGGTCACTCGCTCAGCGCGTTCTTGACCGATATGGCCTCAACGATGGATACGCTGATGCACTGGTCAGCACGCTCCAAGATACATTAGAGTCGACGTCGCTAACCAGGGGCGATCTCGTTCGACTTATCCAGCAAAGTTGGGCAGATGAGAGTACGGTCGAGGTCGAAAACCGAACTGGTCGCGATTCAGTAACAGTCCAGACCATCCATGCTGCAAAGGGACTCGAGTATCCGATAGTTATCATCGCCAACATGAATCAGGGAGCGTTCCCGCCAGCCGGTGGCAGCGACGGTCGTATTCGCTATTCCGATGAACTCGGTCTCCAGCAAACCCACGTCGCCACTGACGCATACGATGGCCCCTACGTCCTTCCCAATTGGCGGTATGATCTCCTCTCAGCAGGTATCCCGACTGAGTATCACGAAGAGCGACGGCTCCTCTATGTAGCTATGACGCGAGCGGAGCAACATCTCCTCTTCAGTGCCGGGCAGGAACCCTGCACGTTCTTCGAGGAACTAGACTGTTCGGCCGATCTCCTCGAGCCTGACGTAACACCACAGAGCCTTCAGACGGAATCGGTGTCACAGTATGAACCAGCAATACGAACCAGTACAACGCCCCTGCGGCTGTCTGCACACGATATTATGGATGAGGTTGAGGGAGCCGGCGAAGATGGCCTCGGGATGGAACACGGGCAGCGCGTTCACGACTTTGCCGAGCTTTATGCTCAGACCGGTAACGGCGAGCCGTCAACGCCGGATGAACGGCGCGTACAAGAGTTCCTTGATGGGCTCTCTGGAGATCTCATCGCCGAGGAGAATGCTCACCTTCCTCTAAAGATGGAAAACGGACGTGTCCTGTTGGCGGGCATTATTGACCTGATTCATCGCACTCCCACGACTATTCAAGTGGTGGATTACAAGACCGACCGAGTGCGAACCGGCCAGCCTGAGTACCGAAAACAGCTTAGTGTCTACTATCACGTGCTTACATCGGTGTATCCCGACCACGATGTCGAACTTACTATCTTCTACACTGCTGAGGGAGAACTCGTTAAAATCGAGCCGCTCACTCTCGCCGAGCTCCAGGGTCTCGTTTCTGATGTAACTCCCAAACTGTCTCGCTAAATCGAGAACACGTCTTGAGAACTGCTTGAAGTGAAACCATCTCGCCTCGGTCATTTTGACCAAAGCTTTTGATCCCTCACCAGTAATAATCTCGATATATCTAGGGAAATTGACTGTCTGAGCAGGAATTCCCGCTCATCCGAAGATGTCATCGAAGTCGTCAGGTTCGTCGGTTAGACTTGTGTCCTCGTCTGATTTCGTTTGAGATTCGGAAGTCACACCGTCACTGTGTATCGTTTGTTGCGTGTTCTTAGTCGGTTCAAACACGTCTGGGTCCTCCACTGTACCGAGGAAGACGGGGCCATCTTGGAGGATGGTAAGCAGGTGATTGTGCTCATTCACGATGATCGTCCCGCCGCCTTTCTCGCGGCGGACGAATTCGATGACCTCTTCGAAGGTCTCGGTCGATAGATACTGCCGACCGTTCCGAGTCTTTTCGAATAATCGACCGCGGCTATCGACACTTACGCGTTTGATGGGTTCACGCGTCCCTTCGTAGTCATCACCAATCGTCAACTCGTCTGGGTCTGGAATAATTTCTGGCTCTGGACGAGGTGGGTACTCTTCGGGGTCAGCTGGTCTAATTTGGCCGTCAGAGTAACTCTCATCGCCCTCACGCTCCCAGATTTTGTGTTTGACTTTAGCGCTGGCCAGCTCTTCCTGCCAATCGTACTCTTGGAAGATGCGTTCATCGACGGTATCACGCGCATAGAGAACGTACAGAGTTGACTCCTGTGAGATATCGTCGCCGGTCCGGAGAATCCGCCCGAGTGTCTGGATACGCTGACGGATACTACTGCTGGACACCCGTACGATACCGACGTCGGCACTCGGAACGTCGACTCCCTCGATGAGCGCTTTCACGCTCAGCATGACGTTCGCCATGTCGTCCTCGCGGAACCAATCCATCGCGATATCATTCCAGATGTCACGAGAGTGACCTGAGTGATACATCACGGGCCAGTAATCAGTATCTGCGAAAAGTGTCTCGACCGCTTGGTCGACTTCTTCAAGCCCCTCAAACGTCTCGTAGAGACGCCGGTGCTCTGGGGCATCATCTGCCAATTCGCCCGTTCGATTATTCTCCCCACGCCGCTCGACAGGAGCGATGAGTTGTTCGAGCTGTTCAATGCGCTCTTGGAAGACGATGGCTTTCTGGTCGGCGGTAACTGTTTGTTCCAACAAATCTAGCGTGATCGCTTGTCGTGCGGCCGCGTTTGCTACTAATTCACGTCGCTCCTGTGTATACTGAAAGTAATCCGATATCGGGCCGGTTGGACCATCCGTGTTGTTTCGAATAACTTGGAGTTTTCTGGCAAAACTCCCGCTCAGCTCGTGGAGACGGTGGTCGTATCGCTGCTTTATTTCCTTGACAGCATTCGATACCTGGCGCGAAAGTTCTTCGTAGGCGCGCCGTTCAGGGTCGGCTAACTCGAACCCAACATATTCTATCGTAAATTCGGGGATGAGACCGCGTTGTATCCCCTCATCGTATGTAAGTCGGTAGTATATCTCGCCAAGCTCTCGGAGCAGTATTTTATCTGCGGAGGTCAGCTCATCCTCTCGAGAGATTGGCGTTGCTGAGAGACCAAGTGAGGCTGCTCGAGGGTAGGAAAAAATATTCGAGAACTTTTCGCCAGTGTAGCGGTGACACTCGTCAGCAACGAGTAGGTGGTCGGGTTCGTCTGCTTGTTGGAGAGCTTCACGAAGGTAGTCATTTTTGACCGCGCTGTTGACGATACTGACCATAATTCGGCAGTCCCCAAAGTCGTCTTTGTGCCCACCGCCGGCCCAGCCGATCTCATCAATAGGCACGTTCAGCGTCGAGACGAGCTCCGTGAGCCACTGATGCAGCAAGACCTTCGTCGGCACGATAACCGTTGCTACTCGGTCATCGTCTTGTTGAAGCCACCGTCGCAACACCTCCAACGCCATTACCGTCTTCCCAGCACCAGTTACAACTTGAGCGATACCTGTCTCTGGGGTACGGCCATTGTCATCAGAAAACCACCTATCGGCTGCTTCTCGCTGCCAACCGTACAGCGAGAACCCATCTGAGAATGTATATGAGTCTCGGTCTGAGTCGGCCAGTAATTCGAGGTCAGCAATAGAGATACCACTGCCTGCCGAAATGCGAATCCGTTGGGCCTCTCGCTCGGTATCGGCGTTTCGCATGCGTTCGAGAACGCCTGCTGAGAGACCACGTAGCGATTTCGAGTCCAAAAATTCGTACTGAGCTATCACTTCGTTTCGGAGATCTCTCCGACGGTTCTGTGCTTCCCGATATTCATTTTTCCGGCGAAGCTCGTCACCAGTGTTACCGTCCCGGGTTGCTTTCTGAAGATAATTCCGCCAGAACGTCTTATACCACTGTCTGCGCTTATACCAGCCCCCGGACTCGCGGTACATGTAGTACTTCATCATGTCCCGCTTGGCAGTCCGAGACGGTGGGTCAACTGTGGTACCCTCACGCTTGAGCCGACTCTCGAGCGTATCGAAAATATCTGTATTCCGGAAGCGTCGTTTATATCGTTCGACGACTTCCTCGCTTGTCGTATTATATGTGTGCCCGTCTTTTTCGAGTACACCAAGTATCCGGAGGAGATCAGGATAGCCCCGAACCCCCTCCTCGTTGAATTCATAGCCGTGGTTGGCTGCGAGCCGATTTTGGATTTCACCGAACTTGAGCCCATCAGATGCGGCTTCAACTGTTCGAAGTATCCGGTCGAGACCCTCAATCCCCTCCGGTTTTTCGCCCATCGCAACCCAGCTTCGTTTGAGTGATTTCCAGACGAACTCGGAGAAGGCTAAGTCTCCATGGAACCAGTCTGTGGCAAACGGTGACGGGCGAACGCCATCATCGGTACGTTGGATGACCCCTAGGTTTGCAAACGTTGGAAGAATCCGATCAAGATACGAGTCGGAGTACTGTTCTCCGGTATCTGGCTTCAGCAAATGCCGTTGACATCGGTCTCGGAATGTTGCCCATGCTAGTGGACCTGACGCTTCCACAACCACTCCGATAACTGTTCGATAGCGCTCTTCTTCGGTCGCTACGCCGATTATCGGCGTCGGAAAGCGTCGGCCCATGGTCAGTAGTCCGAGAGCTCTTCGCCGTGGGCAGCAGCGACGTAGTAGGTCTCATCCTCGACGACAGGTCGTGGAATCAGCCCGTCATCAAACTGCGAGAGATGCCCGATATAGAGCGGCAAATGGCCCTCTTCTGGATTACCGCCGCCCGTCACCTTGAGCCTGCGGGTAACCAGCCGCTGGGCTGCTGTGTCATTTTGTCGCTCAGTTTTTTGCTCCCACTTCGAGTGAATTGCAGCGAGTTCCGATTTTTTGGACTCTGGAACCTGCTGCTGTGGGACGTTCACGAATACGTGACCGTACTCATTAATGTATAGACGTCCGGCAGTGGTCCGGAATTCCTGGTAGGCTTCGATAAGTTCTGGGTGCTCGAATGCCGAGTAGAACCGGTAATCCTGCCACTTCCAGATAAGCCTATTGTCGTAGCTGACTGCCCATCGCTCACCATGATTGAACGGGAACCCACTCCAAACAGTGACGTTGCTCGCCTCTATCTCTGGATTTACTTGAATATCAAAATCAGGTTCGCCGTCGAGTGTACCGAGGTAGACTGGTATCCAGCCAGAGTCGACGGGTGCCTGATTTGCGTAGGCGTACTCGCTACTCTCTATCTTCGTCAAGACCTCGCCGCCTGCGGTGACGCGAACGCTCCCCTTCCCGCTCCCCCGTGACTTACCGAGTTCACTGAGTCGCTCAAGGAGCCCTGTGGGCGGATCAACCATCGCCACCAAGTCATTGTACTTCCACTGAAAAACGGTCTGTTTGTGCTCTCTCGACGTGACGAGGCTATACCGTGACCCACGGTATGCAGAGGGCCATGGCATCCCTGGTTCGATTTCCACGTCTTGAGCATCTGCTATCGGCACCGTCGTCGTTTCGTCGGTGAGTCTGGCACTCATCCTTACTCCTCTTTCTTCTCGATATTGTCACGCATCCAGTCGACAGGGTCGTCATCAAAGCGAGGCACATCGTCTGCCTCATCAGTCGACGGTATGTCTTCCTCAGAAGGTTGCTGCTGACTCTCTGTCTCGTGTGCAGCGGGTGACGTAGTCGAGGTCCGTCCCAGTCCACTCGCCCAAGATGAGAGCGCATCGCGTTCTTCCGTCGAGAGTTCGTCCGTGAGCGACCGTGGCTCCGTGACTTCGATTGTGGCGTCGCCGACGTTACCGATATATATGGGTAACATTTCCACGCCCCGCTCTTTCCGGAGCTTGATGATGTTCTGTACCACTCGTGGGAGGTCCCCAAACTGCGCTTGAACCTCTCCGGGTGCAGGATGTGATGGAACCAGGGTGATCACGTCGCCCCATGGCGTTATCCGGAATGACCCGCCACTGGATTTGTAGCGACGAAGCGTCTCGAGAATATCCTGTGGGAATTTTCCATCCACCATGTGGCGTCGATTGGTCGATCCGTTCTGCCACCAGACGCGTTCCCCAGCGAACGAATAGCGGCTGCCATCATAGACGCTGGGCCACAGGTCGCCTGAGGAGAGTTCATCCGGCCGGAGTGGAATACCGAACTCCGGATTGTCCTGCGGTACGAGTTCTCCATCGAGTTCGATATCGCCGACATAGATGTCGATGTAGTCATCTGACTCGTCCTCTTCGACTCTCGTCAGTACGTGTCCATCCTCAGTGATATGAATGCGACCGCCGAGATGCTTCAGTTCTAGGAGTGTCTCGACGAGTTCGGTGGGCGGCGATGACAGCTCTAATCGGTCAGTTCCGCTGTATAACTGCCACCAGATACTGCCGTTCGGGCTGATCTGTAGACTGAATCCGCGGTAATGATTCGGCCACTCATCACCGGCAGATAGTGAGGTAATATCCCCCATATGATACACAGATTGAACGTTATTAGTACAGAAATAGGTTACGGTACTGAAGAATACAGAACGATGAAATGGTTTTGCTAATCCTGCTGTCCGCTTCTATTATTCTTCTATCAGAGAGGCGAGCTTAGACTCTCTGCGAGAGAATACTTCTTATTTGGCGGTCGTACTCTATCTCCTGAACATGCTGGCTACCACCACTTCAGACCGTTTACTCTCCGATCTTACTTTCGTCGAAACTTGCGGCGATGGTCCCGAGGATATCCTCCTGTTGTGAGTCACCATTCGGCTGCTCGTTCTCGATGAACGAAATAAGCCCATCTCTGGGGGTGCTTGCCGATTCTCCAAACTCCGTCTCGAGACGATCGATACCCGCTCGTGCATACCGAGCGAGCACTTCGAGTTGTAGCTGCGGGTCGACTAGTGCTTCAGGGTCACCTGTATGTTGATAAGCAATAGAGGCTGCAACCGCTCGATAGGTCGTCTTGTTCGCGAGGTGCATCCAGAGCATTTCACCTTGCGTGTTGCCTTCTCCCGCATACTCACTCGTATCGTAGCCCGCAGCGGTCGTTCGGTCGATAGTTGCATACCCCACACACCCAGCGAAGACGAAGAGGTCGACGTAGGTATTGAAGAGGTCCCACTCTTCGACCATTTTGTCGTACAGCGAATGCCGATAGTAGTTCTGTCGAATAGTTGATTCTGGCATGGTTAGGGCTCCGTAACCGCAGTTTCGTTTTCAATCGTTGTCTGGGGGAATGTCTCTGCACTGTCACCAGCGTCGTACTCGAGACGATACTGCTGCCCAGCAATCGCGGAAAGTTCGCTTGCAACCGGTCCTCGCCACTGTGAGTCTGTCACGAGGATGATTACCTGCTCAGCCATTTCTGGAATGACCCGGCTCACCTGTCGACGGTGGTCATCATCGAGGGCCCCGAACGGGGAGTCCATCATGATAGGATAGATACCGCCGCTGAAATACTCTGTATCGTCGCTCGATTCGTAACGTTCTCGGGCGATCTGGACCAGACTTCCGATGAAGGTGAGACTTGCAATTTGGCGCTCACCACGCGATTTCTCTACTTCGAGATACTCGTTTTCGACCTGGTCTTTGATGTGGAGTTCAAAGGCGTCTGTAATCTCTGCCTGATATCCCTTGGTCGCGATCTCTTCGAAGGTCTGTTCGACAAGTTTATTCGACCAGTTGCGGACACGTTTTTGCAGGTCGTCAAACGATGCTTCCAGCTGTCGACGGACTGATTCTGTAGCCCGCATCCGCTTTCGCGCGAGTTCGGCCTCCTTTTTATCTTGCCGTGCTTCGTCGATATCGGTGTTTACCTCTGCCAGCTCTTCATCTAACTCTTCAATCTTGATCTCGTGGCGGACGATATCGCTTTCCGTTTCGCTGAGTTGGTCAGCCTTCGAATCTCGTGCTGACTCCAGTTCTGCTGGAGTCTCTCCGGTCTGGGGGTCAACAACGTCTATCTTTTCGACTTGGGCGCTGATCTCACTCAGCTGTTCTGCGATCTCCTGTTCCCGGTCACGGAGTTTCGAGCGCCGTTCGAGTAGCTCTGAGATGCGCTCGAAATAGTCGGTCCGCTCTGAATCCAGCTGGGTGAGATGTGAGATGATACGTATTGCAGCCTGATCGAACCCTTCAGTTACATCCTCTGATTGGTACGCTGTGACCTTGGCGTATGGCTCTGTGTCCGGTTCGAGCGGGCGGCCACAGAGACAGGTGCCGTCAGTTAGCAATCGGTCGATGAACTGGTTCGACACCTCCGAGGGGAGTACACCCTCCTCGCGGAGTCGGTCGAGGTCCTTTGCCGTCTCTTCGACCGCTGGCATGGCAAAAGGGAGATGGCCCTGAGTGCTGATCGTGTCTTCGATGTCGTCGTTAATGGCGTCGACCTCTGCGTTGATTCGTTCGAGTTCCGACTCGAGTTCTGTACGCTCTTCTTCTAACTCGGATGAATCGTCTATTTGTTCGAGTTTGTGCTTGATCTCGTCGATCTCCTCGTTTAACCGAGCTTTCGTGTCCTGGGCCGCACCAAGTGCCTGTTCTCGATCGGCTTTCTCCTCGCGAAGCGTTGTCCGTTGGTCCATCAGGGACTTGAGCTCCGTACTCGCAGCCTCCTGTAGTTCGTCTTCGAAGCGCTCCTCGACAGCCTCGAGGTGGGTGATCGAGCGCTCGATAATCTTGAGCCCCATGATATTCTGGATAGCGGCTCTGATCTCGTCTTGACTCCGCGTCTCTGAGAGGCGAGTGATATACTCGCCATCGAAGAAGAACAACGAACTCAGCCGCGTTGGGAGTATCTGTTCGATGGCGTCTTGTGGGTTATTTCGCGTGCCTCTGGTACCATCGGGTTCTGAAAACGTCAGCGAGAGACCGTTGTCGATGATCTCCCCTTCGTAGTCGCTTGCCGACTGTTTCTGGTAGTCGACCCAACGGGTGAGTTCATAGTCGATATCTTCGTCTTCGAACTCGAGTACGGCCTCGACACGGACAGTGTCACCCGTCTCAGTCTCGGCGAACGACCCTTGACTAGCAAGTTTATCGGGCCGGAGGGTGAAGTCCACTTCGTCATATAGCACCCACGTCAGAGCGTTTTTCAGCGTCGTTTTCCCCGAGCCGTTCTGGCCGTGGACGACAGTAACGTTTTGCTCACCACCTTGTGCGAACGTAATTGTTCCCGTCCGAAACTGGCGGAAGTTCGTGAGATGGAGTCGGTGTAATCGCATAAGTAGATTACTCCGGAATCTCCTCTTCGACGATCTCTTTTAATTCAGGGATAATATTGTGTGGCTTACGCATGTGAAGTTGCTTCTTTTCTGCACGAAGTGTGCGCTCGCGAATGCGTGCCAGCGTCTCGGTACTAACGTCCTCTGTGTCTTCACTGTCAGTCATATACGATCACCTGACAATCTATGGGTATTAATCTGGCTGGTACGCAGTGCATGAAGTCTAGTGCAGTAGTTCTCAGTGCAGCCTTGGAGTAGCGGTTGTCTCTGTTGGGTCATGGATGTCACATTTGGCGCAGGTTGAACTCGCGTTTGAGTTCGCCGATGGCGCCAGCATCGGTTGGAATGCCATCAATATCGGCATCTGGGTGGTTTCGGGCCGATTCAGCGAATAGCGTGACCCGTTCGAGTTCACGTTTGATGAGATTGCGCTCGGTCGTGAACTGCGATTCGTCACTAGCCGCGTCTTCGCGGATCGCCGGTGGTGGGGCGACGACGAAATCGTGGATCACGGCGTGGTGTTTCCCCGGATAGGTTCGCAGGATGCGGCCTCGGCGCTGGACGAATTGCCGAGGGTTCGAGGAACTCGCGAGCATGTACGCAGTCCGTGTCGCCGGAACGTCCACGCCTTCGTCGAGACAGCGGATAGCGACCAATGCTTGAATTTCCTCCTTGTCGAAGCGCGATAACAAGGTCTGGCGTTCGCTTCGTGACTCATCGGCAGTAAAGCGCTCTGCACGCAAGCCAAGTTGGCTTCGAAGTCTTGAGACGGCCGCGTCGACGTGGCGTCGTGTTCGGGACGTGATGTCGCCTTCGACCGTCCCATCTCCGCAGTAGACGAGCGTGTGTTTCGTCTGCTGGTCGTATTCGAGTAACTCGACCAGCCGGTCGAGTTTTCGCTCGGCGGTCCCGACCAGTCGAGCGCGCTTGAACAGTGCGAACTGCAGGTCCTTGTTCCCCTGGAGATCTGCATCACCGAGGTCGTCATCTGATTGGCTGATGAGGCGGGCTATCTTTTTCGAGAGGCCGAGATACTCGTCGGCTTCATCTTCGGTCAACTCGACGACGTGTGGGATATAGTAATACTCACAGAGTGCGCCATTTTGAATTGCCTCTGTGAGGTCGTACTCATAGACGACGCCGCCGAAGTACTCCATGAGGTCTTCGGTCCCCGCTTCATCGTAGAACCGTTCTGGCGTTGCCGAGAGGCCCAGCCGAAGGTGGATATCTGTTGGCAATGCCGATTTGAGGTGTGGCGCACCGAGGTGGTGGACCTCGTCGGCTATTAGCATGAATCGCTCGCGATTGACCCGGCTCAACACTCGCTGGAACGTCTCAGAAGCGAAGGTAGCGTGGGTTGTGATAATGACGAGACTCTCACGAACGCCCAAGTCGAACTCTGCGAGTTCACCTTCGAGGCGTTCCTGCCATTGGCGACGGCTCTCGTAGGCAAGGATCGGTGAGCCACCGAAATCTTGGACATCGTCTGCCCACTGGTCAACGAGGTGTTGATATGGGGCAGCGATGACCAGCGCCAGTCGGCCATCGTATTGCTCGGCGACGTGGGCAGCCGTCAGCAGGGAGGTAACTGTTTTACCGGTCCCAGTTGCCATCCGAAGCACGCCACGGCCACCAGCAGCCGCCCAGCGTTGCACTGCCGCTTGTTGGTACTCGCGAGGTTCGACCCAGTCTGGGCGTGCGAATGTCACGGCGATAACGCCCTCCGTTCCACGTACGCGGTTGTCCGTTGTTGGGCTTCATAATGCGAATCATATTCGTAGCGCATAACGAACACGACCCGCTCTCTCCCTTCGATACCATTGACGTCCAGCGCTAACACTACCTCTCTGTCCGCCTCCATTACCGGCTTTGTGATTGGATTCTTTGAATTGCTAAAATCCGCCACTGCATCCTCGTATTTTCCCCAATCTCCGGGCCTGCCATAGACCAGTAAGATACTCCTTGGTATAAATATATTATGTGGATTTCAACCGTTCTTAACATGTTTACCAATTAAGCCCCTCGAAGAACAGGAGAGATAATAGATATGAATCAAAATGAACTGACAAAGTATCTGAAAAAAGTAGTGGGAATGGATATATCATGGATATATCAAGAAAACGCGAGGTGCCAATGGTGAGTGTCAACAGGCTAAGTAGTGTTAGGAGCGCTGGCCTCCATCATAGATCCAGCCTTGAGGAATGGATAGACATCCCACGAGATGTCTCCCTGAAGATAATCCGAATGGTGGCTAAATCCTCGGTTGGAGATCAAGGGGGTAAATTACGACGCCAACGGTCGGCAACTCATTGCTCTAGTTGGCGACGGAATGGGAGTTACAAAAAGGATTATCCGATATACCCGAACAAAGAGTATGCCTCGATTTAACGAAGACAAATACCGCGAAGAAGTACTAGCTGAGTTTCTAGAAAGCGAGTTCTATCCAAACGTAGCGACCTATTCTGAGCGTGTTTCTTCTGCGGAAAAACAGAAGGCTGGACATGATGCCAAAGTGGAGTTCGACTGGCTGTCGGACCCAGTCATCGTAGACGAGAAGGCACAGAATAGCGATAAATGGATCAATGACCCTTCACACACCTTTGTGATGGAGATTTTCGGGGAAAGCTGGGTCGACGCTGGTGAACCAGATGGAAATATCGGCTGGTTCGTCAACCCGGAGAACGAAACAGAGTACTACGTGCTAGTCTGGCTTCCAGATGTCTCGTTGTTCAAGATAACGCAGGGGATAGATGACTATCCATACCTACGCTATCAACCTGCCTCGGCCGTCGATTTCGAGCCAGAGATGATTTCTGAAGCCGTCCAATCGGATCTCCATCACCTGATGGATGACTCGATCGGGGAATATCGAGTAGAGCTAACAACGGATGTGATACAAGCGTTTCAGAGCGCTGTCGAACCTATTCCGGAGATACTGGCGATACGCGACGAAGCCGACTACGGCGAATGGTATTACGAGCCGGGACATATCTATGAGGCCAAAATTGCCATCGTCGAGAAAGAACGGATTAAAGAGACCCTGGCAGAAGATGGTCTGACCCGTGAAATACTACTTGAGAAGGGTCTAAGAGCTATCAAGGACGAAACTGTTGACGTGGACTCTGAGAAGGCAAGATACATCAAACGGTCTAGTGGGAAACAGTCTGGCAGTGGTGACGGGGAGAATCCGATTATTCTGGTCGTTGAGTACGATACATACCACGATATCGCCGATAAGACTCTACACTATGCGAATGGTTCATGGTCCGAAGACGTACGACTATTCTAACTGTCTGGACTAAGTACGGTCTCTGACTCGTCAGAAGGGAGATATTTACCGTCGCGGAGACACGGAAGATGTCGTCAATCGAGGATATGTTCGGTTGTAGTGACATCTCCGTCGGCTGTTCGTCGTAAAGACACAATCTGATCTGGGGTTTCGATGACTACGGATTCTCCGCCGGGTTCCCCTTGCGTATTTCGAATGACGTTCTCACAGAGGACCGCCCCTTTTTGTGTTACAGTGTCATGTCGCGTATGCCCTACAATTTGCGAGGGGGCGTCCTGGGACAGATACTGGAAATCTAACCACACGAGGCCAGCTGGTGGATGTTTGAGATGTCCGTCGCCCATGCCTAGCACTAATGGATACTCGTCGACGACTGCCTGCTGAACTTGAGTGTCGGTCAGCGTTTCATGCGCATCTTGCAATTTGCCGACGGCAGCAACAAGTCGAGAATTGACCGTTTCGACATCGTAGGTCTCGGGATGTCCGGCGTGGGCATAGACTGCTGAATACCCCTCGTAGGCTGCGATCACGTACCCCCTCTGAATAGCTTCGAATAGTGTTTGCCGACCTTCTGAGCCAACGCTATCACAGAACCACCCATCCCAGTGAAACAGGTCTGGCGTCAATACCGCCATTTCATGATTCCCAAGCGTTACGCGGACTCGACCAGGTGGAGCTTCGTTGATGAGTCGCGCGACTAGCTGCAGAGTCTCGATATTGTGGGGGCCGCGGTCAATTAGATCGCCGTTGAACAGAAGGACATAGTTGTTATCTGCCCAGTGGAGGTAGTCATCTGCGGACTGGGTAACGACCGGCTCATAGTCGGGGTGGTTCGTGAGAGTCAGTAACGCGCTGCGAGCTTCTGCAAGATAGCCATGAATGTCGCTAATGCTCACAATTGCAGGGGTCTGGTCGGCAAAGGCAGCGATCGAATCTCTGACCTGCTCACTTATATTTTGCGACGACTCTGTCTCTAACGGAAACGGCTGGGTGCCTCCTGCCATGTATAGTATCTGTAAAATGAATTTAGCTTAGGTGTTTTGAACCAAGTTCTATTCGCTATCAGTCTACCTGTCACTAGATATCTGAAAATAAATAACAAGACCGTACCTATTACACCTTCTCTCCAATCAATTTGCACTTCCGAGTCCGAAACCACTCATGACATTTTCCCGATGTACAAAATGGGCCGAAGTAATGTCCTGAATAAGCCGTCGTAGTGGCGAAATCAGTGCCGATCGATGATAGTTTCTGACAATTTCATTAGATAGTCTCCCTCTGCTAAAGGTGAAGTATATAATATTCTGGTAATCCTCATTTCATCACCAAAAGCTAATAAGCCAGTAATCACATTTTCTCTACCGATGTCTGAAGACGCGTCAGAATCCCCGCCGGCGCCGGGATCTTCGTACTCTATAGATGACCCGTCTGTCGCGTCCACTGCGCTCGCTGAGTCGGGACAGGATTCGACTGGTCATCTACTTAACATACAGGCACAGCAGTTTGCGATCGCACAGGGACAACAAGAACTCCTCTCAGTCGAGGAGATCAAAGACCGAATCAAACTGTTGGATCACCAGCTTGAAGCAGCGCATCAGGCCCTCTTTCAGATGGGGGGAGGCGCGTTGTTTGCTGATGAAGTCGGGCTGGGGAAGACAATCGAGATCGGCATGGTCCTCAAGGAGATGAATTTCCGGGACACGCGAGATAGTTTTCTCATACTGACCCCAGCTCAGTTAGCACCCCAGTGGCAAACAGAACTCCAGGAAAAGTTCGGGCTCGACTTCGTCTGTAACTATGACGACGAGTTCCAAGGGTTCGACGCTCACGATAAGATCATCGCAAGTGTCGACACGGCGAAATCGAAAACGAACAGGGCAGATGTCCTCTCGCGGCGCTGGGACGTCCTCGTTCTCGATGAAGCCCATTACGTTCGGAATCGGGATACAGACCGCTACGAACTCATCGAGGAACTCACCTATGGAGAGGCGTTTTTCGCCACCGCGACGCCCATTCAGAATGACATCTCCGATCTGTACAATATTGTCGACCTTATCCGGCCGGGCATGCTCGGCACGCAGAAACAGTTCGATAACCGGTACGTTGTGGATAGTGACGATGCACAGATACAGCGTGGTGATGAGCTACAGTCGAAACTCGACCGTGTGATGATTCGGAATCGCCGTGAGCAGACGGATATCGATTTCACCAATCGAGCGGTTCACACGAACGTCTTCGAGCCATCAACCGCTGAACGAGATCTCTACGATGCTGTCACCAACTACGTGAGGTCCAACTATTCGAGTAAGGGTGCGCGGCATCTCGTTTTATTCACGCTCCAGAAAGAAGTTGTATCGAGTCCGTATGCTGTCGAACAGACGATTGAAAACTGGGTCGGAGACGATGAGAAACGGCTGACCGCAAGCGAGGAAGACGCACTCGCGGAGATCAGCGAGAGCATCGCCAATATAGATGAGACAACCAAGCAAACGCGGTTGCGAAACGTAATCGAGACCATCCAGGAGCAAGCCGAGACGACACGAGCCGTTGTCTTCACTCAGTTCCGACCTACGCAGGACGCGATCGCTGATAGTGTCCGTGAACTCGATTTGCCGGTCCACATCGTTAACGGAGATCTGTCTAGTCAAGCGAAAGAACGCAAAGTCGCCGATTTTGAATCTGAAGGCGGTATTATGGTTGCGACAGATTCCATCAGTGAAGGACGGAATATGCAGTTCTGTAACGTACTGGTCAACTACGACTTGCCGTGGAATCCGATGAAGGTCGAACAGCGAATCGGCCGCATCGACCGTATCGGACAGGACCGAGAAGTCCACGTTTTCAACATGGCACTTGCGGATACTATCGAAGAACACGTCCTCGACAAGTTATTCGGCAAGATCGATCTTTTCAGCCAGTCTATCGGAGGCCTTCGAGACATTCTCTCGCGGATGGAACAGTCTGGATCGGACTTCGAACGAGAAGTCTTCGAGAAGCTCCGAAATGCAGACTCGCAGGTTGAGTTAGAGAACAACTTCGAGGAGATGGCGGTCGACCTCGAAAAGAACACCGAAGCGGCAGAGAAGATGAACGACTTCAATCGAAGTGTCTTCGATAGCTTCGAGTTCGGAGAGAGTGCATGAGTGTCGACGATATTGGAACGCTCAACCGGTTAGAGATCCGGCGGTTCGCTGCAACCGTAATCGAATCGTACGGTGGAACAGTCAACCGTGGGGATGGGGAGTCGTGGGACGTCACACTGCCAGGGCCACTGACCAGACTTGCTGATGATCGAGAGGTAAGTGTCGTCTTCGACCCGAAAGATCAGAAACCTGGTCGTCCAGAGCTACTCGTTCAGCCTGGGTCGCTGGCCTTTAACGAGCTACTCGAATTAGGCAGACAAGAAGTGTCGGTTGGGAAATTATATCTCACTGCAGACGACCTCCAGGTGCAGTTGCCAGATGCGGTCGACGTTTCAGAATTTGCGGTGACTGTCGGTGAGTTCGAACCGAAGCAAATGGCCCGGGCAGTGTCGTTCCATTTTCTCGTCGAGTTAGAAAGCGTCTCGTCGTTCCATCGGGAGCGCCTCGAGACGGTGTCGCTGGACCTGGCCAATGGAAGCCAGCTCCCGGAGCTCACAGACCGACTGTTAGCCCATACCGGCGCTCTTTCACGAGGACACCAGCCGACAGATATCGACCCGGACAGCGAGACGATCGAAGGGCGGTACGAGACCGCGGTCGAAGAGGTACAGACCCGTATCGATGATGAGGTCACCGAGTTAGTTCAGGAAGCCGAGGAGACGGTCACAGGGCGAAAAGAAGAGATTGAAACGGTGTACGAACAACGACGCGAAGAACTGGAGGTTCGCATCACCGAGCAGAAAGAACAGGTGCGAAAGTGGCGTGAGAAGAAAAAGCGCGCTCGGAAATCGAGTACGCGAAAGAAATATAAGCAGAATCTCTCCAGAGCCCAGCAGGAACTACGGGAGGTCCAGCAGGCTGTTGCCGACGAGCGGGAAGCCCTTCGCGAAAAAGAGGAACACGAGATCATCGAGACAGCTGACCGCCACAGTCTGGAGGTTGATATCTCACTCGTTGGAATGACGCTAGTCACCCACGATATTGGTGCGCTTGCCCTCTCTTTTGATGACGGAGAACGGACTGGAGAGACGACGGCGCGATATGCGCCAGCCACAGATGGTATCATTGCCTTCGACTGTGAGACCTGCGGGACCGGGTTCGATTCGACGACCCGCCCACAGGTTTGTGAATGCGGGAGTATCGTCTGTGCTGGCTGTCTCGATGTATGTGAATCCTGTCAGGTAACCGGCTGCCCTGACTGTGACACGCCAGTTATGGCCTGTGAGTTGTGTGGCGGCGTCGAATGTCACGACTGTGGATCCCTCTGTGAGACGTGCGAGCGCTCGGTTTGCTCACACCATATTTCGGTCTGTACTACGAGTTCTGATCCAACCTGTTTAGCTTGTGGCCAGGAGTGTACAACGTGTACTCACTTTCACAGTGAGAGTCATCTCAGCCGCTGTTGTGTCGATCAGGAATTCTACTGCCCAGACCACACTGCAGCGTGTGATACCTGTGGCGATACCGTCTCTACGCCACAGTTGGACGACTGTACAGCATGCGGGAACTCGTTGTGCCCCGACGACCGACTGACTTGCGCGACGTGTGATGAGACGAGATGTATCGACGACGTCATCGCCTGTGATGGCTGTGGTGGCTATCACTGCACAGAGAGTGGTCTCACATGTGGCATCTGTGCGAATCAGTTCGGTGAGGAGCACCTCTCCGCGTGCGGTACCTGTGGCGAATCAGTCTGTGAGGCTGACCGGATCGAATGCTCGGCCTGCGATGACAGTACTTGTACCGACCACGCCTCGGACTGTGTCGAATGCGATGCTGCACTCTGTCCGGATCACATCTTCGAGTGTGATTGCTGCGGTGAGTCGGTTTGTGATGACCATCTCGACATCTGTGAGACTTGCGACCGGGCTATCTGTGAGACAGACCAGACCTTCTGTACTGTTTGTGACGCAGTTACCTGCCCAGATGATACTACAGCCTGCACTGCATGCGATGAGCCACTGTGTCCTGCGCACACTTCGACATGCGAAAGCTGTGGAACTGCGCTGTGTCCGACTGATACGCTAACCTGTAGTGAACACGAGACGGCACTCTGTGCGACCCATGCTGAACAGTGTACGCAGTGTGATGAGGTCTACAGTCCATCAGTTGGAACGACGTGTGCCCACTGTGAGGATTTCGTCTGCACTCATGATTCAACCGAGTGTGACCACGAGGGAGACGTAGTTTGTGCTGCTCACATTGAGTCCTGTAGCGCCTGTGGCGATCAGTTCTGTCCCTCGCATCGGACAGTGACACATGATAGCGGTGAGACGCGCTGTTTCGACCATTCGACCCGCTGCACCGATTGCAACGAACAGTTTGCATCAGATGGTTTGGCCAACTGTGCCAAGTGTGGTGAGCCTGTCTGTGATGCAGATCAAGCTGACTGTGTGACGTGTGGCAAGACACTCTGCCAGACCCATCAAGGCCAGTGTACCGTCGACGAGGCGTCACACTGTCGCTCGCATCTCACGCCATGTGCTACCTGCGACGATACCGTTTGTACCGACCACGTCACTACCTGTACTGAGTGCGGTGACGAGCTCTGTCACGAACATACGACCGGCTGTACGATGTGTGATCGCCCACACTGTGGGGACCATCTCGAAGATTGTGCTGCCTGTACTGACCCTCACTGTGCTGACCATCGTGAACGCTGTCAGGAGTGTGATTCGTGGTTCTGTGAGCAGCATCTCCAGGAGTGCAGTGATTGTGGCGACACTGTTTGTTCGGCTGATAGCCACCACTGTGCCAGCTGCGACGAGGTCACCTGTGAGACACACAGCGGTCAGTGCGCTCAGTGTGCGGAGACATTCTGTACTGAGCATTACACGGCCTGTAGCACGTGCGAGCAGCCGACCTGTCTCGAGCATGCACAGACATGCGTTGAGGGCGGTGGTCGTCACTGCAGTGACCACATGTCGTCGTGTGATGTCTGTACCGACGATTCCGACCAGGGTCGCCCCCTCTGTCCAGCCCATCGTCGGACATGTATTGTTGGCCAAGAGACGCTCTGCACAGAGCATTCACACTTCGGGCCGATCGCGGAACTAGCACTCTGTGCCGACCACCTTGTCGAATGCGATATGTGTCGACAGCGGGTCGCTGAAACCGAAATCACCGATGGCGAGTGCCAGACTTGCCAAAACCTCACAACAGCAGAAGAGCAAACGCGCGGACTAACAGCCAAACTCCCAGACGACTTCGAGTTCTCTAAGCCGGCGCTTAGTGTGAATAGTCAGTATATCGTTGCTTACGGGACGCAACTCTTCGGTTCGAACGAGATTGTGGTCGTTGAGCGCGAGAGTGGAAGGACAGTTGAGCGGTATGGCGTCGGTTGGATCGCCTGGCTTACAGGGGGGCGATTATGAGACCCGGTATACTACTTCCCTCCTGGTATCATACCGGAGATGTCAGGCAGACGGTCCACGCGGCGGCTGCCGCTGGGATAGAGACGGACGAAGTCGCATCTGTCCTGAGCGATGAGATATTCGATGATATTCCGTTACAACGCGTCAAATCGATCGTCGAAGCGATTCCGACAGATGATGACCAAGCACCGGACGTCGAAAATTCGCTCTCACAGGCTGCGACAACAGACGCGGCGGCACGGCCACCGTTGGCCAATCGATGTACAGTAACTGATCTCGAGTATCTCTCGGCGAGAGAAGCGGCCCGCATTGTCGGTCTCGTCCTCGAATTATTCGATGGGAACACTCTCAGACCACCAGCCACCGAATCCGTCGAAGCTGACCTTCTCTGGCGTCGACAGTACATGAATGTCGGGCTCAAGATTATCCCCCAACGGACGACTGTCGGTGTCGAGTCTATCGAGGCGCTCCGCAGCGGGCAACTTGTCCCGGACGATCTGCAGAGGCCGTCCGAACTTGCTATCGTCACGAGCGGCAGATTTGATGAGGAGATACTGGCTGAGGCTGCGAACAACGATATCCACTGTTTCGACGCTGGCCACGTCGAGGAGTGGCTACTGCGGGCACAGTTATCGCCGGACATCGTCGGGACCCTCCTCGAAAATGGGGAGAATCACGATGGCCCGCTCACGGATTTGGTCGACGTCCCACCGATCCCAGCGCCACGAACATCTACCGACCCTCTCGAAATTGAGCGAGCCTTCGATGTCGATAGCTACAACGTCGCGGCAGAGACGACCTCATCGGAACCACAGCCACAGGAATCGGGGACCACTTCGGCCCAATCTACGGGCGAGACGAGTGCTGCGCCCTCACAAACTGACGAAGCGGATCCAGAGACAGTAGCTGATCCACTAGCGGGCTCACAACCACCGCCTGGGAAGACAGGGACGCTGTACGCGGATCCCGATGAAGACGGAGAGTATACTGCGTTCGACGACTACCTTGATGACCTCTAACTACCAATGACTGCAAGCCTCGAGGAAGTATCCACGACCGTACCGATTACCGATGGCCAGTCCGTCTCGATCGAACCAGGGCAACCTTGGCCGTCTGCCTATCGCGGTTCGAAGTATAGCCTCGTTTCTGACGAGGACTATGACGACCCCGTCGTCAAATGGAAACAACGTGATCTCGCGATCTTCACGGACCCGCCCGACGGGCTTTGGCGTGCACTCGCGTTGCTGGGAAAAAGTGGTGGCTACGGGAGCTTTCGAGTCACTGCTGACAGCGAAATCATCACGAAAGTACCCGCTGATGAGTACAAACACGTTGAACAGGCGCCGGTAGATAGTGGCTGGATTCCAGTGTACGTCGGCCAACTTTCCGGGACGATCGATTTTGACGAAGTCGACTCCGACCCGTCCACGCCGAGCCGACAGCAAATTAACGTCTGGACTGGCTTTCCCTTCAACCATGGTGAACGATGGAGTGTCAGCCATGAAGGGACTCTGTTCTGGAAGTGGCGAGACTATCGGTTTGAGTCGACGTTCGACCACTCGGAACTCGTCGAGACCTATCAATCGTATCGTGGTACTGCTGGGCGACTCTATCTAACCGAATATGGGCACATCTGGGTGAACGTTCCAAAGAACGACATCGCGCCAGGAAAAGAGGGGGCGATTGGCACAGCAATCAAGGACTGGAAACGGGATGCTGAAGCCAGCGGTAATACCGCGACACTTCGGTTGGTAAACCGCCGGCTCGTTGCAACGAGTCGCGATGATGACCCGTCAACGGGTCACTTTCCGATCCATCTCGGTCATCTCCGGTCCTTCGATGACGGTCTGATTCCCAAACCGGTTGTCGACGATCCCTCCTACTATCAGGCTGTTTGTGAATACGAGCAAGTCTGGGAATGAGATGTCAGCAGGTATCCTTAGATAGGTGAGTGATTCTTCTGAAGAGAGTGTACTGATGAATTCCAGTTACAATAAGAGTGGGTATTCATTTAATAGAAAACATACCTTTATTTTCAGTGACTTTCATTTCAACACCACATTTTTGACATCTACCTGAACGACCGTGCTCACCCCATACAATCTGTGTCTCCCTATCGTAGCAATTCGTACAGAACGCGATGAACCAGCCGTGATCATATCTATGCATGGTAAAACATCGTTTGCAGAATGCATATAGCGGATTTTCTGTCGAAGTAGGAGTCCCAGCACAATCCTCGGTATGGCATGTGCGAGGCGTACGAGGAGTCACTGAGTTCGAGTTCACACGGTTTGCCTTTTCAGGAGCAGAAGCACCACTAACATGGATTGCATCATGGCAGCTTGCACAGAGTGTTTTTAAGTTCGACAATCTGTTCGACCCCCCATCCTTTAGCGGAACGATGTGGTGGACATGAAGGTCCTGGGAAGAACTTCGCCCACAATTTTGACACTGGTAATCGTCTCGTTGGAGAACAGTTTCCCTACGAGTTGTCCAATCGGTTGAACGCTCATTCCCCATACCAGTTCTGTAACAGTATTCTCATACTAATTTATTTATAAACCGGACAATAGGAAAGTCTGCTAAAATTAGTATACTCTGTTTAAACGGTCGTGTTTAGTTTGGAGCATTGTGCCAGCGAGCGAAGCTCTGTAACCACTTTTCAGCTGTTTCGGGTTCAACGTGGCTGAAGCAGTTCGAAAACGAGGAGGTTCGTCGCTTCAGCTCTCGAAAGATTCGTTCGACAGCGTTCCGATTTCCGTGGCGACGCATCTGAAATCGGAGTCCGGCTCGTTGAAGTGCTGTTTGGAGGTGTTGAGCGCCATCGACGAGAAACACGGCGGTTTCGACATCGTGTTTTTGCTGAAGTTCGCGAAGAAATATCTCGGTGAGGGCGGTCGTAGTGGTTGAAAACAATCGGACGTGAAGCAGTTGGTTCGTTTGCGGGTCAGCGGCGGCGTACAGCCAGAACTGCTCGTCGTTAATGCGAATCACTGTTTCGTCGAGCGCAATCTGATTCGGGGATCGTCCAGATTCTGGCTGTAGATCGGCTTTCTGCACCCAATCATGGATCGCTTTTTTCGACCGTTGGACACCCAACGAGTCGAGTAATCCGACGGTATTCGACAGTGACAGACCCGCAACGTGCGATTGAATACCAATCTTCATCGCCAGCTCGGGTGTCCGCTCGCGCTCCACAAAATCCAAATCAATCCAGTCTCTATTTCCGCTGAGGCGGCTGATTTCTGGCATAGGCACCAAGAAATCCGTCCGCCTCACTTTTCACGCTTAACTAAACACGACCGTTTAAACAGATCGAGGACATAACTGCTTTATCTGTATACGGTATACAGATATGTGATTCGTATCCGATTTATCAGAGAGACCTCTACAATGATGGGTGCGAATAGAAGATAATTGCAGTCTGGGGCTTCATTTTCTGCGAGGCCGTTTGAACTTCTCATTTAAAGATACGCTTCCTCGTGGTCCACTGAGTTCAACCGTTCATAGGTTCAGCCAGCCTTGTTGAAATCCTCAACCAGTGATGGGTTCCAGCAGTCGTGCTAAATGCAGAGCGTGTATCGGTCATCCCCGACCTGCCAAATAGTAATACGGTGGATCGCTCAGTACAGGTTATTTATCCATCGATCAAGGTAACGAATTTTCCCCGGAGAGCGTTTCTAGACTGGCAGACGTTCAAGGCCCTGTTTAGTCGAGACCTGCCGGAACTGTTGGACTATCCAGTCGTCGTCGGAACCAAATGATGGGACGGTTACTTCGGAGTCGCCGTTTACCGACTCAACAGTCGTTTCGAACCATTCGTTTGCTGGCTGGCGTGGCTGACGTATTGTGAAATCCACATTGCTCGGACGCCCGTCCGGAGCGTATACATAGCAGTGATCTATTCGTCGATAAGCACTCTGTAGTGTGATCTCATCTACGTCGGGTGACGAGGGTGATACATCCGGGACCAGAAGGGTCGTGATTGCCCGGTCGTTGATCGCTCGCAAGAGTTGCTCTGCAGTCGGTTCGACTGTGACATTCTTGTGGTCGGGGTAGATATCGAGCATCCGGTAATCCGCTGGGTTGCTGGCCGTCTGGAAGGTATAGTAGTCCGGATACTCGAAGAACTCTTCCTCGCGTGTTTCTCTGAGGTACTCGTAGAACGCAGTAACACAAGAGAGGACGAAGGTACCAGCACCGAGCCCCTCAGCCCCAGTACCCATCGCGACACCCACGCGTTCCGTCGACGTGATGCGTGGCATCACCGTTTCTCTGGAGACACGGTCGCCATCGGACTGATACTCGAAGGAGGGACTATCCAGGTCTTTGGTCGTATGCATCTGTTAGAACTGTATTGTGTCTGATCCTCAAAATAATTTGAGGGGCGTGTGCTCAATTGCTGAATAGGCAGTCCTAACTAACGGCTGTTGCATCAAGAAAGCTGTCGAACCAATAGGGTTTCAACAGAACTGTTCGGCCATAACTGTCGGTGATGCAGTCAGTGTATGTACTGAATTGGTTACGCGACTATGCCATTAACAATCTAAGAGAGTCAAGTGAAGTACCGAACGACACAAACGACAGTGACATAACTGCTAGGTGAATAAATATCGACAAATTTGGTAACGAAGGCCGACCCAGAGCTACTCCTTGAGCGATTTTCGAAACTCGAGAATATCGCGGCAGAGATCACCACCGAGCTGGACAATCTTGGCCATGGTGCGCTGCCCAACGCTGCAAAATTTGACTTGCTTTCCACATCACACCTTTTTTCCCGTGATACTGAGAGGCACAGATAGTGCCACAGAAATATGATTCGATAATTACCCTGCCCGGTGGTGTCGAAAAATACACAGAGACCCTTCATCGGATGCTCAAATTTGTCGACACCGAATCACCTACTCTCGAGGAATTTGCTGAGTGGGTCCTCGAGACCTTTTCGCAAATGTCGAGTCGGGACTCTGCAGAGGATAAAAGCCGCCTTCTTCGTCGAATGGGTGCTGTGACGGTAGATAACGAGGAGCGATTTCAGCTAACTGAGTTAGGCAACCAGTTGTTGAATCAGCCACCGCAGGAAAATAGAGAACTATACTTTGAGACTCTGACAGGCCGGTATATTGGTTTTAAAACTATATTACAGGCTTTGAAACAACAGCCGGCTTCAGTTGAGAAGCTACAGACTGTCCTCCATGCCGTCCACAACGAAAACTGGGGATCAATCTACCAAGCGGAACACCGAGTCAACTGGTTGCGGAGTCTTGGTATAGTTGAGAAAGACCAAGAGACTGTACAGCTCACACGATATGGTCAGGAGATTGCCGAAGAATATCCTTCACTAGATGTCAACATCGTTGACCTACCTGAATCTGCAATTCAGGCACCTACTAACGGGCCTGACCCACAATCGAATATCGACCTCGACGCATTCGAAGACGACGTTACTTACTACTGGGTGAACCAGAGTAATGCCGCCGAGCGTGAGGGCAGTTATCTCCGCTCGAGCGATACATACTATACCCGTGATCTAACGAAGCTAACCCCTGGTGACGTACTAATTCACTATTGGGACGGCGGAGTTCGAGCCTATTCGGTCGTCCAAAGCGAGGCATATGAAGTCTCGGGAGAAGAACTTGAAGGAGTAGACGATGAGGAAACGTACTGGTGTGTCGATATTGACCTCCACTCGCTTGAGCCAATTCGCGATATCGAAACGATTGCGCCTGTCCTCCGACGAGACGATATCAAGCAGGGTCGAGAAAAATACGCGATTAATGCGACTGGGGTTCAGTCGTGGTATCTCTGCAATCTCACTCCTGCTGCAGCCCAGTACCTACTTAGTACCTATCCTACTCAACCAGGTGATACGAGCCCAGACGGAGGTCGATACTTCTGGGTGACGGCTAACCCGGATATTTGGGCTCCCGAGAAAATAGCTGATTCCGACGGAGAGGAGGGTCAGGTCTTCTTTGAAGCGTTCAATTCTCAAGGGAATAAGCGGCGTATCTCCGAGGCGTTTGAGCGCGCTACTTCGGGTGACGAAGTTGTCTTCTACGAGTCGGCTCCAACTCAAGAAATCGTGGCCCTTGGAACAGTCGTGCAAGGGCTCCACGAAGAAGACGGGACAGTGGGTATGACAATTGCATATGACCGGGCAGTCAATGGCATCAATTGGAATGACCTGACTGCAGTCGACGATCTCGAGGATTCTGCGCCAATTCGACAGAATGCCCGTGGGAGTATCTTCGAACTCGAACAGAGTGAGTACGAGACGATTCTGGCACTCGAACCTGAGCCACCCGACCGAGAAGATATCGAGCAACTCCGTGAACGACTTACTCTTCCAAGTGTCTCTATCTCGATTCCCGATGGCTTGTATTTCGACGACGAGACACGGCTTACGAGAGAGATTGAAGTTGCACTTGAAGCTGGCAAACATATTATTTTCACAGGTCCACCAGGGACCGGCAAGACCAAACTCGCCACGCACGTCGCAACCCTCGCAGCCAGGTATGATGCTGTCGACGACTATCGATTTACAACTGCCACTGCTGATTGGACTGCCTTCGATACCATCGGAGGATATGTTCCCAATCGAGACACACACGGACAGGAACTACTGTTTGAACCCCGCCTTTTTCTCCAGTGTTTCCGAGATGCCACTGGTGTGAAAAATGAGTGGCTTGTTATTGACGAACTGAACCGAGCGGACATAGACAAAGCAATAGGGCAGTTATTCTCCGTGCTTTCCGGTGACTCGACCGAACTCCCGTACGAACGAGATGCTCCAATAGAGGTTAAATCACTGGCTGCCGATGCAGACGATGACGTCCTCGAGACGATCGTCTCGTCTCCAGATACATTCCCCGTGACGCCTGCCTGGCGACTGCTTGCGACAATGAACACCTATGACAAAGCGTCGCTATACGAACTTTCCTACGCGTTCATGCGCCGATTTGCATTCATTCACGTTGGCGTTCCTGTCCTCAAAGATGACGATGGCGAACTTCGGACCTCGTTGCTTGCCCCGTCTCCTGACGAGCCGAACTACGCATCGGCTTGGCTCGACCAGTCGCCTGGTTTGGAACGCCCACTATCGAAATGGAGTACGGAACTAACCGAGGTCTGGGATCGAGTCAATGAAGAGCGGGCAATCGGGCCAGCGATTGTTCATGATATGGTTCGATATATTGCTAACTACGACGGGCGGGCACAGCCCGAAGAAGCGTTTACCAGTGCTCTCGTGACCCATGTCTATCCACAGCTGGAAGGTCTCAGGCAAGAGAAACAGAGAACGATAATCGAAGGGCTTTGTAGCAGCGACGTACCCGTCGATACGGACCGTCTCTGGTATCAAGCTAGTGACTTCCTCGGGTTACCAGATACCCGAGATACGGAATGAGTGGTGGTTTTTCACGAGATGAACTTGCGGATGCAGTTCTTGCTGAGTTACTAACGTATCTCCAATCTGGAAGTCTCAATACAGATGTCATTACGGATGCGATCGTTCCTTCGGAGCTCGAGATAAGCGAGTGGGAGCGATTACAGCGAGTCCACTTCTGTCTCGCCCCACAGATTAGTGAGTTTTGTACGTCGATTTGGGACGATTTGCGGGGGATAAAAACGGTTACCGACAGAGAACGGAACAAAACTCGTGGCGCAGTTGAGGGACAAGTTGATTGGGGGCAGACGATTCAGACACGAGCTGAGACCGGGTTCAGTGACCGCTCTACGTTCGTCTGTTCGGCGCCAGTGTCGGAATACGATATTCCTGAAAATCGCGTTTTGAAGCGCCTTCTCTGGGAAGTCGAGCGAACTGTAGACACCCTTCGAGATGTCGATCAACCATGGCGATATGAACCGTGGAATGAGACTGACCTTGATCGCTTCCAGCGCCGCTATCGCCGTAATATCCATCTCAGTCGAATGCCTGACGGTGAAGCCTGTACGGTAACTGGTCGTGACTTTACGGCTGCTCGGCAAGCACGAACCGCGATGTATCGTACAGCTGCTCGCTGGCTTTCTGTGCTACAAAAGATGCGACGTGAGGAATACGCCGACCCAGACGTGCAGGCTGTTCTCTCTCACTCCCTTGTATTACCGGCTACAGATGCTCGGTTGCTGGAGCTATTTACCACGTTCAAACTGGTCAAAGCACTTCAAGAGATTGTTCCTGGTCTCACACTACAACCAATCGAGAGCGGTGACTCGCCTGTTGCTCGATTGGCTAATGACGAGACTGCTGTCTGGATAGATGTCTACCACGACCAAACCGGCACTCTGTCATTTCATGAACCACTGCCTGATGGGGTTGAATCATCGCTACCGGCTGATCCGGGCTATTTCCGAGACTATGTCGCATCCCAAACCGCATATAAGCGCGTCGCTGGCCGGATGAGTGATTCAAGTCCCCGTTTGGCACTGTATCGCGGTCGACCCGATATCGTCGTCGAGATTCGCACGAGTCAGGATAGTCAACCCACTGCCGTTCTCCTAGGCGAAGTCAAACAGACAACCCGTCAAGAGACGTTTCGTGAAGGGCTCAAAGAGCTAATCGAGTATTGGCATCACGGCCAGTCAGCGAATCGCCGCTTAGCATCCCCTGGCGAACCAGTTACGCTTGGATTTGTCACAACCAATGGTCTCGGGGCGCGACAGAGCGCCGGCCCCTGTTTCCATGTTGATGCTGCGGGGAGCTTTCAACAGGTTCTAGAGACGCTATTTGCACGAAGTATATTCCCCAGTATATCCTGATTTTCTGACTTGTGTATGTGAATAAAGGCTCTTCTGCCCCCACTGGTTTTGCATCCGCAGGCAGTTCGGCCGCGGTACTAAGTATCGATTGCCATTTTGAACTGTAATTTTTACGCCTCGAGGACCGAGCCGGTTTCGATGTTGACACCGAGGTTATTACCGATCCGCGGGACGATATAGATGACCGCGTTACTGGCGAGCGCGAATTCGATGCTCTGTGTCGCAGCGTCCATCTCTTTCAGAGAGATGTCGATATCAAGAGCCAGCGCATTGACGGCCGGATCAGTCCGGAGCCGGTCGCGGGCGTAGAGCAGGAGATCGAGTACTGCCTCCTGTTGGTCGAGATCCTCGTCCGAACCGACAAGCGCACCTAAATCGACTGTCTCTGGAATCGAACTCAGCATTTCACCGTCGTCGTTCTCAGCAGCGGTCTGCAGTGCGTCGAAGGTTTTGTATGGGACTATCAGATAGATGAGAAATCGCGAGTGGGCGAGTTCGCCGAGGAGACGGTCGTGCATGATAGCGACCGTTCTACCTATTAATAACCTACTTTTCTGCGACTGCTGAGTCGGCGCCCATGTATGGGTTTGTCTGCGTGACTAGCATGTATTGTCGAAACCGATCGTTCGTCCGCTGATCGAGATGATCTGGCCGGCCTCCTGCCGGAGCAGAGTCTGCTCTCGCTCGAAGCGTATCTGGATATGCAGCGAGCGATCGGGAACGAAACCCGGTTTCGGATTCTCTATTTTCTCACCGAACAGGGAGCACAGAGTGCGAAAGAGCTTGCACAGGAACTCGACCTTCCGTCGAACACGCTGCATTATCATCTTGAGTTACAAGCGATGCGCCCGTTCGGCGGTACCTGGGCTACATGCAATAGGGAGAGCGTGGGCTACTGTTCAATTCGCAGGACTCGACGAGGTGGATAGCTGACCGTGGCGCTCTCGTCAGCCTCGTCTCGGCACCGTACCCAACCACTCTCATCGATATTGATCAAATCGTACTCCTCGCTGGAGACCGAGCTATCGTCAGGATCGACGAGATATACGGTCCCTGCCTGTCCGGATTTGGAATTGACCCAGGAATCAAGCGACGTCTCGACCGATGGCGGCCCGCCGGTGGTTTGACTCACTGGCAGTCCGGCATCGTAGGCGATCACAGCTGTCAGCTCGTCCAGCTGCTCTTGGATCGTCGCTAGGTCGTCAGAATCATCAGTGGACGCCATACCAGTGTTACTGTCATGGGGACGCGTAGCTCTTTCTGTAGCTGGATCTGGTGAGGTACTGATAGTTCTCTATGAGTCACTAGCACAATCGACAGCTCACAAAAAACAACGAGTTATTCCGCGACGAGGCGGGTCTCGAGGGGAACCTCGTTCATGATTACGTCCATTAGCGGCGAGGTTGCTTCGACGCGCTCGCGGAGTTCCGAGAGTTCGTCCTCGCTTGCATCGGCGGTCACGTAGGTCGTGCAGGTAATCGACTCGTAGCCGGGGCGGACGTCCTCGGAGATACCGAGGAAGCCGCGGAGGTCGACGTCGCCGCTCATCTCGAATCGGAGCTCCTCGAGTTCGATGCCCATGTGTGCAGCGTTGGCCGCGTAGCCGACACTCAGACAGGACCCGAGTGCACCGAGGAGTAGCTCGACGGCGTTTGGCCCGGTGCGCTCGCCGAGAATCTGTTCGGGTTCGTCGCCCTGCAGCGTGAATTCCTGGGTGTGGATTGTCTCGCCCGCTTGGTCGAACTCGTCGATCGTCGTCACGGATTTGAGTGCGTCCTGCCACGTTGTTTCGGCCCGGAAAGTGAATCGTCCGACCTCGGAGTCGTCACTGATCGTTTCGACCGCACCTTCGAGTGCGGAAACGTCGACGCCGTTGACGCTTGTCGGTTCGGTGGTTGCCATCTGGGATCACCGCTACTAGGGACGACTGGTGATAGCATAATCACATATCTATGTCTACTGCCCTGTTTTGTACTGATATCTGCAGGATAATCGCTGCGTAGTCAGCCACAGTGGTCAGTACAAAGGGAAATCCTGCCCCGTACCGACAGGCAATGTGTTGAAGTCGATTGGCCGGCTGGGTAGTTATTCCTCGGTGACGATGACCGCGCCGCGCATCCCGAACTCGTTGTAGACTAGCTTCCCTTCGAAGTTCTCTACCTTTTCCGGTGCCCCGTGGGGCGTGCAGTAGTAGAGGTAGGTTCCCGGCTCCTCAAAGGTGTACGAGAAGTCGTCGTCGCCCGGGTAGCGGTATCCGCTATCGAATAGGCCGACGTCCAGTGACACCACGTCGTGGGGAATCGGGAGGAAAGCTTCGGGCCACGTCCAGACGACCTCTGTGCCAGGCGAGACCTTGATGGCCATGGGGGCGAACGCGACCGGCGCTTCTTCGAACGGAAAGTCCGGAATCTCGACGTTCGTCATTGCACCAGTCACTACTTCGACGGTGTCCTGCTCGGTCATATCGACGACACCATCAGCCCAGATCGGCGAGGGCTTGTACAGGGCTCGCTCGTTGAGGAAGGCGCCGATGCCGTTCCCGTTGCCGAAGTTGTTCCCCTTCCGTTCGGGCTTGGCTGCTGCACCGACGCCAACGGTCGAGAGGAAGGCGAGCGCCCCAGCGGTTTTCAAGACATTGCGGCGGCTGGTCGGACGAGAGTCTGGTGACTGCATAGGATTACGACCGCTTTGGTCGCTACTCATTAGTGGTCTTGTATGTAGATAAATACGTCTGTGACACCAGATAGCTCATCGTCGGTCTCAGTGTGGTCATGACGGCGGTGAGTGTAACGGTTGTGTACTGGCCGCTGACTTGGTGGTTGTGAGCGACAGTTCTCTGGAGGTTCTGGTGTCCGCTTGCCTCGTTCTGTCAGTACCGTCCTCACTAACTCACTCGTAACAGTGGATGGTCGGTGGTGCTCTCAGCGATAGCATGCGTATCTTTACCACACAGAAGGGCGTAGTTGCGACGTAGCCAGCAGTGCGACACCGGTTACCGGAGACACCAATGCCAAAGGCAGCATGTGCAGACTGTGGCCGTGAGTTTGCGTACGATACAGACCGAGAGACGCCGCGTGCACCGCTGCGGTTCTGTCAGTACTGTGGTGCTGAACTGCCACCACGAGAGGAGTGGTGACCAGCACTCGCGTTTGGAGTGCTCCTAATGCGTGCTCTCATGGTCTGAAATCGAGAGCGCGACACTCTCCCTTCTGGCGCGGACAACCACCCCACGCGAGACCGCGTCCCCTATTCGCTCCAGAGAGTCGTGATCCGGTCTTCGATCTCGTCGAGGACGAGCGCAACGACATCACGATGGTCGTCCGGCCACGATGCGTCTTCGCCAGGCGTCGGGGCGGTGGGTGGAGGATGGAAGTGGTCTCGGGTATTGTGCGGATTCGGGTGCCGGTCCCACCGGCACTCCCACGCGTGGTCCGAATGCTGCTCTCGATAGTGGAGTTTGCAGTCGTCGTTCGTGTACCAACGGACCGTCAGCTGCGCCTCGTCGACGGCTGCTGGGTAGTACGACGGGGCAAAGACGACGAGGAGTGCCAGATGGCCGCTGGCGTCCGTGACGGTCGCTCGGGAGACCTGCCTCGTCGCTTGGAGCCGTGACTGGAGGAACTTGAGGATGGGGCGATCGATTGGGGCAGGGCTCCCACCATCATCTGTCGGTGGCACCATCGAACGGGCTATCCGGACGCCTGTTCGCGCTCGCCATCCGTGAGTTGCTGGCGCGCGCGTTCGTAGCGGTCACGCTCCTCGCGGGCGGTCGCCCAGTCGCCGAGGTCGCTGTAGATGGCGTCGATGGTCCGCTCGTCGCTGTCCTCCGCAGCGGCGACGGCGTCGACTGCGGCTGGTGAAGCGGCGTCGTATGTCGTCTCGTACTCGGTGATGCGCGTCGTCAGCTCACGAACGTGATCCTGCAGGTCCTCGACGGACTGGTCGGCTGCGAGCTGGTTGATGCGTCGCCACTCAAAATACGCGTCATTCCGTTCGTAGGTGGCTGGATGGCCATCGTATCGAGTAACGATTCCCAACTCGTCGAACCAGCCAAGGTACTTCCGGGCGGTCTTGGGGTCACAGTCGGCGCTGTCGGCGATCGCGCTCGCCGTCGTCGGCTCTCGGGTCTGCAGGATGGTGCCGTAGATGCGTTGTTCGACGTCGTCGCCACTGAACGCATTCTCGAAGGGGGGCGGCCCATCGGCGGCGTCTGTCTCGGCCATATTCGGGATTGCAGGGTGAGAGATATAGTTCTTACTTCGGGGAATAGTTTCCTGATACAGGTGCAGCGGTCAGCACTGCGGCGAGCAGCAGAGTTTAGCAAGCCTACGATGCCTGTCTGCACCAGCTGCGCAACGGCGATCGGGTCGGCAACACCTCTCGTCTGCAGTGAAGTCTCGAACAGACATACACCTCGTTTTCAGTGAAAGCAGAAGACGACGATATCGTTTCGAGTTGGGCGAAGTACCAGCTCTAGACGCCTCATTGTCAGTGAAAGCGACACCTGAACTTCGTATAACCAAGTTCAGCAAGACCGGAAGCAAGAGTTACTGATAATAATGATCTGTATACAGTATACAGATACAAGATACAATCCACTGTCCTACGTCTGAGTCTGAAGACGGCGGAGACGAATTCGCTAGGACCAGTTGCAGGTGTTGACGCTGTCAACCGTTGGCAACTTCTCATGCTGACTCCTAGCGACTTGCAGATCGAGTGTCTGCCTTGCTACTTCGACTCGACTTACAAGGGCGCTTGTAGTGTCTCCCGGGGTGTACGCGCAGCTATTTAGCAGGAGATAGCTAATCTCGGTCTACGATGATACTAAGAGAGACAACGGAGCTGGAGGCGTCTCCGGACGAAGTGTACCGGTTTTTCGAGGAGATGGCGGACAACTACGAACGGTGGCATCCTGATCACATCACGTTCCGCTGGACAAAGAAAAATGGGCTACAGCACGGTGCAGAGGCCTATTTTGAAGAACGAATTGCAGGCAAGGTACAGAAAAAGACGGTGCGGTTCGTCGCGGTCACTCCTGATCACTATCTGGAATTCAAGCCGACAGCACTCCTGGTTGGGCTGCTCATGCCACACATCAGTTTCACGATCGACGTCAGCCCGGCGGGCTGTGAGCTCACCCAGCGCATCAAAGTCCGAACGGGACCGATCGGTGCTTGGCTCAACAAGAGCGAATTCGACGCCGTCCGAACACACATGCGCGAAGAAGGCGAGAATTTGAAATCCATACTCGAAACGGAGAGACGAGTTCCGTAGGGAAGAACCCGTAGTGATAACGCTGCACTATTATGTGCAACTAGACGATGGAAGCCTCGGGTGGTGGTGCGGAAACGACGGAAACGGGGGAAGTTCGATTAGTGCACCGGCAACACGCGAGAAGGACGAATTGTTCAGTAGTGCGATGATCGGCTGAAGGAAGCGAGTCTTGGGAGAGCGGTGATGGAAAAACACAGGTGGTTACTCGTGGACCCCGCCGTCTTTTTGCATATTACCAGGTTAGTGCCATGAGATTTCTGCGAACTTAATTGGAACACTACTACTAGCAACTAATAACGAAAGTAAGGCATCTAAGTATCGGTCTTCTCCAAAGTGTCAATCAGATTTTTATTTCTTGTCGGTTGTTAGCATAAGACGTGGGTCGAATCGACCAGATGACTAGGGACATCGAAAAGAGTTACGCTTCATTAACCATTGGCATGGTTAGCGGTGGAAAGAAGTCCCCCTGCAACTCTTCGAACAGAGGCATATCTGTTCAAGACAGCCATGGGGCCAAACAAGAATCAGATGAATGGGTTACTCATCAGGGTGGAGACAATGATCGACGCCGATAGCTTAGAAGAGATTGCATTCCTGAGCCGCTCACCAGTCAGAGTAGAGCTATTGCATCGAATTGAGCGAAAGCAGGCACCGACCTGTCGGGACCTTCGTGATGATATCGACGCCTCTCGAACGACGATCCAGCGGAATCTCAAAGCGCTCGTCGACAAAGGGTGGATTGAGAAGAGCGACAACGTGTACATCTGTACGTTCACAGGGAATCTTCTCTGCTCAGCTATAACGGAGTTAGCCGACTCCATTGAGACGCTGCACCGACTCGAACCTATACTTGAACACGTCTCCCGCTCAGATTTGGACCTCAACATCCAACAGTTACACAATGCGAAAATAACGGTCGCCACTCCAAGCAATCCCTATGCACCCGTGAACCGTCATGTTGAGGCACTGCAGACGGCACATGACTTTCGGCTCTCGACAGCTGTCGTTGGTCGAGATGCGTTTGAGCAGGTCTGGGAGCAGACCGTTCAAAACGGCTGTGACGGTGAGTTAGTTCTCACAAACGACGCGTTTGAAATCGTCCGGTCCGATTCGAGCTATGCAGATCTATACAGAGAACTGCTTGACGTAGACAATGTTGAGCTGTCTGTCTATGATGGCGATCTTCCCTACTATCTGGGTATTGTCGATGATATTGTCCAGGTCGGTGTTGAAGACGAAACCGGTGTTCCGAAGGCGCTCTTAGAGAGTGACTCACCGGCTGTCAGAGAATGGGCTATCGCAAAACACGAGACATATCGATGTGAGTCTGAGCCGATTTGAGGGCCTCTGCATCTTCTTGAGGTGGTACAAACCAGCGTAAGTATGGTAAATACGTCATGGAGACGATGCTGAAAGCAGATTTGAAACCGGTTGGAAGAACCGTTACCGCTGGGAGGAAAACTTGCGTTAGGTCCGACCCGGTTGTTCGTGCATCCCGTGCACATTGTACAATGGGCAAAATCTGTTCAGTAGGTAACATTACCTGGCTCCCGGAGCCATCTCCAGCAATGTTGTGTTGTCTGAACAACAAAAACGCGTGCATTGAGCAGCCGCATAGTAGCGAAGCTTCCCATATCCACTATAGAGACGTCCTATGACTGGGATTAGACGACAACTCGCCTCAGTCCTGTGGGTCGGACTTCTCATCGGTAGCTCAGTTGCAGTTGGGGCTGCAGCTATCAGTTCACCCGCTGCGGCAAATACGGAAGGGATGATTCTCGATGTCGACTTAGTTGATGTGCAGGATGCAGACGGTGATGGCAATATCTCCAACTTCAACGTCTCAATCGAAGCGGATACGCGGATCTCTGAAATACAGGGAGTAGGTCAGGGAGAGCCCTACTTCGAGATACAAATTGGGGACGAAACACGAACAACCGTCGTCGTTGACCGGAAGAACGGAACATTTCAATACGAATTCAACGGATCCGGTGTGGCAGCGACTGCTGGAGAGGTCTCGCTCAGTGTAGCGCTGATGGATTCAGAAATTAGTGGCGGTGCAACTGTAGACGAATTTACTGGGACGGTTTCCTATGAACCTGCAGTCGAAGACCTATCTGAGCGGCAGCTCGCTCGTCGAGGTATCGAATCACTCGTACCTACGTACAATGAGTACTCTGGAAAGGTATTCAACAAATCGTTCTGGGGAAGTAACTCTGAGCAGAATATTCAACGGGGCATTGACGCAGCGAACCCGATTCCAGAATCGAGTCGTGACATAGCCATCGAGGGACTCACTCGATACGCAGGTTCGAAGGCTGTGTCGACGTGGACAGCAATTCAGGCAGGAGTCTGGACAGGGATTGCATTCACCGAGTGGAAGATCGAACGTCTACTCGAGCTTCCGAACGACCGCGGAGAAGGGAGTTACAGAGAGTTCTCTACTCAGCTTACGAAGTTAGAAGAAAATACGGAGGCAATTAAACAGGCAGACACTCAGCACGAGCGAGAGCGACTCATCACTGACCGCGCAGAGTTGCTCCGTGACTTTTACTCGACGGAACAAGCATACAAGCGGAATATTCAGGCTTCTATCAATGACGATGAGGGTCTGGATTTAGACGGTGCGTTCTGGGACTTCTGGGAAGTAAACCAGAAGGATTACGACCTCTTTGTATCGGAATTTAGCGACCTGGAGAAACATTTGATCGCAGATTACTACTGGACACAGATGTATCTCAACCCCGGCGGAACTGAGTATACGAATCTCACGACAGCTGGGCCAGGAAATGAGCTACAAAACAGTACACCAAAGCCAGCTGTAATTGATGTCACACACCCAGAGTCAATTCGCGTGGGCGAGACAGCAGAAATATCGGTGGAAGCCACAAACAAGGGTGACGGAGCTCCGTATCAGACGATCGCTGTCTCGTTCCCGGACACCGAAAGCGCTGACAACATCAGAATTTCGGACTCAGGATTCAGTAACCCGAGCTACGCAACGGTCTTCCCAGCAGGAGATTCTCTGAACGGAAAGTATGGTACTGAAGCAAATATTACGAGTCAGTACCCGCTCGCCGAGGTCGGCGGGGCATGGGACAGCGGCGTTCGCCGAACATTTACTGTAGAAGCAACGCCAGCGGAGACTGGGACATACACGTTCTACGTGAAAACTGTTGCACAGGACGGTGCCTGGCACCGTGACCCGTCAATCAACGGGACCGATGTACAAGACCAGCAGCAAGAGTACGTTTACTCGTACACTATCAATGTCTCTGGCAACCAAACTACGTCTGGAGGGGGACAAAATGCCCAATCCGTAGTTACGGTTCGTCAGGTCTCCAGACCGGACTTCCCCGAGGTTACTGCTTATACGAGCGTAAAGGACGCTACTGGCGACCCAATAACGGGGCTCTCGGAAAGCGAGTTTGACGTACTGGAAGACGGTACCGATCAAACGATCCAATCCGTTGAGCCTGTCGAACGGACTGGTGGGCCCGGTGTCAGTGTCTCTCTCGTTCTTGACCGCAGCGGGAGCATGCAGGGTCAAAAGAGTCAAGACTCGAAAGTCGCCGCGAATCAGTTCGTCGACCAACTGGACACAGAGGACGAAGCACAAGTAATCGCGTTCGATACCAATGTGGAGTTCAAACAGCGGTGGACCAAAGACAAAGGCCGACTCTCCACCTCGATAGATTCGATCGCGGTCCGTGGCGATACTGCACTCTGGCAGGCCACAACAACTGGTATTGAACAAGCGGAGCCGAGAGTTGGTCGCTCTGCGGTAATCGTACTTACTGACGGAAAGAATAATCGCCCACCACAAAATGTCGACCGGGCCATCCAACGAGCACAACAAGCTGGCGTTCCGGTCTATACGATCGGTTTAGGCCCAGACGTCAGTGAGCGGAACCTCCGGCGACTTGCCGAAGAGACGGGTGGGAGCTATTACAAATCCCCGAGCAGTTCCGATCTGGCTGCGATTTACAACCAGATCCGACAGAGCCTGGTTGCGGAATATAAGCTCACGTACGAAACGACGAACCAAGCAACCGACGGCTCTACTCGAGACGTTGAGGTCGCCGTTGACGCCAACGGAAACCGTGGCTCGGATACTGGAACGTATGAAGCGCCATGCGCGCCGCTGCCAACCGCTGCGTATGATGTCTCACCTACGTCGCCAGCGGCCGGTGAGCAAGTAACATTCGATGGGAGTGCCAGTTCCCCTAACGGCGGGCAGTTGGTGAGCTACGAGTGGGACTTCGACAATGACGGTGTTGTCGATGCAACCGGAGAACGTGTCACAACTACGTACGCCAATACCGGGACCTACGAGGCGAAGCTCACGGTCAAGAAAACCTGTGGTGCAACTGACGTCAAAGTCGAGCAGATAGATGTCAGTGATGCGTCGTCTGGTCAGGAGTCAGTCACCACGCAAGGCGAGGAAATCTTCGAAGTGATTTCGACCTCTGCTGATGAAACTGTGACCTATCAATTTGTCGTCGAGGGGACGATTGCTGGCGCTGAAGCCGACGGCAACAGTGACGAACTCGGCATGGACGACGATCCATGGGGCGACTCCGTAACGGAACGAAATGGCGAGAAAGTAGTGACTGGTCGCACCGGGACGAACGAAGGCGATGTCTTCGAAATCGATGGCACGATTAAATCATTCGAGCGGGTTAAGGGCCGTTCAGGTCTCCGACTCGAACTCTCTAACAAGGATGTTACGGAGACGCTTGCTGGGGAGAGCGCAACAGGCGGGGCTTCCAGTAGCGGCCCTGGGGCGGGCGGGGAGAGTGAGCCATCGACGTTGGAAATCGTTTCGACCGATGAGGATGTTGAGTTCACCTACGAGATTACCGTTGATGGGACGGCAGAGCGAGCAGAGACGTCTGATGAGGTCTCCTCAATTGGTGAGGACAACGACCGGATCAGTAGTAACGGCGACGGGACGGTGACGATATCCGGCGAGACAGGCAATCTCCAGGGTGATGCATTCGAGATTACAGGGGAAATTGATTCGTTCAAAAAAATGAGCGGTGAATCCGGGGTCGAGCTCCGGCTCGATGGAACGGATGTGACCGATCAGTTCGTCTCCGAAGACGACACTGGGGCGAGTACAGGCTCGGATACCCAATCGGAGTTTGCGATCATCTCGACGGACCAGGACGCCGAACTCAGGTATGAATTCAGAGTCGATGGCGAGGTTGAGCGAGCGGAACTCTCCGACAGTGTGACTTCGATTGATGAAGACAACGATGCGATCACCGAAAATGGTGATGGGACGACCACAGTTACTGGTGAGACTGGGAATGGCGAAGGTGATGCATACACGGTAACTGGTGATATCATCTCATTCGAAAAGACTGATGGTGACTCTTCGTTCCGGCTTGAACTGGATGGTGAGGATGTCACTGACGAGCTTACTGTGGTTATGCCCGTCGACTCGATTGGTGTTGCGGATGTGGGTCCGGTTTTAAAGGTGCGAGTAGGAGACCGGTGAGGAGACTCTGGACTACAATACGGTGGCAGTTCCCAGTCTCTCGGTGACTGGCAATGGGAGTTGTTAGTTCGTAATTGCTGGCACGGACACATCGTCTTTCTGGAAACGCTTCGTATCGCTGAAAGAGGATCGTGAGTGACTGGGAGGACGAAGAACTCCTCCCCTATCGGGACTTCGTCGACCGATTAGTGACGCTCCGAGAACAGGCCACCCAGAGCGACTCCTCCTACGAAGTAGTCGATGTCGCAGACCGGCATGATGAGTCGACTGTCTCACTGACGACTGTGCATGCCGCGAAGGGACAGGAGTATCCAATAGTATTCCTCTGTGATCTGCTGAAGCAATCAACCTTGCCGAAGACACAACATAATCGGTTTATCGCGAACCGACAGCGCGGATTCACGCTCCGTCCGAAAGCATCCGACCTGCCGTTCCCACCGGACGTCTCCTTCCCAACACCGAATGACGACGACAGTGCATGGATTGGCGAGAATCGAGATGTGAGTGGGATTCCAGAATTGACTGGGCCAGTCTGGTTATCTGATGCACGGAACGACACTGGTGACCTCCAGTACCAGAATCCATTGAACGACTATGTCGAAGCAGAACAGGCCGAATTCTGGCGGATGTTCTATGTCGCCTTCACCCGAGCAGAAAACCACCTCTTCCTCGGTGTGTCGCAGTTAGAAGAGTGGATAGATTTTACAGACTATACAACCTGGAACGTCGCATTCAACGAGTTCATGATGCCCACTGGTGGCTGGGAGTCCGATGGAGTGACTGTCCCTATTCAAGGAGGACCAAACGATCCGGGTTCTCTGGGCATTGGGGTCAATGAAATCCCGTCTGGCGAGCCAGAGACAGCTGAGACGATTACTGCCCCAGACTTGGAGATGCACCTGGAAAGCCCGCCGAGTAATCGCCGAGAGACAGTCCCCTTCCGCCCTGCTCGCGTCTCGGCAACACAGGTGCACGAACTCATGGAGTGCCAACGCCGGTATCAGTACCAACACATACAGGAAATATCAGCCAGTCGGTTGCAGGTCACCAGCACAGCCCCACTCGAGGTTGACTCAACAGAGAAACCGACGCCCAGCGGCTTGAGCCCAGACCAGTGGGGGAATAGGGTGCACGAAGCTCTCGAGCGATACATCAAAGATGAGTCGTCGTTGAAAGCCTACCTTCGAAAACTCACTGACCCTGTCCGAGAGACAATTGAGCAAATAATCGCTGATGCAGAAGCACATACCACTGAGTTCCGAGAGGCGACCGATGCCCCGGATCAAGTTTACGCCGAATTCACAGTCTCGACGACGCTCAATGTCAATGGGTCTTCGCTTCGAGTCGACGGCGATATTGACCTCCTCTATCAGCGGAAGGGTACTTGGTATCTAGTCGACTACAAAACTGCAGCGCGGCCCGATGACGAGTATGAGAAGCTGCAATATGAACGCCAGTTACGCACGTACGCGTGGTTACTCGAGCGTGAGTACGACATTTCAGTCCAAGAAGCGACGCTGATATACATCGATCTCGAAAGCGACCCACTCTGTGAGTCTGAGCCAGTTCGTGGGGACTTAGAGACAGACGACTTTGCGACGGAGCTACAGGACCGAATTGCTGGGCTCGAGATTGCTTCCTCAGCGGGGCTTACCGCCGAACCAGCGGAACATCGTTGTAGCCTGTGTCCGTATAGCGCCACTCGAGGTGGGCCCTGTGAAAACGGCTGAAGCTCACGTTGGCATATCGGTCAAGTATCAATCAGTCTTCGTGAACTGCCGCCGAGCGAAGGTCAAGACGAGGGTTGTCGAGCGGTCGAACCGCTAGAGCACGAACCGGGCGATTAGTGTGGCCAAGCGGTGGCCCGAGTTCGCGACTGAACGGACTGAGGGAGTGGCGTGTTCTTCACGAAGGCCGACGTGGAGACCGCGCTGACTGCTGAATTGGGCAAAGAGCCGCACCGACAGACGGTCAAACGTGTCTGGGAGAAATTGATCGAGATTGGTGGTAATGACCTCGTTGAGAAGACTCGGCAAGTGGGCCGAGACCAGGCGAAGACGGAGTTATTGGTGATGGACATAGAGACCGCCGAAGGACTGGTCGAGCAACGCTACGTTGGGCTGGATCTCTTGGAGAATGGCGACCGGAAAGCAACGACTGACGGCGTCACACCCGTTGTTGTGGAGTCGTCGACCTAACCCTGTGATGAGCACGGTCTAAGAAGGGAATCGACACAGAACCGACACTGCTGGACGCGGTGGCACGTGCCCTGCTGCCGCTGACGCTGCTGTGTGCTAGCTGCAGTAACTGGGATCGACCCCATTTGTACAGGCGTGGAGTGAGTGGGCGTCACACGGACAGAGCGACCAGTCCCGGTTCGCTGCTCACAACGGGTGTGGCGCTACCACAAATCCGCTGGAACACAGTGGAACAATCCCTTATTAGAGCGATAATAAAACGATCATCACCAGTAGCAGGTGATACGATGTCGAAAGAGACGAGCCGCCGAAATATCCTGAAGAGTGTCGCGAGCGCAGGCGCCGCCCTCCCGTTGCTCTCGAGCGAGGTTGCGGCCGCTCAGCCAACATGCCGCACCGCGACTGCAACACTCCCCGACGATGCCTGGCCGGCAGTTGGTCACGACGCCGGTCGGACGTACTACAATCCAGGCACTAGTGGCCCGCAAACCGGAATCAGCGAGCGCTGGACAGCGTCGATTCCCACTCGTGAATTCCCAACCGTCGCCGGGGGCAAGGTCTACATCGGCGGCGCGTCACTCCGTGCGCTCGACGTAGACGACGGCAGCCAGACCTGGGCGCGTAGTCCACCGAACTGTCGGTACACGACACCCACTATCGGCCCCGAGGCGATCTACTCGGCCGTGACCAATCAGAACGACGATGGCGAACAGGATGTGACGATCCAAGCCTTCGACGCCTCGAATGGCTCGCGGCGCTGGGCAACTGACCCGCTCGTCGAAGGCGAGTCCGTGGGGGCCTCGGCTCCAGTTCTCGTCGACGGGATGATATTTGGGCTGGTCCAAACTGGGCAGGAACGGTCCTTCTATGCCATCTCAGTAGACTCTCGCGAGGTTGAGTGGCGACACACTGTGGAGCAGCCAGTCGCCGAATTCGCGGTCACGGACGGGACGCTGGTCTACGCGGTCGAGGATAGGGTCCGTGCCATCTCCACCACCGACGACACAGTGCAGTGGGCCGTCAATAGTCCACCTGTCCAGGGCCTTGCGGCCGCGTCCGAGACGGTCGTCGTCGTGTCTGGCAACACCGTCACCGCGCTGGCTATTGGAGACGGCACCGAACGCTGGCGCTCTGAACTCGGGCCGAGCGGCGAGTTGGGCTTCCGTGGAACGAATAGTTTCAGCCAGCCCGCAATCACCGACGGGTCGGTTATCATCGGAACAGTCTCGTCGCTCTTTCCGAGAGTCATACAGGAGGGTGGGGCGACGCTCTACAAACGAGACCTGGTGACCGGTGACCGAGAGGAGTCACGCGGAGTCGTGCTGCGGCCCACCGTCCCGGACGACTTCGACGTCTACTACGAAACGCCACTCATCAGCTACGGCTGGGGGCGCCCGACCGTGAGTTCGGACACGATATTCGTCCCGCAGTTCGGCTCAATAGACGGCAGTTCCACTGGCGACTACCAATCCGGTCTGGTCGCCATCGATAGAGAAACGTTCCAAGTTCAGTGGACCTCGACAGAGATTCCGTTCTTACCCGTCATCCTCGCCGAGAATCGCCTCTTCGCTATTTCGACTCGCTCCTACGAATCCTACCTTACAATGTTCGAAGAGCCAGTAACGGACGAAACGTAAATAGCCTCGCGGTACACGGCGAGGCTTCGAGTCTCGCAGGGTTGCTGTCTGGTGGCTACGGGAGCCGGGAGCGACCCTATTCTTGCAGGCGTGGAGTGAGTGGTCGTCACACGAACGGAGCGACCAGTCCTGATTCGCGGTTCACAACGGTGTGACGGACAGCCTCGAATGGCCATACTGTTTGTTCGTCTTTTTTGAGCTTTGTACTGCGATTCGCCCTCGAACTCTCTGTCGATACAAGGATACTCTACCGATCGAATTCGAGCCTGACCAGCGGTGGCAGTATTGGTGGTAGTGAACCTGCCTACCGCGACTGAGAGAAAGTTCTCACTTACTAAACGAGGGGTCGTCGTACCATTTCAGATGAGCCACATGACAGACCAGCAACCGTGGGCAACGCGAACGACGACTGATCACGACGAAATTCGCGAGTGGGTTGAGGCTAGAGGTGCGACCCCCGCACACGTCACAGCCACGGCCAGCGAAGGCGACCTCGGCATCCTCCGGATTGACTTCCCAGCGGCCGACGTGAACCTCGAGCCGGTCGAGTGGGACGACTTCTTCGCGAAGTTCGACCGGGAAGAACTCGCGTTCCGCTACCAAGAGGCGAAGCGCGACGGCGAGCAGAGCTATTTCCATCGCTTCGTGAGCCGCGACGTGATGCCGGGACGGACGCTGACGACCACCGACCACGACCGCATCCGCAAGTGGGCCGAGGCCCGCGACGCCACGCCGTCACACGTTATCGATACCGGGGCCGGGGACGACGTGGGCGTGCTCAGACTGGACTTTCCGGAGGCGGAACCCGACCCATCCCTCGAGGAGATCGCCTGGGAGGACTTCTTTACCAAGTTCGATCGGGAGGGGCTCGCGCTTCGCTATCAGGAGACCAAAGCGAGCGGCGAGCAGAGCTATTTCCATCGATTCGTCCAACGCGAAGAGCTGGGCATCACCGACGCGGTAGACGCGGACGTTTCGGTGGTGGCCGTCGGAACAGCACCGACTGGCACGACGCCCGAGACCGGCTTGACGGTCGGGCTTGTTGTCGACGAGATACACGAAGACGCCCGTGGGTACGACCATTGGAACAAGAACGACGAGTACCTCGTCTTCCGGAACGAGGGCGACGAGGCACTGGACCTTACCGGGTGGACCGTCCAGAACGAGGACGGTCACACCTACCAGTTCCCCGAAGAGTTCCACTTAGGGTCTCGGAAAACGGTAACGCTCTATACAGGGTCCGGCGACGACAGCGACGACCGACTTCACTGGGGGGCCAAACGTGCGGTTTGGAAGAACACGGGTGACGAGGTTACCGTGAGCGACGATGAAGGACGCAGCGTGATACGAGAATCGTACTGAATGGAGCTGCCGTAGACACTTGGGTCCCACGAGGACGCGGTTAGTCGTGAGATTGGTGCCGCGAACCAGTCCCCGGACGGGCCCGCTGTCTCGACGCTCGTCGTCCGGTCACCGATACAGGGAGTGATAGCCAAGCAAAGTCAAAACCCCGTTCGTCGACGGTTGAACCGCCAGTACACGTACCAGGCGATCAGCGTTGCGAAGCAGTGGCCAGAGTTCGCGACGGAACAGAGAGATGGATGCGGCGTGTTTTTCACCAAGGACGATGTGGCGACCCCGTTGACCGCCGAGCTGGGGAAACGTGCCGGATACAGTAGATGTCTTCATTGCGGATCTCTTGGTTCCTCTCAAACGGTCTCTAAGAGAAAAAGAGATCACTCCTCGCTGTCAAAATAACGACTCAAGCGAGGGGTAGTATCCGATCAGGCGCGACTTCACGGACAAGACTCGACACGGTTTGTGTTGGCATCGTACTCCACCACACCGAAATCATCCATCTTTGGAAGGTGAAGGTGATGAAGTGTGACTGCAACCTGCTTGATGCGCTCTTCAGTGGCTGTGTCCGTATCGTTTTCTCGAGTGGCGACAGCCGCCGCCAGCGCCTCGAGTTCAACCGGGGTAGTCTGTTCCGTGAGTACCTTGAGCGTCGTTCTTCGTCGGTCTGACGAGAGTATTTCGTAGTACTCACTGTTACTCAACTGCTCGAGTGCCGGGTACGCGCTCGTTCCCTGTGGTGTGGACTGGCTCATAGTTGTGCTCTCTCATCCAACCGGCGCCCGCCGGCGTAACTGCTATTCAGACCCCATCGCCCGTAACATCATACTCTACGTGATTAGGCACCGTCCGAGAATATGCTGTATCCCGTCAGTTTCATTTCCGACCTCTCATATTCGGAAATATATAGAAAACCTATCCTCTTCTATTGCACAGGGCACCCTCCAACAGCGGAGTGTTGATACTGGTCGGCCGTGAGTATACTGTAATGGCCAATAGCCCGTTAACGGATGCACTTCGGGAAACACTCGTGCTCTTCGAGGAAGCCGGCGTCCCATGGACGACGACTGAGGTAGCGGACCGCCTCGACCTTGGCCGACGAAGCACATACGAACGATTAGAGCGCCTCGTCGATGCAGACCGACTCGATACCAAGAAAGTGGGTGGGAATGGGCGCGTGTGGTGGCGACCACGTGAGCACTCTGACTCCGCTACACCCGACTGGGAGGCAACAACCGGGTCCCTAGCTAGCAACGTACTCGACACCGCCGACGTCGGTATATTCATCCTTGATTCGGAGTTCGAGGTAGCGTGGATCAACGAGGCCGCCGAGCGGTATTTTGGCATCGAACGTGAGTGGGTGCTCGGCCAAGCTAAGCGGACACTCGTCGACGAGTCCATCGCACCAGTTATCGAGAACTCGGAGTCGTTTGTCGATACCGTCCTGGCGACATATGAAGACAACACGGACACCGAACGCTTCGAGTGTCACGTGACTCCTGGCGACGGACGCGAGGAGCGATGGCTCGAACACCGGAGTACGCCCATCGACTCGGGTGCGTACACTGGCGGCCGGGTCGAACTATATTACGACGTGACTGACCGAAAACGAGAGGAGAGCGCCCACCGGACCGACCGCAAACAATTGGCGTCCCTCGTCAATGCGGTTGAGGAGTATGCCATTTTCCTGCTTGACCCCGATGGCCACGTTCAGACGTGGAATCCCGGCGCGGCGCGTATCAAGGGGTACGATGCCGAGGATATCATCGGCGAGCACATCTCGACGTTCTACACCAATGTGGACTGCACTGCGGGTGTTCCGGCTGAGAACCTAGCGAAAGCAGCCGAAAAGGGGTGGATCGAAGACGAGGGGTGGCGTATGCGCGCCGACGGCTCTCGGTTCTGGGCAAATGTCACTATCACGGCAATCCGAGATGACGACGGGACCCTCGATGGATACGCGAAGGTTACCCGCGACATGACTAGCCGTCGGGAACGGGAACGACAGCTGCGACGTGAACGAGATCTCACCGACCGGATTGTCAACATGAGTCCAGTGGGTATCATGGTCCTCGACAGTGACGGAAATCACGTCCGAATAAACGAACGTGCGAAGGATGTCCTTGAGATACCAGACAATCAAACGGAGTCCTATTCACGTAGCGATCGGACGGTATACGACGTAGATGGGAACCTCGTGTCACCCGACGAGCATCCTGCCGCTCGGACGTTAGAGACTGGCGAAGCCGTATTCGACTGGGAAGCGAAGGTCGAACTCCCGGACGGCGGGCATCGGTGGCTGTCAGTGAACGCGGCACCGGTATTCGATGATAACGGAGTAATCGAACGCGTAATCGTCACTGGCGAGGACATTACACGGCTCAAATCACAGGCCCAGCGTCTCGAACGCCAGCGTGACGATCTCGAAAGTGAGCTCGAAACCATTTTCGAGCGTGTCGACGACGGGTTTGTCGCGCTTGATGACGACCTCCGGTTCACGTACGTCAACGAGCGGGCGGGCGAGTTCTTGAAGCGGTCGCCGGCCGAACTTCTAGGCACGTACATCTGGGAGGCGCTCGAACCGGGGTCGAAAGTGGTAGACGCCTTCGAGGAGGCCCTCGAAACCCAGCAGTCTCTCTCCTTTGAGGAGTTCTACGACCCCATCGGAGCTTGGTTTGAAAGTCATGTGTATCCTTCCGAGGATGGTCTGTCGGTCTACTTCCGCGATGTGACCAGACGCAAGGAGCGAGAACGCCAACTCGAAGAGTACGAGACGATTGTGGAGACGGTGGCCGATGGCGTCTACGCAGTCGACGAGAACTACCGATTTACGGCGGTGAACGAGGGATACACGGAGCTGGTCGGCTACGATCGCGAGGAACTGCTTGGCAGTCATATTACTGCGGTAGTCGACGAAGAAGCACTCGCGGTCGGAGAGCAACGACGCAAAGCACTCCTCGATAGCGAGGACGACACGGGAAGCGTCGAACTCGAAATCGAGACGGCGACCGGTGAACGGCTCACAGTTGAGAGCCGTTATGCAGAACTTCCGTCCGATGGCGAGTTCGAGGGAACCGCTGGCGTTGTCCGAGACATTACCGATCGGAAGAAACGTGAGCGGCAACTCGAGGAATACAGGCGCCACTTCGAGACGCTTATCGAGAACTTCCCTGCTGGGGCCGTCGCCCTTGTCGACGAGAACCTCCGGTATACTACGTTCGCGGGGACGCCAGAGGGAGCGACAAACGTGACGAGAGCGGATCTCGAGGGGTCACTCGCTCGTGATGTCCTCCCATCCCAAATCGCAGATGTCGTCATCCCACGATATGAGGACGCACTTAGTGGTCAAAGCTCCGAGTTCAGGGATGTAATCGACGGGAGGATCTACCAGTTTCACTTCGTTCCCGTCCGCGACGACGATGGCGATATCTTTGCCGCTACGGCAATGTCCCAGGACATCACGGAATTGAAAACACGCGAACGGGAACTCGAGACCCGTGTCCGCCAACAGGAAGTCGTCACTAACCTGGGGCAGCGCGCCTTGGCAGACCGAGACCTCGACGAACTGATGGCGGAGGCCGCCGAGCTCGTCGCGGAAACGCTCGATAACGACTACTGTAAAGTCCTGGACCTCGACGCCGATGCAGAGGAACTCCTGCTCCGTCAGGGCGTTGGCTGGGATGACGGTATCGTCGGCGAGGCGACCGTCTCATCCGCCGAGGCTGATTCGCAGGCGGCGTATACGCTGGCATCTAAGGCACCCGTCAGTACCGAGGACCTCGACACGGAGACGCGCTTCAGCGGACCGGATCTGCTTACGAACCATGACGTCCACAGCGGGATCAGCACAATCATTGGCCCCCATGATGATCCGTGGGGCATCCTGGGAACCCACGACACCGAGTGTACGCGATTCTCAGACCACGACATCAACTTCGTCCAGTCAATTTCCAACATCCTCGCAGGTGCTATCGAGAGTCACGGCCACGAACGGGAACTTCTCCGTCAGCGTGAGGAACTCGCCGCACTGAACAACATCAACCAGGTCGTCCAGGGGATTACCGACGCAGTCATCGACCAGTCAACACGCGAGGAAATCGAAACGATCGTCTGCGAGCGCCTCGCTGCCGCTGATTCGTACTCGTTCGCCTGGATCGGCGACGTCGATGCCACTACGGAGACCGTGGACCTCCGGGCCGAGGCGGGTGTCGAAGGGTATCTCGACGACATCACTATCACCATCGACCCGGACGATGACCGGAGCAAGGGTCCGACGGGACGAGCGTTCCACACCGGCGAGGTGCAGACGTTGCACGAACTCTCAGCTGACGACCGCTACGATCCCTGGCGCAGCACCGCTGAAGAGTATGGCTTCCGGTCGTCGGCTGCGATCCCGATCGTCCACGAGAACACTACCTACGGGGTGTTGAACGTCTACGCCGAGCGCCCAAACGCGTTCAGAGGACACGAGTGTAACGTGATCGTGCAACTCGGTGAAATCGTTGGCCACGCAATCGCCGCCGTCGAGCGGAAACGCGCGCTGTTGAGCGATGAAGTCGTCGAACTACAATTCCAGATCGAGAACGTTTTCGAGTCACTGGGCATTGACGGTCGTGAGACAGAACCGATCTACCTTGAACAGACGGTTCCGATTGCCAACGATGACTACCTCCTCTTCGGGCGGACGACGCCGGCAGGTATTGATACCGTGGAAAAGATAGTCGAGGGAATTCCCTTTTACGAAAGTGTCACCTTCCGCGACGATGGTGATGAGGTTGTGTTCGAACTTCGGGTCTCTGAACCCCCGATTCTGTCTGTCATTGCCTCGCTGGGCGGTTCCATTCCCGAGGCCGTCATCGAAGGGGGCGATTATCGCCTGACGGTCCACCTTCCGCCGAGCGGGGACGTTCGGGAAGTAATCGATCAGATACAGGAGGTGTATCCCAATGCGAATCTGCTGAAGCGCCACCAACGATCGCTCCATGGTCATGGCGAACCCACGGCTCCCGAATTGATGTCCGACCTGACCGCACGACAGCGGTCCGCGCTGGAAACCGCCTTCCATACTGGCTTTTTCCAGTGGCCTCGTGAGACCTCAGGCGAAGAAGTCGCTTCGTTACTCGATGTTTCGCCGCCGACGTTCCACCAGCACCTTCGGAAAGCAGAGCAGAAGGTGTTCGAATCGGTGCTCTCGTCTAGGACTTCGACCAGAACGGCTCGCCGGGCCTGGGTCGTCCTAAACGCGGACTAGGGGAACGCTTACGACGAATGAGGGATGTACATGTATCGATACGCCGTCCCAACCCGAGGTCAGGCAGGTGCCGTAGGCGGAGACGACAGCAACCGATGAGTAGACCTTCGAACCGACGCTTTCGCCACCGGACCAAGAGCGCGATACTGACACGACGGACCATCTGCGACAGTTCGGCTACCTAACCTGAGCGCGCAATGGCTGAATTACTGAAGAGTAAGCTGATCACGTCTGCCTTCTCATCGCTCACCTCGCTAAGATAGCAGGTAGGTCAGGCCACTCGGTCCAAACACAAGCTCACAAACCAGCCCTCACCATTACTCACACCGCCGAACCTGGACCGATTCCGCAGTCACAGTCACCGCACACCCGTTGAACTGCAGGGAGACTTCCGCATGGGACTGTGCCGACCCAGCCACATCGTCAAACATCCTGTTGAGGTGTGGACGAGTGCTGCTCGGCCGAGTGACACTCACATCGTACACACGAAAACGGCTACGTGCGTTGGCTTACAATGGACACATCATGGGCACCGATAAGAAGCGCGTGCAGTTTCGGGCCCCAAATCGACTCATCGACCGAGCCGACGCACTGGCCGCAGTCCTTGGGGAAGACCGAACAGACGTCCTCGTGACCGCACTTCGGGAGTACCTCCAAGACGCCGCTCACGACGACGCACGCACCCAGGAGATTGCTGCCGCCTATTACGACGATGAGATCACCTTCGAGCAGCTCAAAGCGCTCGTCGGCGCCGAAGAGGCGGCAAACCTCCGAGTGTTGAAACAGCAGTTGGACGAGGACTTCATCGACGAAGTCGCTGACGCATAGATGTCGCGGCTTATCGCAGACGCCTCCGCCCTCGTGAGTCTCGGGATCGTTACTGACAACGACCCCGATCCACTCACACTTTGTCTCTCCAAGTACGAGGTCGTCGTCCCAACGGTGGTCATCGATGAACTCCGGGAGATTGCCTCCTACGATGACGTCCATGGGCACGCCGCGTCCGCCGTACTCGACCAAGCGGAGTCATTCACGACACAGTCGGTCGACCTTGATGCCGAGTTTCCGCTCGATGACGGTGAAAACGCGGCGGTCACACTCGCGAACGAACGTGAGGCTGCACTCTTCCTCTGTGACGAATTCAATCAGCTTGGCTTGATTCACGCCTCACTCGCTGATACCCGGCTCGTGATGACACCGACACTGCTCTCAGTTCTCGTTCGAACTGACCACCTATCAGCGGCCGATGCGTGGCTGCTCCTCGATGAGATTAGCGACGCCCGTAGCTGGGGCGCGAACAGCTACGTGCAGCGAGCTCGCTCGTTGCTCGAAGCGCCCTGACACCGAGGCTGTCGCCGCTCGATCTCATCGACTTCCTCCCGCCCCTGAAACCGCACATCGCGTAGACGACATCTCCTCGCTCGAAAATTGGTGGCGCTTCCGCCTCGGTCACTATTCGGTTTCCTCGCTCGGATGTGGCTCGCTGGCGGCGTGGTCGCGCCACGATTCTTTGTCTTCCGTACCGAACTGCTCGTTGAATAGAGCCGTCGCCCGCTCGTAGCCACTATACCCGTCGAGTCGATCGGTGTCATCGGTTATCGCCCAGTACATCGCTTTGTGTTCGACGAGGTCGCGATCCTTCAATCGCGAGAGTGCGGTGCTGACCGCGCCCTCGTCAACATCGATCTGAGAGGCGATCTCACGGGCCTTGAACGCCCGATCTTCGTTGGCAACGAGAAATCCGAGGACTTGATCGGGGACGGAGAGGTCCGCGAGTTCATCCTCGCTCGTGTTCTCGAATGTGTCTCGATCGATAGACATCGTTGAGTGAATCTACGTCGCCCACCGTGAAGAGCGTTAGATTTGAAAACGACGAAAATACTGAAAGCAATGATATTGAATCCGCATGTGACATCCTCCGCACCGTGAACGGTGCGGCTTCCCAGCATCAGAATACCAGCTAAGTGCTGCTGTTGCTGGCAGAGGGTTCCGACCCGTGGAAGGCCGAGAAGGTCATCTGCGAGAGGGTCTCGTTCGTCTCTCGGTGGGTCGTGGCACTGTCACAGGCGCTCCCATTCTGTGAAAGAGGAATCATGCAATCTGCCGGCTCCCGTACGGTGGCTAAATAAATCGACCGTTCAGGCAGAAGCACCCAGAGCTAATCAGTGAGGCGCAACGAAAGACACAGTATTCTGTGCCAGCATAGATTACTGTATGCCCAGTATTACAGTCAATGTGGACGACGACCTCAAAGCGCGAATGGAGAACCACCCGGAAATCAACTGGAGTGAAGTCACGCGACAAGCCATCCAAGAGAAAATCGAAGCGCTCGAAGTGATGGACGAACTCACCGGGGAAAGCGAACTCACCGAGAATGACGTGCAGGAAATCGCCGATAAAATCAACAAGCGTGGACGCCAGCGTGTCGACGAGGAATCGGTGTAGACTCGACGAATGAAGCTGGTCATCGATGCCAACGTCGATATCTCCGCGCTCATCGCGGATTCGAAAACGCGAGCGCTAATCGTTACCCTGGATCCGGATCTGTTGACTCCTGCATTCGTCCACGAAGAAGTCGAGACCTACGAAGACCTGATCGTCGAGAAATCCGGGATGGAACCAGAGCGAGTCACGCAGTTTCTCGATCTCTTGTTCCAGTACATCGAGGTCGTTCCAGCCGACGATTTTTATCCGGTTATCGAGAGAGCAGAAGCAGAACTCGGTGAGACCGATCCTGACGATGTGCTCTATCTCGCGTGTGCACTCGCGAGCGATGCAGCCATCTGGAGCGATGACGCTGATTTCGACGAACAGACGCTCGTGGAGACCTACTCGACGAGCGATGTGGTTGACTCGTTCGACACGCGGTAATCCAAAATCAGCTCCGACTGGTTGACCAAGTTAGGGCCGCCTCTAACACCTTTTGTCTGGTAGCTGCAGGTGCCGGGAGCGACCCACTCTTTTTCAGAAGTGAAGAGTGTTCGTAACACGAATGGAGCGACCAGTCCCGATCTACTGTTCATAACGGGTGTGACATCCTTTCCAGCCGAAGATGTCTATCCAAGACATCTCGGCACAAACGAGAAGCCGTATCGAGACCCTCAACGAATAGACAAGCGTCGTACGATCGCCACAGCGGGTTTCGGTTACTCTTCAAACGGATTGTCGGGCGTCGTGAGACGAGTGATCGCAGCGACACTATCGAATCCGTCATCGAAGCTGTAGAGATAGTCGATCTCTTCTCGCTGCATCGCTGCGACGATGATTGCATCGGTCAGGGAGAGTGACTCGTATCGTCGAAATAACGATCGGCCGGCGTCGAAGTCAACCTTCGGCGTCTGCTGCAGCGAGAACCCACTGCTCTCGATGAGTGCATCGAGCGTTTCAGTCGCGATGTCGTGTCCAGCTCTTGCCTGGAGGTAGTTGAGTGTCTCTTCGAGTACATCACTGAGGACGTACGCCGTCGGGAGTGTGCCTTGGTCGATAGCCTGTGCGATCGCCGCTCCACGCTCGTGGTTTTGGTCGCGAGTGAGACGTGCTGCGATGAGAATATTCGCATCGACAACGACGACGGCCATCAGTAGTCGCCCGCAATGAGATCGTGATCGTCGGCCGCGTCAGTTGGTTCGCCGATATCGACTGGCTCCAACTCCGAGAACGCACCATACTGTTGTTTCACGAGTGTGACTGAGAGTTGCCCGTCTTCGTCGACGTGCCACCGGAGTTTGTCGCCTGCTTCGACACCCGCCTCTCGTCGGATCGCTGCCGGGACGGTAACCGAGAAACTCTCATTCACCGTCGTTTCGTCTTCCACCTCGTGGGACATAGACGCAGATTCGGCGTGGTCACAAAAATAATTTGTCCCCAAATTTGCCCGTTCGTGCTGTCATAGAGTGCAGCAACTGGGTGCGACCCCAGTTGTGCAGGCGTGGAGTGAGTGGTCGTCACATGAACGGAGCGACCAGTTCCGATTCCCGGCTCACAACGGGTGTGACGGACCGTCTCCAGAAAGGGTTTGAGGACTGCTCAAGGCAAGATCACGAGCGTAGCGATAACCGAATCGTGCGAGTGGGCACTCTCCTACAACATTTTTCATAGTGGCCGGCCCAGCGTCTGTATGAGTTCGCCGTACCCGGAGACGCTCCCCAGCCTGTTCGATCAGGCTCTACGGAAGTACGCCGACCGCCCCGCGCTCCAAGACGGGACCCAATCACTAACATACGGAACCATTGACGAGCGGTCGGAGCGGATGGCCAGCGCACTAGCGTCGCTCGGTATCGGGCTCGAAGATCGGGTTGGCGTTCTCCTCGAGAATGCGGCGAACGTGCCGGTCGTCGACATCGGTATCTTACGGGCCGGCGGCACCCGTCTTCCGCTCAATCCACAGCACAGCGTCGACGAGTTACGGTATCTCCTTTCTGACTCCCAGGCGGAGACGGTCGTCTGTGACGCGGCGCGACTTGAAGCGCTCAACGCCGTCTCATCGGCGGTCGACTCGCTCCAACGGTGATTGTTGTCGGTGCCGACGGCGATGACTCGATCTCAATGGACGGCATCGATGTCCACCGATACGAAACCCTCCTTGACAGTCACGACGGCGAGTTCGATCGTCCCTCTCCCTCCCCGGAAGCCATCGCCGGCCACTTCTACACCGGCGGGACAACGGGCGAACCGAAGGGGGTTCTATACACCCATCGATGCCTCGTGGAGAATCTCCAGGCGCATCTGCTCGAGTTCGGATTCGCGGGAGACGATGTCGGGCTGTTGACGACACCACTGTCGCACTCGGCCGGAACGTTCTGTCTGGCGGCGCTTCTCGGGGGTGGCAAAGTGCTGATCCGGGACCAGTTCGATCCGGACGAAGCGGCCGAGATTATCGAGCACGCCGGCGTGACGTGGACATTTCTCGTCCCGACGATGATCTATCGCTTGCTCGACGCAGATAGCCTCGCGGCCGTCAACCACTCATCGCTCACCCGAATTATCTACGGTGCCGCGCCAATGCGGACCGACCGGCTCAAAGAGGGTATCGAGCGAATTGGGCCTGTCTTTCACCAGTTCTACGGACAGACAGAAGTCCCGAACCTCATCACGACGTTTCCGCCGGCAGAACATGCCCAGGCTGCTGAGGCAGGCGACCTCGCCCGTCTGCAGTCCGCCGGGACGCCTTGCCTCCGAGCGACTGTCGAGGTCCGCGACGCGGACACGGATGACCCGCTCCCGCCCGGCGAAACTGGAGAGATTGCCGTCGCCGCGCCGTACGCGTTCGAGGAGTACTTTGGTCGGCCTGAGACGACAGCCGAGACCCGTCGCGATGGCTGGGTGTATACCGGTGATATTGGCAGACTCGACGACGCGGGCTACCTCACATTAGTCGATCGGAGTAGTGACGTCATCGTCACCGGCGGCATGAACGTCTACGGCCGGTCCGTCGAACAGGTCCTGCGGGAGCATCCAGACGTCGCAGAGGCTATCGTCGTCGGTGTTCCAGACGAGGAGTGGGGCGAGGCCGTCCATGCCGTGCTGGTGCCAGCGGAAACGACGATCGACCGCGAGAGTGTCGAGACAGTGGCCGACGAGCGGTTGGCGCCGTACAAGAAACCGAAGTCCTATGAGATCATCGAGTCGCTCCCGACGACTAATCTCGGTAAGATCGACCGAAGCAAAATCAGGGAGCGATATTGGGACGACGAGGCGCGCTCGATTCACTAACCGGAGGTGCCGCTCAGTTCGACAGCGTCGCCTCGACTCGCTCGAACGTCGCGTGTAGCCGGTCGACGATGTCATCGGCCGCTGCGCGGTCGATAGTCAGTGGCGGCTACAGATTCCCGATGACCGAGTCGCGAACGTTATCAGAGACGACCGGATTGCGGCGGTTACGCTCACCGGAAGCACTCGCGCCGGGCGGGCGGTGGCCGCCGAAAGTGGCGAGGCCCTCAAAAAGACCGTCCTCGAACTCGGCGGAAGCGACCCGTTCATTGTCCTCGACGATGCGCCGATCGAAACGGTCGCCGAGCGTGCTGCGTCGGCCCGCACACTGAACGCTGGACAGTCGTGCATCTCCGCTAAACGAATCGTCGTCCACGATGGAATTGCCGACGAGTTTCTCAGCGCGTTCACGCGGGAGATGAAATCGCTTACCGTCGGCGATCCTGCCGACGAAGCGACGGACATCGGCCCCTTAGCCAGAGCCGACCTACTCGAACAACTTGATGAGCAAGTCCAAGCTTCCGTTGATGCCGGTGCTACTATCGTTACGGGTGGCGAACCGCTCTCCCGAACAGGATACTTCTATCCGCCAACAGTATTGACTGCTGTTCCAGATGGGTGTCCAGCTGCTGAGGAAGAGCTTTTCGGACCGGTCGCAACTGTCACCTCCGTCTCCGACGAGGAGACGGCGGTCAGCGTCGCGAACGACTCTCAGTACGGTCTTGGGGCGAGCGTCTGGACCGGAGATACCGACCGCGGTGAAAATCTCGTCTCCAAAATCGAATCTGGGAATGTCTTCGTTAATCAGATTGTACAGTCCGATCCGCGACTCCCTTTTGGCGGTATCGAGCAGTCGGGATACGGGTCGGAACTCTCCGATCACGGTATTCGAGAGTTCACCAATCCGAAAACGGTTTGGGTTGAATGACTCACCTCTTTCTTCGCGAACTGTCGCCAAGCCAAAGTCAAGACGAGGTTCGTCGAGCGCTCGAACCGCTAGAACACGTATCGGGCGATTAGCGTCGCCAAGCGCTGATTAGAGTTCGCCACTGAGCGAACCGACGGGAGTGGCGTGTCGTGAGATCGGTGCCGTGAACCAGTCCCCGGACGGGCCCACTGCCTCGACGCTCTCCGTCCAGTCACCGTTACAGGGAGTGAGAATACGACTCTATTAGCGACTCGCGTTCCCAGGATCGGGGAACCGTCGAGCTCGTCGACAAAGATGGCCTTGAGACAGTCCTGAACGAAGCCGCACGTATCGAGTGGGACAAACAGGTTGCCGCTAACGACTAATGTGGTGCCTCTGGTAGTTATTGTATCCTTAGAGAGGCAAAATTAATACGCTACACCGGCGGTTCGAGGAGTTCATATTCCTCCCCAAGTAGCTCCCATACTTCGTGGGCTTCTGCAAGCGAATCGATGTCTTTCCGAGCGGTTAGGTAGTGGTAGCATCAGATTCGGGCTGAATGTAGATATTGCTGCCACACTTGACCGAGACCCGGCAGCCACTGTAATTAAACGAAAGAATGCCATCAGTGGCTGACTCAGCAACCGCCTCAAGTGCTTCGGGATTGATGGTATTACGAAGCGGAGTGAGAGTGACCGGGTCCTTACCAACGGCAGCCGCGACGGAACAAATAATTAGTGTACTGAGTGGCTGGTCCGAATAGCGTTCCAGATCTACTGCGTACCGCCCATCGTCGAGCTCCTTGAGTTTAATCCCAGTAGTCTGGTCCCGTAATGGGTTCTGTGCGCTCATTCTTGCTACGTCAGTCCGTATTATTAGCTGTCCTATAACCCTGCTCACATATAGTTGATAACCAATCAGTACTATCCTATAAGCAATAAAAGAATGGTTAACAAACAAAGTGGGCCCTGTGCCTGTGGTTGATGGAAGATCAGACCTCTCCAACCGATTTCTCGCTCAACATTCAAGAATCCGATGAGATTGCCGAGGTATTTGTCGGGTATAGAACAACAGATGGGGAGGAAATCATCCTTACCTCAGCAGAACTGCCTGTCAGGGCTACTCTCCAAAGCAGCAAGCTTCAAACCGAATAGCTGTGATTTCAAACAGGAGATGGTGAGTGTTGGAGTGTATTGACATCCGCGAAGCGACGTTCATCCGCGAGACGATGCAAGCCAGAAGTCCCGTGCTTAGCGATGGAGCGGGTGGTACAAACAAGAACAGTCGTCCGTTACGATGTCGAATCGCTTCGTGCGACTAATATTCTTGACAGCCACCAACGACTGAAGTCGTGAGCTTTCTCCTTGCTTTTGTGTAACGGACCGCCGTTCTCTTCTGGTGTCTTTGCCTCGAAGGGGGGCAAATAAGTTACGGATGCATTGAACAGTTGATTGGCAGAGTGGCCCCCGGTATGCTGTGGATTTCACACTTGGGAAACAGGAATCTTATCCGGAAGCGCCTTCAGGGCGCCGCATCGGTAGATGCTTTCTCGTTTCCACTCGTCATTGATTCGATTCACGAGTGCCTCATCGTGGTTCGATGGTGACTGACAGGTCGTCGATATAGTGGGTCGCGTCGGCTTCCCAGATAACGGCGGTTCCGACAGCAAAATATAGTGTGTCAGTCGATAGTTCCGGAGTTGTCCACTCAAAACTGTATTCTCGCCAGCCATCCGACAACCAGAGCGGTTCTCGAAGCCCGCCAAACGGTGTTTCTCCGAATTCGGTTGAATTCACGCCAAGTTGTGGGAAGTCTTCTTCGACTTCCGCGGGTTCCGGACCGAGTCGCATTACTGCATGACGGATCGTGTTGAACGATTCCGACTCGCTCCAGAATTGCCCTGTCGCCTTGATCTGGTATGCCTGTCCGGGTTCAACAGCGATCGGATGGGCTCCCCAAGTCACGCCGTCGTCGTAATCGCCCTCGTTCCATACTCGAAGCGAGCGGTTGCCCTCGGCCGATTCTGCCCCGGAGATGTCTACCTCCCACTCGAAATCCGCGAGGTCTACTTCCGGACCGATTGTCGCACGAGTATCCCACTCACTGAGACCGTCTTCGAATCCTTCGGTAAAGTCAGAGGTGTTACTCTGGCCGATACAGCCCGCAATGCCAGTGATGCCAATTGCGGCACTAGTCTGGAGTAGATCACGACGAAGCACACATCTAAAAATAGTACAAGAGGTATAACTACTGGGTCTCTGTTCACTATTGTATCGCATCAAAATAGCCTCTACAGCGATTAATATTGGCGTAGACCTGGTTTGTGTACGTTTAACGGAGCAATCCCTTGAGACTTGGTTACTCACTCTCTCTCTCTCTCTCTCGAACGGACTGTTAGGCAACCGCGGCCACAGAATCCCGCTGATCCAAGCCATGTATGGTGCACAGAGCGTCACGAAGACACCGGTGAACAGACAGACGATTGCAATTCCCAAGTAGATACTAGCTGGTAGCGCCGACTCTGCTTCGAGGTCCAGAACATGGTCTTTACGCGCATCGACGACGGGAAGATCGTCGAACGATGGGTGCAGCCGGATACGCTTGGCATGCTGGCCCAACTCGGAATCGTCTCACCGCCGAGTGACGTCCCAGTCCAGTCGTGACCGTCTCGGAGACACTTTCTTAAGAGAAGATTCCCATGGAAATCGTATTCATCACGTACGAATCAGCGTTGGCGGTTGACGAGATCGACTCGCTGTTCCGAGAACGCGCCGAGCGGTATCGTGCGATGGATGGGTTGCTCCAGAAGTTCTATCTCCGCGATGAGAAGAATGGACGGGTCGGTGGGATCTACGTTTTCGAGTCCGCGGCGTCTGCAGATGCGCTATTCGAGTCAGACATTCATGCTAGCCTGAGAGAAGCATACAAGGTACGGGACATCGACATCGCACGGTATCAGGTGATGTTCCCCCTCTACGAGTCCGCAGATTTTCCTGAGTCACCCTAGCTTCGATTCTTGACCGCTTTCAGGGCAATCGATTCGCACTGTCATCGGTAGCTGTGAGTCCGTTCACGGAGCGTTTGCGTTGGTGCTGACTACGCGCGGTGTCTGCGTGGGCGACGAAAGGAATAGTATCTTCTAACGAGCTCCGCCCTCGAACTCTCAGCTCACACTTTGGCAGTTACGAGCCGCACCTGAATAGCGTATCTGTATCAGGTATACAGATACAAGAGATGCACGGGACACGACCCACAGATCCGGCCGAACAGTCGCGTCCATCCTGCCCGGCGCTATTGCTACGACCGAAACCTATACATGAGGGTAGAGAAAACCATAGATTAGACGAGTCTAATTGAGAGTTTAGATATAATGCCATACGAGAGAGAGCCCAAACGAACGATGACGCGACGAGACGCGCTACGCGCTGGCGGTGCAGCGGTGCTGGGGGGGTTGGCTGGGTGCACGGCGCTGCCGAGCGCACCGATACAGGCTGGAAGTGATAGTGACGAGGGAAGCGACGATCCGGTCGTCGTGGCCTCGTTCTTCAGTTTCTTCGACTTCGGCCGGCAGATCGCTGATGGAACCCCACTGACGGTGGAAAATCTCGTGCCAACGGGGTTGCACGGCCACGGTTGGGAGCCCAATGCCAGTATCACACAGCGCATCATTGAGGCGGACGCGTTCATCCACGTCGGGGAGGACTTCCAGCCCTGGGCCGACCGCGCCATCCGGACAATCAAGGGTGACGACGTGGACACAGCCCTAATTAACGCCCGGCAAGGCATCGAGCTGGTAGACTTAGCCACGTCCCTTGACCGCGAGGAGGAAGGTGTCGGCGCTCAGCGCGGCCAGGATCCACACTTTTGGCTGGATCCTCGGCGCGCAAAGGCGTCTGTCGACAACATCGCGACCGGGTTCGCTGAGATCGTTCCGGAGCATGCTGAGACCTTTCGTGAAAATGCCGAGACGTACAAGTCCGAGGTTCTTGCCAGCATAGACGCGGACTATCAGGCAATCTTCGACCGAGCTCAACGCGACATCGTCCAGCTGGCCGCGCACAACGCGTTCCAATACATTGGCGTGCGCTACGGCGTACGGATGCGACCGTTAGTGACGAACCTCGCGGCGAGCGGCGACGTCAAGCCCGCCGACATTCAGGAGGCGGCGACGGTCATCCGCGAGAACGATATTCGGTATATCGCCAACGGTATCTTTGAGTCCCAGCGCCCGGCCCAGCAGCTCGTCCGCGAGACGAATGTCGAGGCGTACTTCCCCGTGACACCATACGCCGGCGTCCGCGAGGAGTGGGTCGAGGAGAACTGGGGCTACGAGGAGATAGCGTACAACATCAACATGCCCACGTTTGAGATCGTCCTCGGGAACAAGACACCTGCGGACGCCACTCCGCGGGAGGGGTGGATCGAGCAGTGGCGAAACTTCGAACCAATATGAGTACACAGGATACCGATTCCGTAACGGCAGCTGATACAGACGAGCGGGCGACTACCGAGACGGATACGGATACACCGTCGAGCAATCCAGTTGTCGACCTCACGGACGTTACCTTCGGCTATACAGCGACGCCCGTGGTCGAAGATATCTCACTAGAAATCTACCCGGGTGAGTACGTTGCCATTGTGGGGCCAAACGGCTCCGGGAAGTCGACGCTAATGCAGCTGATGTTGGGACTGCTCGAGCCAGACACTGGGACGGCACATCTGTTCGGCGAACATGCTAACCGGTTCGACGACGGGGAGCGAATCGGCTACGTCGCCCAGCAGGCTAACGCCGCGAAGGAAATGCCGATCACTGTCCGCGAGGTAGTGAAGATGGGTCGGTTCCCACACATCGGGTTTGGACGCCTGTCGAGTGAGGACTGGACCATCGTCGACGACGCGCTCACGACCGTCGGGATGAGTGCATTCGCTGACCGGCGCGTCACACAGCTGTCGGGTGGCCAACGCCAGCGCGCATTCATCGCACGGGCACTGGCAAGCGAGGCCGAGCTGCTCGTACTTGATGAGCCGACTGTCGGCGTCGACGCCGAGTCGGTCGACGCCTTCTACGAGTTACTGGCGACGCTCAACGCGGAGGGTATCACTGTCCTCCTTATCGAGCACGATCTCGGAGCGATTGTCGAGCACGCCGACCGCGCTGTCTGCCTGAATCGCGAGGTCTACTTCGACGGCCCGACCGGCGAATTCGTCGACAGCGACGCGCTGGCTCGGGCGTTTGGGACCGAGGCAGGGTTTCTCACGGGGGCAAACAGATGAGCGTGGGCGTCCCAGCCACTCTTCTGCCAAGTGTCCTCGCCGTGGGTGTGGACCTATCGCTAGTCGTCCCGCTGCAGGGCGGACTCGGCGCCATCGGCGACCTGATCTTCGGTGTCCTTCTGTGGTTCTTGGAGCAGTGGTACTGGTTGATGGACTGGGTGTACTATTTCACGGGTCTCGAGATGCTGAACCCGCGCTACCGGTTTATGCACCGGGCGCTGCTCGTCGGACTCTGCGTCGGCGTGATGGCGCCGCTTATCGGGACGTTTCTCGTCCACCGACAACTTGCACTCATCGGCGATGCGCTGGCCCACACCGGATTTGCCGGAGTCGCCATTGGACTATTCCTGAACGCCGTCATCGACCTGGGGGTCTCGCCCTACCTCACCGCCGTCGTTGTGGCGATGATTGCCGCGCTATTCATCGAGCTCATTTCTGAGGCCACGGATGCCTATAACGATGTCTCGATGGCGATCGTCTTATCGACAGGCTTCGCGTTGGGGACGACGCTTATCAGCCTTAACGCAGGGGGCCTCGCCGTCGGCGTCAACCAATTCCTCTTTGGCAACCTCTCGACGGTGTCACCGCAAAGCGCAGCAATCCTCCTGGTGCTGTTCGCCGTCATCGTCGGGACAGTAGCCGTGACGCGCAACCAACTCCTGTACGTCACCTTCGACGAGACCGCGGCCGCAGTTTCTGGCATCTCTGTCAACTGGTACAATCGAGTGATGGTCATGCTGACGGCGATGGTCGTCGTCGGCGCAATGCAGATCATGGGGGTCATCCTCGTCGCGGCGATGCTCGTGGTTCCAGTCGCTGGCGCAACCCAGGTGTCCCGAAGTTTCTCCGAATCGCTTGTTGTCTCGGTCGTCCTCGCGGAACTCGCAGTGTTACTGGGGATCGCCGTCGCCTACTACGGCGGCGTCACGGCCGGTGGCGTCATCGTCCTCGTCGCCGTGGGCATCTACATCTGTGCCGTCGCGCTGGGGAAGGTTCAGTCCGCTCGTCGTGAACAGGACACACCTGATATGGGTAGCATCGAGGGCAATAATACTGAGATGGGCACCGGAATGGGGGATGACTGATGGGCATAGCTAGTGGGGGCGACCCATCAGACGGTCACACCCGAAATGACAAGGGTGGGCAGCCGAATAGATCGACAGGAATGCTGAGCGCGGTCATGGAGGACTACATCAAGGCGATTTATACCATCGAGAGGGATAGCGATGGGCGAGTGTCGACCTCCGCGCTTGCCGACCATCTCGAGGTCACCGCACCGACCGTCACCTCCATGCTGAAAAAGCTCGAAGAACGCGGCCTGGCCGACCGTGAGGAGTACAAAGGTGTACGGCTCACGGAAGAGGGCAAACTCGTCGCTCTCGAGATCCTCCGGCACCATCGTCTTCTCGAAGCGTTCTTGACCGACCAACTCGATTATGACTGGGCTGACGTCCATGACGAGGCCGACAGACTCGAACACCACGTCTCCGAGGAGTTGACCAACCGCATTGCCGAGGCCCTAGGTAACCCCCCAGTTGACCCGCACGGCGATCCGATTCCCGACGCCAACCTATCCGTTCCCACGGAGAGCGACACCATTCGTCTTGCCGACGCTAACGAGGGCAAGCGTGTAACTGTCCGGCGAATCCGCCACCAAGGTGACGCGGAATTGCGTTACCTCGCAGATGCCGGCGTTCGACCGGAGGTCGAGCTCACAATAGTTGATGTCGCGCCATTCGGGATGATCACCGTCGAGACACCAGCAGGCGAGCAGAGCCTCCCGGAAGACATTTCACAACTCATCGAGGTTGTTCCAGTGGCCGCCGCAGACGGCGTCGAGATGTAGGTACGGCCATCATCCGACGAGGATTCCTGATGCACTCGAAAGTGAACTTAGGACCTCATCTGCTGAATCAGTTCTCGAATTGCATCCTGCTTCTGGTACCCGATCACAGAAAAAAGGATGACAGCGCTGATAAGCACCAGTGCCGAGGTGACCTGCCCATTGGCTAACTCCCCGCCAGCGTAGACGGTGATAACGTACGCCGGGAAACGACCGACGATAATAACGGCGAGAAACGTCCGGAGTCGCCACGTCGTAAGGCCACTCAGAAAACAAATCGCGTCGTCCGGGAGCCCAGGAATGAGCACGAATGCTAGTAGTCCTGGGATGCCAACTCGATCGACGAACCCATCGAAGCGGGTCATCACATCTTCGTGGAGCAGACGTTCGACCAGCGGTCGCCCAAACCGCTTGGCGAGGCTGAACGCGACTGCACTTCCCAGCAACACACCGGCAAGACTGTATACGGTTCCCGCAACCGGGCCAAACAGGTATCCAGCGACGAGTGCGAGGATTTGTCCAGGTATCGGAGCGACGATGACCTGGAGGGCTTGGAGAAGGACGAAGACGAGTGGCGCGAAAACACCAAATTGACTAATCCACTCACGGAGTGCCTGAGCGTCGAAAATAAACGGTGCGTACTGACGAGCACCAAGATATGCAGCCACGAATGCAATAGTCAAAAAGACGAGTCCCACTACTCCGCGCCAGAGAGCAGCTCTAGAGGAGAAGACACGCATTCGTTTCATCACGAGTCGCAAGACAGCATGAATCTTGTCCCCTGGCCACGTTTCTCGACAGTCCTCGCCACAGCAGAAAAGTGCAGTACCTCTTTTTCGCAACCAGTACAACTGTTAGTGTACAGGGCTTCCAGATCCCGTTTCTGCGACCGCCATTGGACGCAGTGACCCTGCCACCGGCACTGCTGTGTGCTAGCTGTCGGAACCAAGACTAGCTCAGTAGCTGCAAGAGTGGAGTGTGCAATCATAAACGAACGGAGCGACCAGTCTCAAATTGTGGTTCACAATGGGTATGACGAACATCAACCCCAGCAGCATACCTTAGCTTCAGACCACCTCAGTACCAACGAATTCAGAACCACTATGCAGATAATAACTACGGGTACTTAGAACAATAGTGGTGGTGAAGGGGAATCACATAGTGTCACACGCACTTTTCCCCACCCCTTCGCTTCGGTGATAGTGGAGTGACCCACACGTACTGAAGTGCATCTCTCTCGTCGACAGACAACGCTAGCTCTGCCGATGCCCGAGGCAGCCATTGCCGTCGGCTGGTGACAGCGACCAGTACCGAGCATCTCAATACGATTCGACAGGCACGCCGTCGAACGCCTCGAAATCAGCCGTATTCTGTGTCACGACAGTCGCTCCGAGTTCTTTCGCGACGGCTGCGATCAGAAGATCGCCGGTAAGGGCATTGATTGTGTCTTGCTTCAACTCGTCGTCTTGGCGTAAGCCCGCCTCTAGCTCTCCGGCGACGACGGCGTGATCGAACTCGAAGGGGATGATGGTCGTCCACTCGAACTTTGCGCGCAGTTCAGTCGGGCTGAGCTTCCCCTGTATCGCCCGCCCAACCGCGAGTTCCTTCATATTCAATGTCGTCGTCACGAACTCGTGGTCGTCGTGGGCCGCCAGATATTCCTCGATCGACATCCGGCCGGCCCAATAGTGAATGAGAAAGGTCGTATCGAGGAGTTTCATTCGTCCCGGTCCTGGTCCCCGCACGTAGACTCTGACTCCGTCTCCATCGCATCAGCGAGTTCTTCGAGTGCGTCTTGCTGGCGTGTTGCGAGGCCGCTACTCGTCTGCGTGCGAGACTCGGCGGCGATGCGTTCGAGAGCCGCTGCCGCGTCTGATTCTAGTCCCCCAAACCCGTCGCGCCAGTCGCCCGGCGATTCGTCTAACAGCCTGTCCATCAGGTCCGTGAAACTCTCACCCTCGCGCTTTCTGGCTTTCAGGCGCTCATACACGTCGTCTCGAACGCCGATGGTTTTCGTCCCCATACTTTGTGTTTGTGTACACAAACACAAAATACTGTCCTCACTCACCACCAACGCCGACTCGATACCGCCGTTTCACTCCCGGTCGACAGTGAAAACTCGGTCGTCGCTCCCTGGAGTCTCGTAGGCCACCTCGACGACGCGTGGCTGTCCCTCGGCCACCGTCACGACACACCGGAAATCGTAGCTCGCGTTCCCACACTCGACGGTCGCCGTCTCGTCATAGGGAGAATACTCACCGACGACGAGGGTGAGGCGTCCAGCATCGACAGTGTAGCCGACGGACTCCAGTGTTGGTTCGTTGCAGTGAGCAGGATCCATGCTCCCAGTCACGGTCACGTGCTGCCCATCGAAGGTCGCATTGACATCCTCCTCAGTCGGGGCGTGACTATCAACAACCCGAAAGGTCGCCGTGACACCGTCGGCAGTCTGCTGGATCGCAGTCGGCGTGTTCTGGGGCTTCGCTGGTGAGGAGGTGGGCGCCTGATCAACACCGCCGGGGGTTGTCAACGGGTCGGTAGTTGTGTCCGTCTCCCTGAGACAGCCAGCAAGTGTGACACTACCAGCGACGGCAGCGAGGAGGGCTCGTCGGCGCATAACTCGAACCTTACACCACGTAAATAAACAACTGGGGGCCGCTCTAGTTTCGCTTTGACCCTTTCGAGTGGAGCGACGGTAGCTAACCAACAATCCTAAGTGAATCTCGACCACTGTTGGTTAGCAAATGAGCAACCGTTCCCATGCCGAGGCGGCACTTGCAGAACTCCAGAAGGTAGACAGAGCGTCGTTGGACGAGTCAGCGGCCACGACCTACGACCAGACAGCCGATCACCTCGAATCCCTTCTCGATGACCTCAACACAGCAACCACGGACGACCGGCCGACCGACGTCAAGACCCCGGACGACTGGGACGAGGATGAGTGGACAGACCAACTCCAAGCGGCGCGTGAGAAAGCGGCACTGCCGCCGACCAAGGGAACGCTCACAACGAAGACGATCGACGACCGTGACTACTACTATCTCCAGTGGCGAGACGGTGAGATCATCAGGAGCCAATACGTGGGTCCGGTCGATCCAGCTTGAACGAACTACAAATCACGAACAAAGCACCATCCCACCCCTTGGTTCCGCTGTTAGCGGTCCAAACTATGACTTCTTCGTAGTCGACGAACACGAAATCAGCCTAGAGAAACAACCCAACCCACCTGACGAACTGGGGACCCACACACCCCTCGTCCAGAGTGAAAACCGAGGCAGAGTAGGCGGGGCAGTCCACATGAAAGAGGGGTGGACTGAACATGAAAATGCCGAAAAAGACAAACAGAAGAGCGATACCAGCAGATACCAGGATGTCAGTTATCTGAAAAGTGAGAGTAAGTTTCGCTTGAGTCGAACGAATGGCGTATTCGTTCTTCTGTATGCTGAATGCACTTGGAGGATTGTTGGTGAAGATAGCTAATAAATCTTCTAGGTAGCAGCAGAGTGTAATCTGCATATTATTGAGATGGTATCTACATCAAGTTCATAGGCTACTTTGCTGTTATCCAGTTAGTTTTCTCCAATCCCGTCGCTACATCAGTTACACTCTGGACGAGGGGTGTGTGCCTTCCCTTCGCCACAGAGACCGATCCTTTGAATCTCTGGTGTGGCTCAACAGAGTACTGCGCTGGGAATGGCCCCTCTCTGTACGAGAGTCAAAGCCAATCTACAAGCGGAGCAGGCCGAGTGCCGCGGGGCTCAAGCCCCGAGGTAGTTCACAGAGATTCAAGGAGGAAGCCCACGACTTCAGTCGTGGGAGGAGTCCGACTGTCCCCCGCAATCCACCACCGATGGCACGGCCGGTTTCGCCACCCGAGGAGTTAAATGTTAACACGCCCATATCTGTGATACACTCCCGGTCGGCCAAATGTGTCGTCCGTGGAGGGGCCTCCGTAGATACGCCTTGAAATCGCGAACGGATGACACAGCGCCTCTCTGGTCGGATTCCCCGACCATGAAGTGGTGGGAGTCCACCGATGATTAAAGCGGTGTGAAGCAGATTCGGACGCAGACCACAGGTCGGAAAACCACGCAGGAACTCCTTCCGTGTGCCCGACCTTCTGTTGTACAACCCGCCCTCGACGGCGGAAGAAGTGTGGGCCGAAACCCCCCGCGGGGGAAAGCCCACGACTGAAGTCGTGGGTAACTTACGATGAATACACTCTGCACGAGGGGTGTGTCTCTCTTCGTAATCCCCCAGTATTCTGGAGATGGAATCCACAGTTAGTAATATGAGAGGCCTGCAGTCCCCCTATCAGCTTTGGCTGGACTACGAACTCCCGGACGATCTTGGAACAGTAGAGCATCACCGATCAAGACCAATCAGTTCCTCAATTTCCTCCGTCAGTGCCTCTTGGTCGCCGATATGCACGGTCAGAACGGGGATCGGTGAGAGGCGGACTACTTTCTCTGCCACACTTCCGAGTAGATAGCGTTCAAACCCGGTCTTCCCGCGAGTCCCCATCACAATGAGATCGATATCGTTCTCCATCGCGTAGGTAATGATGACAACGGCGGGGTCGCCCCACCGCACTTCTTGGACAGCCTCACACTCCGCCTCGGTAACCTGTTCTGCAACTGCCCGCGTGGCATCATACCCGTCGTTTTCCAATGCCGAGTTCACTTGGTCTCGTGCATCGTCAGGGACTGACATATATGCCCGCTCGTCCACAACATAGAGTGAGTGCACCCGCCCTCCAGATCTCTCCACAATACCAAGTGCCTGCTCTGTGACCTGCTCCATCCCGCTGCTTCCATCTGTCGGAACTAGGATTTCGTCGTACATGTCTAATTGAAGCGCCTATTGACACATAAGGATAGGGACAGATTGGGTCAAGTGACATCAGAGACGGTCTAAATTTCTCCGCTAAAGTAAGTCAGATTTCTGGAGGTGAACCTCAAAACGATTCACGAGTTCGATGATCGAGAGTTGAGTGACTCAAGGACTGAGTCGACGAGTACCTCCGAGAGACCAGTATACGCTGTAGGGTCCGTGAGCGACTCGATTCGGTTCTCAGAAAGATGTTCAGTGACACGGTCGTCCGCTAGTAGACAGTCTCGGAGATCTCGTCCTGTCTCAATCGCTTGCATCGCATTATCGTGAACCACACTGTGCGCAGTCTGGCGGCCGACATGTTCTGCCAGCGCAATCATGATCGCTTCGGACATCACCAGTGAGCCCGCTTCTTGAAGATTCTGCTCCATCGTATCTTGGTGAATCTCGAGTCCGCTAAGATTCTCTTTCGTATTTTTGAGCATCCGACCGAGATAGCAGCAGGACGTCGGAATGATAGCAAACTCAGCGTACCAAGCTGAGCGATCACGATCGCCCATCGGTTCCATTAGTTCGTTCATCGTATCTGCGTGTGATCGCACAAGTCGTGCCAGCCCCACATTCAACTGCGAGAACACGGGATTTTGTTTATGCGGGTTCGTACTGCTTCCTAACGTATTTCCGGGAATTGTTTCGTCAAGCTCATCGATTTCTGGCCGGTTGAGAAAGAGTATCTCTCGCGACATTCTGCTTAGTAGGCCAGCGATCATCGCGAACACGTTCAGCAGTTCCGCAAATCGGTCTCGGGTAGCTGTCCAGCTGGTTCGTGGCGCGTTCAACCCCAGCTCGTCGGCAAACGAGTCCACTATCTGAACCCCGTTATCTTCGATCGCAGAAAGCGTACCGCTCGCACCAGAGAGATGAACGACAAATAGCCGTTCGGCAAGGTTATCCAGTCGACAGATATGCCGATCTATTTCATCCACCCACGTCGCTGCCTTGTGACCGAATGTAATTGGTGGACCGTTCATAAATTGGGTTCGACCGACCATCGGTACGTCACGGTAGGTTCCAGCCAACTCAACCAACTGGTCACGAATGGATAGGGCATCGCGTATGATGCACTCGTAAGCTTCCTGCAGTTGTAGAACTATGATAGTATCAGAGATATCTTGTGTCGAGGCCCCCCAATGAACGTACTCGCCCGCGGCTCCAAGGTCCTCTTTCCACGCTTCGATTATACTCATCGAAAACAGACCGATTTCCGCAACATTGGCTGCAACCTGTTCGAGATCGAGATGGTTGAGTGACGCTTTCTCGGTGATCGCCTCAGCGCAGTCAGCTGGGACTATCCCGTGTTTCGCTTCCGCTCTCGCTAGTGCAGCCTCTACTTCCAGGAATTTCGTGATGAAAGCCTCTTCGTGGAAAATATTCCGCATCTCACTCGTACTGAACGTATCCCTAAAGAGGACACCACCAAGTAGAGGGTTCACGTTTACTTTGACAACCCTTCTCGTCTTATTCTCTTCGTTAAATTACTTAAAAGGGAAGATTCCTCTAGTCGTTCGCTGAATCTCTATTTGTTGCTCCTAATCTTACTCTCTTATTCTACAGACGCACACACATACAGACATTATATTAATATATCATAGGTAGTACTATCAAAAATAGACGTATATGTTTATAAATGGAGATTTGTGTCTATAATTGGCAATTCTTAGTTGATATTAGGCATATAGATGGGTCATTCGAAGATTCGAAATGGGATGTCACTGCGAGAAGTTAAATTGGCGAACGGAAGTTGACGAGTAGTTCGATATCGCTCTAACTAAATTATTATAGATTTAAACTATATTCGAATTATATTATATATTACATAGGTGGAAAAGATAGTAGAAATAGAATAAACCTGAGCCCCCTTTTGATTCGAGGGGCCATTATTAAGCCATCAAAATATCACTCGTATAGCGAAGAGACTCACAGTACTGATAATAAGAAGATAGAACAACACTGTCAGAAACGGCCGGACACCGGTTTGTCGGAGGTTCTTGGTCTGGATCCCACAGCCCAGTCCGACGAAGGCGAAGACGAACAGCCAGTCCGAGGCCATCCCGACGGTGTCTACAAATCCCGTCGAGATACCGGGCAGATTAGCGATGGCGGCGACGAGGAAGAAACCGACGAGAAACTTCGGGAACTGTTCCCAGAACATCCGCGGAGACGCCCGTTCGTCGCTGTTGAGCGAGTAGGAAAACGAGTACGCGAGGACAACTAGTCCGATAAGTGAGTTCCGCGTGAGCTTCGTCAGCGTCGCCCACTCGCCAGCGGTCTGGCTGTAAGCGAAGCCTGCGGCGGCAACCGGGCCGGTGCTGAACATGCTAAGTCCGGACCAGATCCCGAACGATACTGAGGACATATCCAAGACGCTCCCCGCTATGGGGAACGCGACCAGCGTGAGCGCGTCGAAGACGAGGATCGTCGCGGTGGCGTACGCGATGTCGTTCTCCGATGCGTCGATAGTCCCTGCGACGGCGAGGACCGCGGAGACGCCGCAGATACTCGATCCGGTCGCCAGCAGCGCCGGGGTTCGCCCAGTGAGACCGAAAACGTAGCGAGCGAGGAACTCGACTACGAGAATTCCGAACGCGACGACTGCGACGGTCAGACCGAGGATCCGCGGTCCGGCGTCGATGACATCGCTCAATGAGATGCTGGCCCCCAACAGGACGATGCCGACTTCTAAGAGGAGTTTGTACGCGTCGACGCCCGGTTCCAGCGACTCTGGGAGCCCGTAGGTGTTGCTGAGGAGCGCACCGAACAGCACGGCGAAGATGAGCGGCGTTCCCCACCCGAGAAACGACGCGGAGAGTTTCGCGGCGACGCCGAGACTCACCAGTAAGAGGAGTCCAGGGAGGAGCGTCCGCGTCGACCGAGGCCCGTCACCCATCTCACACCAGCACGAGCGCGGCGAGACAGAGGGCGAGACCGAGGATGGTCGCTTGCCAGCCTCGTTCTAATTCGTGCCACCAGCGATGGACAGTGCTAACGCTACTCGTGGTGGGGAGAGTCTGCTGGACTTTCATGATACCGTTGCTCGCACAATTGAGACGGAAATACTTTAATTTACTGCACAAGGTCGCTCGCTCGGTGCGAGAGCGCTGTCTTGAGGCCGTCGGACGAGAGCGGAATTGGCTCGAGAGCGACCGAGAAACGGATCGAAGTCGAGACCGACTAGTTCAGGTTGAGTCGGGGGAGCGCTCTGTCTCGGTCGTAGGCTTCGGTCAGCACCATCAGCCCGGCACAGAGGAGACCGACGAGGATGAGCATGGGCAGACCGACCGGCATGACCTGCGGCGGGACCATCAACAGGAGCGAACTGAGAATGGCGAACCCGCGTGCGACCTTGTTCTCGACCGGCCAGCCCCACAGGCCGATCTGGATGAGGATGACGGCCAGGCCGAGCGCCAGCGTGTCGATGACGATGTCGGTCACCGGCATCTGCAGCAGGATGGCCGGACGGTAGACGTACCGCAACGGGATGATGAACGTCGGCAGGACCATCTTCATCGCCTTGAGCGCGACCGTGATCGGGTCGGCGTCCGCGACCTGTCCCGCGGCGAAGGCGGCGAGCGCGACGGGCGGGGTGATCGTCGAGTACACCGCGAAGGTGAAAATGAAGAACTGCGCTTTCAGGCCGCCCATGTCCACGGCGACGAGCGCGGGGCCGAGCAGCGCGGCCGCGAGGATGTAGGCCGCGGTGGTGGGCATCCCGAACCCGAGGACGATGGAGAAGGCGGCGACCAGCACCAACAGCAGGATGACGACGCCGCCGGCCAGCGCGACGACCCACTGCCCGAAGATGACGCCCAGTCCGGAGGTGTTGAGCGTTCCGAGGACGATAGAGGCACACGCCGTCGCCATCGCGATCTGGGTCGCGTTGCGAGCGCCCTTGTCCAGCGCGATCGCCAGTTCGTCGACGCCGACCCGAGACTGGGGCTGCAGCGCGGCGACGAACATCAGGACGATGACGCTGAAGAAGACGGCGCGGTAGATGGTGTAGCCCTCGAAGAGCATGTAGAAGAGGACGACGATGGTGACGAAGAAAGAGGCGGCGTAGCCGGGCTGTGATTTCAGCACCTCCGTCGGCGTCTGGATCTCCGCTTCGGGGATCGGCTGAATCCCCTGATTTATGGTCTCCGCGTGGACGGAGAAGTAGACCGAGAGGTAGTACAACGCCGCTGGTATCACCGCCGCGAGGGCGATGACGATGTAGTCGATGCCGAGGAACTGCGCCATGATGAACGCCCCGGCACCCATGATGGGCGGCATGATCTGGCCGCCACACGAGGCGGCGACTTCGGTTGCCCCGGCGAAGGAGTTCTTGTAGCCGAACTTCTTCATCGTCGGGATGGTGAAGATGCCGGTCCCGTAGACGTTCGCCGCCGCGCTCCCCGAGAGGCTGCCGAAGAGCGTGCTGGCGACGACGGCGATCTTCGCCGCGCCGCCCTGCCGTCGACCGACCAACGCCTTCGCGAAGTCGAGCAGGAATCGGCCCGCGCCGGTCACTTCGAGGAACGCCGCCATGACCACGAACAGGAAGATGAACGTCGCGGAGACGCGTGTCGGGATACCCCAGAGGCCGTTCGTCGTGACGAACAGGCCGTCGACCCAGTTCGAGGTCGGGACGGCCGGGCTGGTGAACGGCGCGGGGAGCATGTTCGAGAAGAACCCGCCGACCAGAATCATCGTCACGATGGCCGCGAGCAGTCGGCCGACGATCCGCCGCGTGGCCTCGATGACGAGGACGATCGAGATGACCGTGTAGACGAAGTCGAGCTGGGCCGGCGCGGTCACGTACGCCGTCTTGTTCAGCATCCGATTGTAGTTCGTGATGACGTAGGCCATCCCGCTCAGCGAGAGCGCTATCAGGACGAGATCGATGAGCCGATATCTGATCTCGTGCCGTCCCATGAACGGGACGATCGCGAAGGTGAGCGCAGCTAGGAGATAGACGTGTGCGGAGCGCTGGACGAGCGATCCGAAGATACCGAACGCGCCCGTATAGAGGTGAAACAGCGACGTAACGATCGCCAGCAGCGAGATAGCGAACTGGCCGCTCGTGCGTAGTTTGCCGGATAGTGCGTCGTCGGTCGTCGATTGCGTTGTCGTTGTCATGGATAGCTCCGTTCGGTCAGCCGATGATTCGGACGAGGACGATCGCGGCGAAAGCGACGCCGAGCGCCCAGATTACGAGTCGTTTCGCCCCCCGGTTCCACGTGGTCTCGAGCAACGTCGCCCTGAGCCCGAGGAACCCGTGCGTGAACACGGCGACGAGCGTCAGGTCGAGCAGCGGTTGATAGATCCCCAGCCCGTAGAGCGCCGTAAGTCCGAAGACCTGCACGGCGACGTGGACCGCTAAGAGAAGCACGAGCAAGACCGCGGTCGCGCGGTGGAGTATCCAGGGCGCGTATCCCACCGTCGCGGGCGACCGGGTAGCTGTTGCACCGCTCATATGATCACCCACGTCAGTACGGCCGTGAGACCGGTGGCAACGACGGTTCCCTTGAACAGTTGCTCGATGTGGTCCACACCCCGACTGGAGGATTCGACGACGAGTAGCCGGAGTCCGTTGATGCCGTGGAAGAAGAGGACGCTCAGCACCGCGACCGTGAACAGCTTGCCCGAGGGGGGTTGCACGCTCGTCGAGGCACCGGTGAGCATCGGGGCGACGAGGTGATAGCCGACCCAGCCGAGCAACAGCCACCCCGTCACTCGATGGAGCGCAAACGCGACGTGCGGGACGGAGAACTCCCGCCACGACCCGATATTGGAGACTTCCCGGCGGTACACCTTCGTGCTCTCTTTTCCCATGGTATACTTCCACATCCAACGTTAGTATAATATAGGTTTTGCTAAGAGACCTGTCATTATGTCTGCAGTCTACAGGTCTCGCTGTGAGAACGGCGTCGCTGACACGCCCCGTCGCAGGGTGGAACAAGGCAGGTCGTGCCACGTGTCCACACGCGGCAGTAGATTTATGGTGGCGTAACGGCCATCCATGTGCATGGTCAACATCATCGAGCTGGTCCCGATGAAGATACTGTTCGTCGTCATCTTCAGCCTGCTCCCCATCGCTCTCACGCTCCGTGAAGTCGGCTACGAGAACGTCTCGACGACGAGCTGGGTCGGGTTCGGGTTGTTGTTTCTCGGCGTCCTCCTCACTTACGTCGTCGCCAACACGGTCACGAGCGTCCAGATGCAGACGTACCTCTGGCCGCTGCTGTCGATCTCCGCGGTCGGGCTGTTGCTCTATCGGCGCGAGCTGAAACACCAGGACCGCTTCGACGAGCAGTCCGTCGAGCGCGGTGGAACAGACTACAGCTAAGCCGACTCGATCTCGCTTCGAAGCGGTCGAATCGGCCGATCCAGTTTTCGGGTCTTCACACCGCCTTGCTGACGGTCGCGTTCGACGGCGAGAGCCGACAGCGTTCTCCGTCAGCCGGCGCAACTGGTCTCTCGGCGAGAAAATAATCGGACAGCGAGAGAAGTCCGCTTTCAGAAGTCCCCGACACCCTCTTCCTTGTAGGCTTTCGCGGCGCCGGGGTGGATCTCGAACGGACACGGGTTGGTCATATCGCTCCCGACCTCGAACGGGCTGAGCAGCCCGGTCGACTGCTGAATCTGGTCTGCTCTCGCCATGACGCCCTTCGTCACCGTGTAGACGGCCTCCTCGGAGACGCCCTTGTGCGTGTTGATGAGACCGCTGTCCTGCATGCATTTGAGCGGCTCCTGCTGCTGGGGGAAGACGCCTTCGAGGTCGGCTTTCAGGACGCCGTACTGCTCTTTGATCTGCGTCCGGAACTCCTCTTTCCAGTCGAGGTACTTCACTTCCGAACCCGACGCGATGTTGTTGAGCCAGCCGAGGTCGCGGCCGCCGACGGCGAGGATGGCGTCGACCTGTCCGTCGGAGAACAGCTGTGCGGCGTCGTTCCAGCCGACCCGGCGGTAGGACCCGCCGAGTTCCTGTATCGCACTCTGAGAGTAGTTCAGGTTCTCCAGGACGGTGTCCCACAGGTAGCCGCCGAAGGTCCCCTTCGGTTGGTTCGTCACGTTGATGGCGTAGTCGTCTTCCGCGGCCGCCGTCAGCGTGTCGTACGGGAAATCAGCCTGTGCGACCACGAAGAAGAACAGCTCGCTCTGGTCTGCGAGGACGCTCCGGAGATTGCTCGGCGGCTGCTCCCAGTCCTGATCGGAATAGGGGCCGTCGACGTTCTTCGCGAGCGTGCCCGCGGCGAGCGTCGTGTGCCCGAGGTCGATCTCCTGGTTTTGGAGCCGCGTGTTGTTCCCCACCCAGCCGCCGGGGAGGATGTTGTACGTCAGTTTCGGATACTCGGCGGAGGCACCCGACAACATCGCGTTCATGATGGCGTAGCCGGTCCCGCCGGGGGACCCGCCTGCCGTCTCCAGCAGGATCTGACCGCTGCTACCGCCACCGCCGTCGCCCGACTGAGTTCCGTTCCCCGACCCGCCGTCGCCGCCGCTCGTCCCGCCGCCACCATCGCCGCCATCGCCAGTGCTGTCTTCCGTACAACCCGCTAACCCCGCGATTCCTGCCGCTCCGGTTATCTTCAGTACTCGACGGCGCGATACCCTATCTACCGATTGCTTTCTTCCTGTCATGACACGACACACCGTGACACACACGAACAATAATAATAATATTATCGGTTATCACGGCCCTCGCAGAAGATTATTCGAGTCGTATTCTTTCGAATATATCGCGAGCGATCGTCCGAAGGCCGGAACTACCCTACCCTTTAATAGCTATTCTCGTCACAACAGCAAACGATGTACAGCATACTACTCGCCGTAGACGACGACCGAGAGACCGCGGACCACCTCGTAGACGCCGTCGGGCGACTCATCGATGCCGTCGACCGGTGCGAGATCACGCTCGTTCACGTGTTCAGAAACGCCCAGATCTCACAGCGCGTCTCGATCCACCAGCTGGCGAGCGGGTACGACGACGAGGCGTTCGATCACCAGATTCCCGTCAGCGTCCAGGAGACGGCGGAGGCGCTCGAAGCGTCGTCGGCGACCGTCGAACTGGAGTTCGCCAGCGGGGAGCCATCCTCGGAGATAACCCGCATCGCGAGGGCCAGAGACGTCGATAACATCCACATCGGCGGGAAGAACACGTCGCCCGCAGGCAAGGCGATCTTCGGCAGCGTCACCCAGTCGGTCATCTTCGGAACGGACGTTCCGGTGACCGTCTGTGGGAAGTCAAAGTAGAGGGCGGCCTACTCGCGTAGCTCTCTCACCTGTTCCCAGAGGTCGGCGGGGACGTCGATACGCTCTCGCGTGCGGTCGCGGCTGACGGAATGTTCGCCCGGAAGCCGGATTTCCTCGACCGTCGCGTTCGTCTCTGTCTGCTTGAGTGCGCGCAGGAACGCCGACATTCGATCGACAGCGCCTCGTGAACCCAGCACTGCGGGGTCGATAGCGAGGAAGAGGTCGCCCTTCGTACAGGGGTCTTCCGTGTGATACGTGCCGGTCACGTCCTCGCCCATCGCCGCGCCGACCAGCCCGCCGGCCAGCACTTCGACGGCGATCGCCAACCCCGAGCCTTTCGGCCCGCCGAACGGCAGGATGGTGCCCTCCAACGCGGCTTCGGGGTCCGTCGTCGGTTCGCCCTCGGCGTCCAACGCGACCCCCTCGGGAATCGATTCGCCCGCCTCCCGCTTTTCGAGGACGGTCCCGCGGGCGATAGCCGAGGTGGACATGTCGAGGTTGAAGACGGGGTCGGTCGGCAGCCCGATGGCGATCGGGTTCGTTCCCAATACGGGTTCAACGCCGCCGTAGGGCGGCATCGCCGGCTCCGTGTTCGTCATCGCGATGCCGACGTAGCCCTCGCGCTGGAGTTGATCCGTGTAGTACCCCAGCATCCCGAGGTGGTTCGAGTCGTTGACGCCCACCGCACCGACGCCGAACTCGTCGGCGCGGTCCATCACCTCACCCGTTGCCGCCGACGCCACGACCGGGCCCAGACGGGACCCGCCGCTGAGCGTCGCCGCGCCGCCGCGCTCGGCGACGACTTCGATCTCGCCCGCGGGATCGACGTTGCCGTGTTCGATGCCGCGGACGAACCGCGGCAGTCGCAACAGGCCGTGGGAGTGCTTGCCGCGGGCGTCCGCGCTCACCAGCACTTGCGCCGTCTGTTCGGCGTCGGCGTCGCTGATACCATGGGCGCGAAAGGCGTCGGCGGCGACCGAAACCACACGTGACCGATCGAGTTCCATCTTACGTCGAGGGACCGATGCGGTGGATGGCGAACTGGCTCTCGCCCAGCGCCTCGCTCAGGGTGACCTTGCCGTTCACCACGTCGACGATCTCGTCCCAGAGCTGGTCGGTCGCCCACTCGAAGGACTCGTCGCCGACCAGGGCTTCGCTGACGTCGACGTCGGTCTCCTCGGGGACGCGTTCGGCGCTTCCGGGATTCCCGGTGATCTTGATCGTCGGCATCACCGCGTTCGAGAGCGTGTGGCCCTGTCCCGTCGAGATGACCATGAAGTGCGCGCCGCCCGCGCCGATCCCTGTTACGGATTCGGCACCGTGGCCGGGCGTATCCATGATGTACATCCCCGAATCGCGGGGAATCTTCGCGCCGTAGTCGATGATATCTTGGATGGGGCCGTCGCCGGACTTGACGAGCGCACCGAGCGATTTCTCCTCGATAGTGGTGAGTCCGCCGTCCATGTTGTCCGGGGTAGGCTGTGCGCCGCGGACGTCGTAACCCGTAGCCTGAAGCCGTTCGTCCCAGTGCCCGACGCGTTCGAGGATCTCCTGTTTTACTTCGTCGTTGACCGCGCGCTCGGCGAGTTCGTTCTCACCGCCGAAGAACTCGGGCGTCTCGGCGAAGCAACCGCGCCCGCCGTGCTCGTCGATGAGTCGCCAGACGGCGTTGGCCGTCGCCTTGTGCTGGCAGAGCCCGCTGGTCGTGTCCGAAGTGGCGCAGTTGATGCCGAAGGTCAGGTTCGACATGTCCGAGGGGACGCGCTTCTGGGCGCTGGCGTCCTGTGCGATCTCCTGGGCGGAGTTGACTGTCCGCTTCAGGGCGTTCATGACGCCTTTCTCTCGGTGAATGTTGACCGAGTCGCTCGGTCGGCCCGTTTCAGCGATGTCTTCTGCGAGTTCGTCGCCGTCGACGATTTCGCCGGCGTGGGCGACGACGACCGCGCCGTAGGTGTTGGGATGCGTTGCGTACCCCAGCAGGGTGCGATAGGTCTGGAAGACGTCGGGTTTGGTCTGACAGCGCCCGAGCGGGTGGGTGATCGGAATGGCGTCTTCGACGATGTCCGCTGCCCGCTTGACCGTATCGTTGGCGTAGGGTGCCGTCGAGACGATGACCGTGTGGTTGCGAATGCCGACGCTGCCGTCGTCGCGTTCGTATCCGAGGAATTGGTTGTCGTTCATTGTCTTACTCACTCACTACCTTCGCTTGGTCGTCGTCGGCGAGGTCGCCGCGACCGTAATTCGACTCGACGTTGTGGACGTGAACCCGGTCACCGGGTTCGATATCTTCTGTCGCGTTACCGATGCTCTTGCCGTACTTCGTGATGGTCTCACCGTTCGGAATCGGCTGGATGGCGAACTTGTGTCCGAAGCCGATGTCCTCCGCTATCTCGATGGTCTTCGTCTCGCCGTCGATGTTCAGTTCGATCGATTCTCCGCCTTGCATGTCTCGCAGTACCGTCGCGACGTTGTCGCTCGGCTCTACGATTGCTACGTGCCTTTCTACCATGGCTCGTTCATACGTCTACGAGATTCGATTAAATAATTTTGGGTAGCGGTTAGTGCGAGCGGCCGGTTGGCGTCACTCTCTGAACCCTTCGTGGCAGGGGAGTACGAACCGACCGTTTCGAGTGCCGTTCCCGGGCGCAGTTCGACTCTGACACGCGAGCGTCGCCGCGCCTGTCAGTATTCGTACGGAATCTTTTTACTCACCTCTCTTGTAGTCCGGCCAATATGGCTGCCCCACTGGCCGGAGTGAGCAATTTCTCACCGCAGACCATCGCGTACGGACTCGCCGTCCTCCTCCTCGGCGGTTTCGTGAAGGGAACCGTCGGGTTCGCCGTCGGACTGGTCGTCGTCGCCGGACTCGTCCAGGTCTTCCCGGCGAAGGAAGTGACGATCATCCTCTCGGTCCCGTTCTTGCTGTCGAACGTGATCGTCCTGAAAGAGGAAGGCGTCCCGTCCCGCTTTCTCAGACAGCAGGTCCCGTTCATCGGCGCGCTGTTCGTCGGTCTCGTCCTGGGTGTCATCCTCCTGAGCATCATCTCCTCGCAGGTGCTGTATCTCCTGCTGGCCGCCTACATCGCGCTGTTCCTCGCGATAAGCCAGGACAAGCTCGTCGCCTACGCGGAGAAGACCGGTCTGAGCGTCGGCAGCGGTCTCTTCGCGGGACTGCTCGGCGGTGTCATCGGCGTCCCGGGACCGCCCCTCGTAGTCCACACCTACATTCAGGTCGCAGAGGAAAACACCGAGTTCGTCGCCGGCGTCTCCTCGCTCTTCCTCGTTGCACACCTCCTCCGTATCGGAATCCTCGCAAGCGACAGATTGCTCGGGGTCCGTGGACTCGTCATCGGGGTGCTTCTGACGATTCCCATCTGGATCGGTGTCGTCCTCGGCGTTCGGTTCCGGGACTATATTCCGGACAGACGCTTCGAACAGACGATCAAGGTCTTCCTCGCAATCATCGGCGTCCGGTTGCTGATGAACGGATTGTCGCTGTAGCGCCGTCACAGCCCCTCGTCGCTGTGGGCAAGCTATTTGTCCCCGTATCACGTGCTACCACGCATGTCAACGGATGCAATGGAAGAAGAGGCCGAGCTGTCCGGTAGCGACTGGTCGGACTCACCGTTTCCGGACAGCCTGATTCACGCGTGGCTGTCGTTGCTCGAAGCGGCGATGCTCGGCGGGCTGACCACGTTCGTGATCACCATGCTGGAGGGGGGAGAGATCATCCCGAACGTCCTCGCGGAACTCCGAGTCGGACTCGGCGTCTTCGCGATTACGTTCGTCGTTCTCGTCTACGTCCGACACTTCCGCGACTGAGAGCCGAACGATCGAAAACGGTGATGAGCGGTCAGGGCGATATCGCTACTGCGTGAGCTCTTCGAGGCGCTCTGAGCGCATCTCTTCGGCCGCGTCGAGGCTCTCGCGGAGGTCATTGACCCGGACGCGGTGTTCGTCGACGGTCGCGCGCTGGTCCTGAATCCGTCGGCGCACCTCTTTCGGTGCGGGACCGCCCGGCCCGTCGTGGACTTCGACAAACGCCTCCGGGTCGAGCGCCGCCTGGACGAACTCGTCGTCGATATCCAGTCGCTCGCCGACTATCTCTTCTGCGGACTCGTTGACGAGGTCGCTGCCGACGTCGGAGGCGGTCATGTCACTGTTGATCGCCCGGAGCACCATGTCGCCGACGATGCGGTGAGCGGTCCGATAAGAGAGGTCCGTGTTCCGGTGGATCCGCGAGGCGAGTTCGGTACAGGAGGCGAACCCGTCTTCGGCCTCTCGCATCATCGCCTCCGCGTCGAAGGTGGTCGACTCGATAGTCCCGTTCAGGAGCCGGAGCGACCGACTCGTCTCGTCGAACGCCTCGAAGAGGGGGTAGACCGCGTCCTCCTCGACGTCCTTGATGTCTTGGTAGTTCGTGTTGTGGAGCGTCTCTTGGACCGAGGTGGCCTTCGCGGTGACGTGGCCCGACCGGGCGCGGACGTACTCGAAGGGGTAGGGGTTCTTCTTCTGTGGCATCATGCTGCTGGACCCGGCGTACTCGTCGCCGATCTCGGCGAAGCCGAACTCGCGCGTGTGCCACGTGTAGACGTCCTGGCAGAAGCGGCTGAGCGTCGTCATCATGTTCGCCATCGCGGAGGCCGGTTCCATGTGGTGGTCGCCGCCGGCCACGCAGTCGATGGTGTTGTTCTTGAACCCGTCGAAACCGAGCAGTTCGGCGACCAGCTCGCGATCTAGTGGATATGACGCACCGGCCAGCGCCCCACAGCCGAGGGTACACTCGTTGACGGTATCGTAGGAATCGTACAGTCGGTCGAAGTCCCGTTCGAGCGCGCTCGTGATGGCGAGGATGTAGTGGCCAACGGTGGAGATCTGGGCGTGCTGGTAGTGCGTCCACTGAGGCATGACGGTCTCGACCTCGCGCTGAGCGATATCCAGTAACGTTTCCCGGAGGTCGTTCAGCTGGTCGAGGACGGTGATGAGACGCTCGCGCGTCTCCATGCGGGCGAGCGGTTCCGGCCGGGTCCGGCCGATGTTGATGTTGCCCGCGATCTCCTCGGTTGTCTCCTCTATCAGCACCTGCTCCATATGGGAGTAGAAGTACTCGTAGTCCGGGTTGTACTCCCCGAGGGCTTCAGAGCCTTCTTCTTGTAGGTCTTCGAGTGCTTCGAGGAGCGTCGCGCCCTCTGACTCGGGGACGAGGTCGGTCTCGACGAGCATCAGGACCCACGCTTTGTTCGTCTCGACGAGGTGGTCGAAGTAGTGTTCGCGTTTGAACTCGTAGACCGGCTCTTCGATGGTCTCCGTGTATATCTCTCCGGGTGACGCCTCTAATCGCTCCCGCGAGATACTGTCATCTCCTGTCATACACATCCGGAGTTCGGGGTATTGGTATATAAAAGTGGGTCACGAACCGAACACGAACCCGTCCCCCTTGTTCACACTACCCAATAGACTAAAGTGGGCAGGAACGTAACTCCGGCCATGGCAGCGTACGAGGAGCGAGAGACAGATATCCTGATCGTCGGTGCCGGGGGCGCTGGCATGTTCGCGGCGCTGTACGCGGACGATAACACCCCCGACGACACCGACATCACGGTCGTCGTGAAGAAACTGGCCGGTAAGAGCGGCTGTACGCGCATGGTACAGGGTGGGTACAACGCCGTGTTACATCCCGAGGACTCTATCGACCGCCACTACGAAGACACGATCAAGGGCGGGAAGTTCCTCAACGACCAGGAGATCGCCCGCGAACTCGTCGAGGGCGCGCCGAAGATAATCCGCAAACTGGAGAACGAACTCGGCGTCTTCTTCGACCGCGACGAGGACGGCCACATCCACCAGAAACCCTTCGCCGGGCAGTCCTTCGACAGGACGGTCCACAAGGGCGACCTCACCGGCATCGAGATCATGACCAAACTGCGCGACGAGTTGCTCACCCGCGACGTCGAGTTTCTCGAAGAGACGCGAGCCATCGACATTCTGACCGACGAGTCCGGAGCCGGCGCGGCCGGATCGCTGTTGTTGGACATGCGGAGAGGCGAGTTCATCGCGATGGCGTCGCGGATGACCCTCTTGGCGACCGGTGCCGGCGCAACGATGTACAATATCTCGACGCCCGCTCTGGAGAAGTCGGCCGACGGGCAGGCGATGGCCTACCGGCGCGGTGCCCGGTTCCAAGACATGGAGATGATGCAGTTCCACCCGACCGGTCTCCTCGCCGGGGATACGAAGCTCACGGGCGGCGTCATCGAGGAGGGCATCCGGGGCGAGGGCGCGCACCTCTACAACGGCGAGGACGAGCGCTTCCTGCGCGAGTACGCGCCCGAGACGATGGAGCGGTCCTGCCGTGACGTGGTCTCCATCGCGAGCTACAAGGAGATCATGGCGGGCCGCGGGACCGAGAACGGCGGCGTCTGGCTCGACGCGACCCACCTCGGTGCGGACGTCGTCGAGGAGAAGTTCCCGGGCATGACCGAGCGGACGCGAAACGTCGGACAGGACCTCTCGAACACCCGCGTCGAAGTCTCGCCGACGTCGCACTACCACATGGGCGGGGCCGTCATCGACGAGCAGTGTCACAGCGACGTCCCGCGGTTGTTCGTCGCCGGCGAGGACGCCGGCGGCGCACACGGGGCGAACCGCCTGGGCGGAAACGGCGTCGTCGACTCGACCGTCCTCGGGAAGTGCGCCGGCGAGGCGATGGCCGAGGAGTTCCACGACCACGAGATCGGCGATATCTCACACTCACAGGTGACAGACATCATCGACCGGGTCACCGCGCCCCTAGAGCGGGAGGAAGGCGAGGACATCTACGAACTCAGAGAGGACCTCGAGATGACGATGTGGGAGTGCGTCGGCGTCGTCCGCGAGGAGTCGGAGCTGGAGGAGAGCCTCGATCGCATCGAATCGTACAAGGAACGGCTGGAGCGGGTCTCGGTCCCGGGGAGCAAGCGATACAACCTGACGTGGAACGAGGTTATGGACGTTCGGAATCTCATTATCGCCGCCGAGATGGTCGCCCGCAGCGCGCTCTTCCGCGAGGAGAGCCGCGGTGCGCACTACCGCAACGACTTCCCCGAACCCGACGACGAGAACTGGCTGGCGAACGTCTACGTCCAACAGGGCGACGACGGTATGGAGACGTCACGCGAAGACGTCCGCTTTACGCGGATTCACCCCTCCGAGTTAGAGGTCGAGCCGACCATTCCGAACACCGACGCAGTACAGGGCGACGACTGAACGCGATCTATCACACGACTCGACGATGACCACGAGCAACGTAACCGTTCACCGGTACGACCCCGAGATAGACGACGAACCGACGTTCGAAAACTACGAGGTGCCTGTATCGGAGGCCACCTCGGTGCTGGACACGCTGTTTCACATTCAGGAGGAGCAAAAGGAGAACCTCTCCTTTCGGTTCTCATGCCGGCAGGGCGTCTGCGGGAGCTGCGGGATGGAGATCAACGGCGAGGCGCGCCTCGCGTGTCAGACCGCGGTCTCCGACCTCGACGATCCCGACGACATCCGCGTTCGCCCGCTGTACAATTTACCGGTCATCAAGGACCTCACCGTCGACATGGACGACTTCTTCGAGAAGTTCGTCGAGATCGACCCCTCGTTCGAGTCCGAATCGCTCGACGAAACGACGGACACGGCGGTAATCGACCCCGACTCAACGGAGCGACAGCGCATCGCGCCGCGGACGGATTGCATCGGCTGTGGAGCCTGTTTCTCCGGCTGTAGCGTCGCCGGGGAGACGTATCTCGGCCCGGCAGCCATCAACAAGGCGCTGACGCTGATCGAGGACTCCCGGGACGACAAGACCGAGGAGCGACTCGAACGGCTTCAGGAGCAAGACGGGGTCTGGGGCTGTCACACCCAGGGGAACTGCTCGAACGTCTGCCCGAAGGACATCCCCATCTCCGAGGGGATACAGTACCTCAAACGGGAGGCGATCAAACACGGCGTGAAGGACGCGCTGTTCCCGAGCAGCGACTGAGGCACGGCGTTCTGTTTCTGGTCTTTTTCCCCCGCTGACGATCGAGTTCAACGGAGAGAAACGACCGTAGCACCGTCATATCCTCGTCTGGCCGGCCGTCGCGTTGTTTGATGATAGTGAACAAGATATATATCCCAGGGGAGGGTATGAAGAGGTATGACACACGGAAACGAGACGAAAACGATTCTCTCGGACGAACGCTTACTCGACCTGATCGAGGCGCTCCACGAGCGCTCGACGGCCGGCGTCACCGAGCTGGCCCAGGCGACGGACCTCTCGAAGGGAGCCGTACACGCGCATCTGGCGACGCTCGAAGGCCGAGGGTTCGTCGTCAACAACGAGGGCCGGTATCGCCTCGGTCTCGAATTCCTCCGACATGGTATCCCCGTCAGAAACCAGTACGAGTACGAAGCGATGTGTGCGAAGGCCGAGCAACTTGCCGAGGAAACCGGCGAACGCGTCTGGGCGCAGGTCGAAGAGAACGGGATGGCGTACTACGTCTGCGGGGCCAGAGGCGAACACCACATCGAGCCGCCCGTCCGTATCGGTGAGCGCGCCCACCTCCACCAGATCGCGGGCGGGAAAGCGATGCTGTCGTGTCTAACCGACGACCGAATCCGCGAGATCGTGGCCAAACACGGCCTCCCGGCGGCGACGGAACACACCATCACGGACGAGGAGACGCTGTTCGCTGAGATTGAACGCATCCGCGAACGGGGATACGCCTATAACCGCGAGGAGTCCGTTTTGGGCCTACACGCGGTCAGCACGCCGATAAAGAAGGACGCGCACGGTGTCTACGGTGCGCTAGTCATCTCGGGACCGGCGAACCGGCTCACGGGAGAGAAGCTGGAATCGGAGTTGCCGAAGCTCCTGCTCGGCGCGGTGAACGAACTGGAGATAAACATCAGATACAGCTGAATACACGTCTCTACTGCCGATTTTATATATACTCGACTTCGAGTAAGATAACACATGTACGGACATTATATCTTCTGACCCTGTGCCAGTCATCGGTCCAGATACGTTCCGGCGCCGTTAGATGCGAGTGAACACGCGCCGATTACGCGCCGCTCGGGTAGGGCTGTGCCGAACGGAGAGGCGAGACTGACACCGATCCCATCCAAGAAACACACGCTTATAATAACTAACGTACGTCTGTTATCGGGAACTGTCCGTCACGTCAGTAAATCCTACACAAACGTTAAAAGAATACACTCGATCTCTCAATACTGTCGACAGATGTTCACTGCGGTTGAACGGCGTGCAATTCCGGTCGTCACCTGACGACGACTGCGCCTTTCATCCCCATGGACTTGTGCGGCGTACAGTAGTAGAGGTGCGTCCCACTATCTTCGAAAGTATGTTCGTAGGTAGTGCCTGACTCGGCGACCGGCGATCCGGAATCGAGCGGGCCATCGCCCTGTGAGACGACGTTGTGAGCGTTTCCTTCGCCAGTCCACTCCCACATGACGGTCGTCCCGGACGAGATCTCGATCGCGACCGGAGCGTAGGCGTAGGCCCCTCCGTTACCCTCAGCCCCGACTTTGACCGAGACGGCGTCCGAGGACGCTTTCACTACGAGGTCCCCGTCGAAGTTCGCCGAGTTGCTGAGGTACTCAGAAACCTCGCTTCCAGCCGGTGTCGTCTGTGCTGCCCCGCCGGAGTCGCCGCTGCCGTCGCCGTTCGAACCGCCGCTCGATCCGTCGCTTGACCCGCCACAGCCGGCGAGGAGTCCGACACTCGAAACGACGGCGATGCGACGGGCGAAGCTACGTCTGTTCAGCTGGCTCGTCATGTAACTGACCTTCCTATTCGAGATATAAAAGCAGTTTTCTACCGGTGATTTTTTCACCATCTCTCAGAATCCGACGGCGTTCCCATCCTTTCGCGGATCGGTCGCCGCCGAGAGCGTCCCATCGTCGTATCGGGCTAGTTGACCGCCACCGAACGCGCCGAACGGGAGGACCTCAATATCATGTCCTCGCCTAGAGAGCTTCGAGCCGACTCGGCCGGCGAGTCCCTCTTCGACCGCGAGGCGGCCGTTGGCCTTATATCGCCATCGGGGCTGTTCAACGGCGGTCTGCAGCGAGTGGTCGTAATCCAGGATATTCGAGAGCAGTTGGAGGTGGCCCTGTGGCTGCATGAACCCGCCCATGACGCCGAAGCCGAGCCAGTCATCGTCGCCGAGTCGTGTGATCGCGGGGATGAGGGTGTGGAACGGTCGCTTCCGCGGCTCGATACGGTTCGGGTTGTCGGACGAGAGCGAGAAAGAGCCCCCGCGGTTCTGGAGCGCGATTCCTGTGTCGCCGGCGACGATGCCGCTGCCGAATTGCTTGTAGCGAGAGTTGATGAACGTCACGACGTTTCCCGCGGCGTCCGCGGCGGTGAGTAAGACCGTATCGGCATGTTCGGCTCGGGGGACGCCGAGCGGCACGTCTGTGAGCGCCGTCTCGCCGATGTGTTCAGCTCGCTCCGCCGCGTAGGACTTCGACGCCAGCGGGGGGCTCTCCTCAAACGTCGGGTCGGTAATGTAGTGGTGGCCGTCCCGGAAGGCGAGCTTGAGCGCTTCAGCGAAGTAGTGGACGCGCTCGGCGGCGTCGTACCGATGGCTTCCCGCGTCGACTTCCTCGGCGAGATTGAGCGCTTCAAGCGCGATGAGGCCCTGATTGTTCGGCGGGAGTTCGAAGACCTCCGCGCCGCGATAGGTCGTGCTCACCGGATCGACCAATTCCGGCTCGAAGGCGGCGAGGTCCTCGGTCGTCAGTAGGCCGCCATGGGACTGGACCGTCTCGGCGATGGCCTGCCCGATTTCGCCCTCGTAGACGGCTTCCGCGCCGTGAGTAGCGATACGCTGTAGCGACCGACTGAGGTTTTCGAGCCGCATCTCCTCGCCGGCACGCGGGGCGCGTCCGTCCTTGAGGAACTGTTCGCGACCGTTCGCGTCAACGAACTGGTCGCTCGCGACCTGCCAGTCGTCGGCGATCACTTCTGTAACCGGGAAGCCCTCCGTCGCGTAGTCGATCGCGGGTTGCAGCACGTCCGCCAGCGTCAGTTTCCCGAATTCCGAAACGGTCAGTTCCCACCCTTTAGCCGCTCCCGGCACGGTCACGGCGAGCGGCCCACGAAACGGCATCGATGCATCTCCCGGCGAGACGCCCTGGTGCTCGGCTGCGAGCGCGCGAACTCGGTCGCGGGTCGCCTCGGCCGGGGTGAACCCACAGCTTCGCATCCCGCCGACCTCGCCGTCCGCGGTTCGAAAACACGCGAAGGCATCCCCACCAAGCCCCGTGTTCACCGGTTCGACGACGCTGAGCGCGGCGGCCGTCGCCACCGCCGCGTCGAAGGCGTTGCCGCCCGCACGCAGCGTATCGAGCCCCGCTTCGGCCGCAAGGGGTTGGCTCGTCGCCACGACGCCGTGTGGCGCGTATACCGTCGAGCGCTCCGAGACGAGCGCGTCCGTGTTACTAGCTCGCATTACAGAGAGGAGCGAACCTAGATTGAAATTCCATTAGGTAAGAGCAAATATATCCTGTTATAGGTCGAGACGATAGGTACGACCTGATTGTTTAACCTCGGGGCATCCACCCTTCCCCAATGTCACAGCACACCGTTATCGTTACGGATCACGACTTCGAGGACCTGTCCATCGAATGCGAAGGGCTCGCTGACGTCGCCGACGTCGTCGAACTCATCGGCGACGTGGGCGAGGACGCCGCCGACGCGCTCGGAGCAGATGTGGTCGCCAGCGACCCGTTCCTCTCCGCGGAAGACGTAGCGGACGACCTTCCCCCGCGACGGTCCTTTCAGCACCCACCGATTATACGAACCCATACCGGTGACTCGAACCACGAGATACTCGGCATAGTCTGCGAAATCCTCAACGAGCTGGACGATTCGGCCCAAATCGATTGTTTCTAGGAATACCATTGCACTCACTCGCCATATTTCAGAACGTCTCCTGATAGCTATCCACAGCCTCATTTCCGTGATGTCGCTGTTGACGTCAACAGAAGCGGGGGGATCATCAGTCCTAAACTACGCGACACGACCGAACAGAACAAGCGGGGCGAGTGCGGAGTGAAAAGTAGAATCGCTATTCGGCTCGCCACTTATACGTCAGAATCGATCTCATCAAGAGCTTCTGTCGCAACATCCCCCAGCTCCCCGGCTTCGATATGTGAATATCGCTCTCGTACCATCTCCTCGGAGTTGTCGAGATAGCGGGCTGCAACCGTATATCCGAACGCTCTAACGAGGACCTCTCCCATCCCCCGTCGACCGCCGTGCGGAGCAAGATAGTCGTGTTTCGGATGGTCGATGTCGATCTCCGCCGCGTCTGAGAGTCGCTGGAGAATCGATCGTGCACCGTCCGTTGTAATCGACGGCGGTCGCACGTCTTCCTCAAGCGCTAGCAACAGGTCGCGCGCGTACTCGTCACGTCGCTCATCGATTGCGTCTGGGCGTTCCCCTCGGTCAGCCAGTTCGCCCTGCACGAGCGTTGCGAGCGTTCGCTGGTCGAACGTCGGGAACACTGGCCAGCGCTCAGTCGGTGGGTCAATGAGCTTGCGGTAGCTCCGCAGCGGCGAAATCACGGGGTCGGGGAGGCTTGCGGCATCCCACCGCTGTTTCTTCCGGTAGACGTCCATACTTCCATCCTCGAGCGAGATATCCTCCCAGCGAACCCCGCGCCGGCGCGGATCGTTCGGATCTCGGAGCAGTTCGCCAACGCGAACGGCTGTGTACGCGAGCACGAACACGAGCGCACGGTCACGAGCTGCTTTCAGTGCTATGTATCGCGCCCGCTGCTTATCGAGAGATTCAGTATCCTCCGGAAGTGTCGTGTACGTCTCGATAGCGTCTCGGGCCCGCTCGTCGACGTGGCGGGTGAGTGCGTGACGCTGCTCAGACGTCCAGGCCTGCTGATCACCAGGCTTGCGACCGTCGTCATCGGGCAGTGGTGCCATCGCACTCGCCCGCTGGGCGTAGTGCGCTTCGAGATACCCTTCGTTGACGCACCAGCCACACCACGCAGAGATATAGCGATAATAGGTTTGTACGGTATTCTGCTTGAGCCCTCGATCACCAGCGAGATGGCGAGCGTATTCACGGAAGACGCGTTCGTCGAGGTCTTCGAAGGTGGGTTCCCGGTCAACGTCGTTGGGGACGACCCCGGTCCAGTCATCGTCACCGCGGTCACCGGCAGTCCACTCAACGAACCGCTCGAGTTCGCGTGCTGCGTTGCGCCGATAGTTTCCGCCGTCACCACCACGGCCTTTCCCCTTGTCCTGGAGGTACCGCTCGAAGCTGTCCGCAAGCGATGTCGAAAGTGCGCGGTCAGGCATCACCCGGACCTCCCTGTTCCTGCGAGCCCGGTCTTGGCTGCTCTCCCCCGGGTGAAGCAACGTTCTGAATCGAGTGCAGCATTCGGGCTTCACCGACGGCGTCGGGGTACTAAAAACTGGTCGTGATTATGCTCGTAATCACGACCACTTGGCATATTCGACTTATCGACAGAATTCGATAGTTTAGAGCCACCTAACGTCGAATTTCTACACTGGGAGATTTTATATATCATATAGCGCTATACAAAATCCCGTGCCGCTCTATCTGTTGAGAAGGGGTTCCCAGCAACTCTTTCCGACTCTTTGTCTCTTCAGGCACAGAATCGGCTTTATGTCTTATTTAGGGAAGCCAAGTAGAATTACGCCGGCTCGACCGGCCCGACGTATTGGCTCTTGATCTGGTCGCCCTCTCGCCACTGCAGGTAGTAGTAACTTCGCCCATCGATACGCTTCGTCGTTAGAGTCCCTTTTCCAGTCGGGACATTGGCTTTCTTACGGGCGATTTCGAGGACCTTGTCCCAATCCTCGTCATCATCCCACCTATCAGGGGCCTCGATGTCTTGCTCCTTTTCGGCGCTTGGCTGTCATCGAGAACCTCAACTAGCGCCTCGACGGCGATGACCGCGTCTTCGTGAACTACTTCTACATGGTTGCTGTCTGGTTCGATGTCTTGCAGTGTCTCCAGTGCTCGCATTGCTTGATCGGCGTCGTTCATGGGCTAACCAATACGAGCCGGATAATTAGCTATTTTGTTGGTTAGTTTGAGAATATCTCTACTATCGAAGTGTGATTGATACATGGTTTCTGAAAAGTAGTACTGGATATTGACCAACGTCTCACCGACTCCCCAGATTCGCTACGGCCGCCGGTCGTTCCAGTCGGGTTCGCTACCGTATTATCGACGTGGCGATCGTGGTACTCCCGCTCGGCCGTCACAGGCCTGGTCAGAAGGGCCGCGAAACAGATTTTCGAGACGTCCTAGCAGTTGCAGAAGAAATCGACCTCAAGACAGTCACACCTCGCTTGCAGCGGGGCGATGAAGATGCGCTACGTGAGCAACTCAAGCCTGGACTGGAGATTTTAGAGAGTGACGAACTCAAGCACGGCTTTCGGAGTGACGTTGGAGCATCTGCTGTCTCAGAAGAGACAGTTACCGCTCTCCAAGAGTATCTGTCTTAGCAGATTGATCAGCTGAGCTGACAACGATTACGGGCCTTGTCGATCAATACCCAAGAGACAGGCATCGCCAACCGAGTCTGCATATCCACCCTCCGGATTTCACGAGAGTTTCTAGAGAAAATGTGGGAGTTCTCGAAAATGCGATTGCGCAACTTCACACTGAGAACCGATGGAGAAACTCGTCGAACGGAACCGTGTTTCCGCCCTGACTGTTCTACAAGCGAATAGTTAATTATCTCACAACTCGTCCGTGCTAGACGATGGCACCCACTGCCGGAGTGCCCGATACACTCGCTCGACCAACCCGCCGTCGATTCCTGCAGACGCTCGGAATCAGCACGGCGGCCTCGCTAGCCGGCTGTGGATTATTCGGCAGCGACAGTAGTGACAACGCGGCCCCACCGGCATCGGGTAGCGAGTCTCCGTCGTCCGATCCAGGAGATCCGGCCGGGGAATTTGTCGGTGTCGTCGGGTCCGATGCCAATTCGTTGAACTGGCTCTTTACAAACGATACGACATCGGGCGCATTCGTTGGCTTGACGTTGGACGGAGCCTGGGCAGTCGACGACGACCAGAACGTGTTCCCCCTCTGGGCGGAGCCATCGACCGACGATGGACAGATCTATCGAATCACACTCCGAGAGAACCTCCAGTGGGGCGGCGGCTACGGACAGATGACCGCGGATGATTGGGTGTATATGATTCGGAACGTCTTCCAGGGGGAAGACAACTGGGCGGGCTACACGAGTGCGGGCGATTGGTTCCGGCAGGGTGAGCCAATTCCAGTTGAGCAAATCGATGACCGCACGTTCGAGATTCGACTTCCGGAAGTTGACCCGTCGTTTCCGCTGAAACCCATCTTGTGGGGGCAGAACTGCCTTCCACGAGGAATTCTTGAGAAATATGTCCCGGAGAAGGATGCGGCGGGACTCCAGCGAGATGAGGAAATAACCACGCTCCAGTATACAGGGAATCTCGGTCCGTACACTTTCGACCGATGGCAGCGGGAATCGCAGTTTGTCGCCACGCGAAACGAGGATTATTATATCCGTGAGGTAGCGGGTCTCGGCGACGAATGGCAGAATGCGCCATACTTCCAGTCGTATCGAATCCAGGTGATTGCTGAAGAGTCCTCGCGACTTAACGCACTGCGTAACGGGGAGGTAACGACTGCTGGAATTCCGCCGAAGAACGCCCAAGAGTTTCGGGATCTCGAAAGCGTTGACGTCTACGTCCAGCCCCAGCCGTTCGTCCAGGCGATTAAGTTTAACATGCGCGCAAACGGCTGGCGCCCGTTTCGAGAGGTTGCGGTTCGGCAAGCGTTTGCCTGTGCAATCGACAAGCGAGTCCTCGCGGAGAATCTCTATCGCGGCTTCGCCGAACCAGCGTTTACGATGCAGCCGCGTTTTTCCAAGTGGTACGTCGAGGAGGGACTGCAACAGTATCTGTTCGGCATTGACGATCTCTATGGGCAGGAACCGGCCATGACTCGCATGCGGCAGGGCATCGAGGGGACAGGCTATCGCTACGACGGGACAACGCTCGTAGGTTCCGACGGTGCACCGGTGCGGCTATCGCTATATGCCAGTTCAGCGAGCGAGACGAATCAGACGCTGGCCGAACTTCTCGCCCAAGAGATCGAATCGAATCTCGGTATCGCCGTTCGCATCGAAACGATTCCCGGCAACACATTTCAGCAAAAGTACGCCGCGAACGCGCCACCAAGGGGGCGAGAAGTTCCGTGGAGCGCGGGGACGTTCAACGGGGGGCCGCGCGACATCTCGGTCAGTCAGGAACCGTGGGACATGTCCGTCGTCCTCGGATTCAATACGTATCCCCGGACACCGAGTTCGAGTGCCACGTTCTTCGACGAGCGGGGGAATATCAACTACTACGGCTACGTTCCGGAATCGAATATCCCGGAACTGTACGCTGAAGCGTCCCAGACTATCGACGAACAGCGACGGCGTGAACTATTCGGAGAGGTATTTCGGAAGCTCGCCCGCGAACAACCCTTTGGCTTCCTCTTGCTCCCGTCGAACATCGTTGGCGCACAAGACGAACTCGTTGGGCCGACGGAGACGTTCGCCAGCGGGTGGAATGCTCAGACGTACTACTTCGACCAATGAGGTGGTACGTCGCTCGCCGGCTTCTCTGGGCCGTCGCCGCGACATTCATCGTCCTCTCGATCACATGGGCGCTGCTGTACGCGACCGAACAACAGGCACTCACCGCTATCCAGTTCGAAGCCGCGGTCTCCGGTAGTGACGCCGAGGCCGCGAGGGAGGCTTACGAACAACAACGTGGCCTAAATCGTCCGCTCTGGCGGCAGTACACCGATTACATGACCAGTATGGCGACGTTCAACTGGGGATACAGTCTCTCTCGAGGCCAACCAGTGACCGCGGCAATCGCCGAGGCCTTGCCGTATACGATGATGTACTCCGTCCCGTGGACAATTCTCACGATTCTGTGCGGATTGTCTATTGGGCTGTACTCGGCGACCCACCAGTACTCCCGGTTCGACTACGCTGCGACGTTCATCGCCTTCTTTGGGTACGCGATTCCGAATTTCTGGTTCGGTATTGTTTTGTTAGTGTTGTTCGGCGTCCAACTTGACTGGGTCCCGATCGTCTTCGACCCGAACGTACCCGTGTTCAGTTTGGCTAATGGGAGACAGCTCATTCTGCCTGTTTTTGTCCTGACCACGGGGTCGATAGCCAGCCTGACGCGGTACACACGGGCAGAAGCGCTGGAATACGTTGAAGCGACGTTTACGAAGACGGCGAGAGCGAAAGGCGTCTCGGAGCGGCGGATACTGCTGTTGCACGTCCTCAGACCCGCAGCCGTCCCGCTCTCGACGATTCTGGTGGCCGACCTGCTTGGACTGTTCATCGCCAGTTCCTATCTCGTTGAAGTCGTCTTCGGCATCCCCGGACTGGGACAGTTAAGTTTCAAAGCCATTCAAAACCAGGACACGCCGCTGGTCCTTGCGACGACGCTCATCGGCGTCTTCATCGCGATCGTCGGGAACTTGCTTCAGGACATTGCCTACACTGTACTGGACCCCCGAATCGAATACGGTGATCGCTGATGAGCTCGGATACGCCTCGGCGACGATTCGAGGACATCGAGTGGGAGGCTAACGGCGGCTTTGCTTTGAGCAGGCAGACTGCAGGATTGGTACTGACACTGGGCGGGCTCACCATCGTGTTCGTCATCGATTACCTCCAAGCGGGACCGTTGTTCACACCGAATCCAGTGCTCCGGGAGGGATGGGACCTCACGCAGTTAGACTGGCTGTTCATGCTCTCACTCACGCTATTTGCGTTTTATGTCGTTGTCCCGCTGGTGCAACACCGGCGGATGACCGCCTACTACTGGCGGGAGTTCCGAAAAAACCGGGCGGCCGTCGTCAGCCTTGTGTACTTACTCATTATTTTTACACTCGGACTCGTGGGGCCATTGCTCGTCGCGAGACCACAAGTCACACTGCTACAGAGTTACCAGCCACCTATCGGATTCACCGTTGACAGTGCTGTCCCGTTGCAGTGTGTCGGTGACCTTGGAGACGGCCGGTGTCACGGGAGCTGGCAGTTCCCACTCGGGACCACCGGTAACGGAAAAGATATCCTTGCCCTCGTGGTCCTCGGGATGCGGGTGTCGATACGGATCGGGCTGATAACGTCGTTTCTCATCGTCGGTATCGGTGCGACTGTGGGCACCGTCGCCGCCTACGTCGGTGGGGTGGTCGACGAAGTTCTGATGCGGTATGTCGACATTCAACAGGTCTTTCCGTCGTTTCTGCTGTACCTGCTGCTCATCTACCTCTTTGGCGGAAGCCTACTGATGTTCATTCTCGTTTTCGGACTCTTCAGCTGGGGCGGGACAGCGCGTCTCGTCCGGAGTGCGTCACTTCAACGGTCCCAAGAGCCATATGTCGACGTGGCACGCTGTGCTGGTGCGGATACGAAACACATTATCCTGCGGCACATTCTCCCAAACATTTCGGGCACCGTCATCACGAACCTGACGCTGCTCATACCGGGCCTAATCTTGTTCGAAGCCGGGTTGGCGTTCCTCTCGCTCGGTGATCCGACGATCCCATCGTGGGGACAGACTATTGCCGCAGGGCGGTCTGATCTCCGAACCGCGTGGTGGGTCTCGACGATTCCCGGTGTCTTCCTATTTCTCACTATCCTGGCGTTCAACTTTGTCGGTGACGCGTTCCGGAACGCGCTCGATCCGCGCTCGGAGGTGAACCAGTGAGTCAACAACAGGAGACGGCCGATGACACCCGGTACGAACCGCTGCTATCGGTTCGGAATCTCACCGTTGAGTTCGAGACCGATCGGGGACGACTCCGAGCGATAGATGGTATCGACTTCGACGTGCAACGAGGCGAAACCGTCTGTATCGTCGGCGAGAGCGGGAGTGGAAAGACCGTCACGGCTGAGACGATAACTAAACTGATCCCAATGCCGCCCGGGCAGATCACGAGCGGCGAGGTGTTCCTCGATGGGCGGGACCTAGTACCGCTCTCGGAGCGTGACCTGCGCGCCATTCGAGGCGCTCGTATCGCCCACGTATTTCAAAACCCCGAGGATGCACTCAACCACTGCTTCACCGTTGGCTGGCAGATCCGTGAAGCGATCCAAACCCACGACGACGTCGGTGACACGGCAGCACGAGAGCGTGCCATTACGCTCCTTGATCAGGTCGGTATTCCCGATGCAGCGACGCGGTACGACGACTATCCCCACGAGTTTTCCGGCGGCATGAAACAGCGTGTGGTCATCGCGATGGCGCTGGCGGCGACGCCGGACTTGCTCATCGCCGATGAGCCGACGACCGCGCTCGACGTAACTATCCAAGCACAGCTGTTGGACCTCTTTGACTCCCTTCAACAGGAGTACGGGATGGCGATCTTGCTTATCACACACGACCTCGGCGTCGCCGCCGAACTTGCCGATCGAATGGTCGTCCTGTACGCCGGGAAGGTGATGGAGCGAGGGAGCGTCTATGACGTGTTCGATAGGCCCGCTCACCCATACACGCAGGCTTTGTTCGACTGTCTTCCCGGCCGAGGGTGGGCGCTCCGGACTATCGAGGGGCGACTACCTGATCTGTATCACCCACCTGCAGGGTGCCGGTTTGCCAGCCGATGTGAGTACGCCCGGGCGGAGTGTAGCACTGGCGACCAACCCCCGCTGTACGATGTCGGCAACGGCCAAGCGGCCTCCTGTGTGTACTACGGACCGGATGGTGACCCCGCGGCACTTCGAAACGACCGTCCGGGTGGTGACGCTGATGGGTGACGTGGCGCTGTTCGAGGTGACGAATCTCACGAAACACTTCCCGATCACGAAAGGCGTTCTTCGACGACAAATTGGGGCTGTCAGGGCCGTTGACGGTATCGACCTTACGGTTCAGCGCGGTGAGACCGTTGGCCTCGTCGGCGAATCTGGCTGTGGGAAATCGACCGCCGCACGGACGATGCTTCGCCTCGAAGAACCGACGAGCGGCTCGATTCGGTTCGATGGACGAGAGGTTACGGAGATGTCGGGCGACGCGCTCACGGCGTTTCGGCGGAACGCACAGATGATATTTCAGGATCCGAGCGCCAGTTTCGACCCGCGAATGTCCATTGGTGAATCCGTCGCCGAACCGCTTGGTATCCATGGCATTACCGACCGGACGCTTCGCCGAGAGGTTGTAACGGATCTGTTAGAGCGTGTCGGCTTATCGGCGAACGATATCGATAGATATCCGCACGAGTTCTCCGGCGGACAGAAACAGCGCATCGCACTCGCCCGGGCGCTCGTCTTGGGCCCGGATCTCCTGCTCGCTGACGAACCGACCAGCGCGTTAGACGTCTCCGTAAAGTCCGAGATTCTTACCCTCATCGCGGATATTCAACGGGAGTTCGACCTCGGAGTCCTTTTCATAAGTCATGATATGGGGGTCGTTCGGCAGATCTGTGACCGCACCCTTGTAATGTATTTGGGCGAAATCGTCGAAGCCGCCCCGACCAAGCGTCTCTTTGAGTCTCCACAACACCCATATACAGAGGTTCTCGTTGCATCGATTCCAACTATCGATCCTCGGAAGCGTGGCCACCGAGTCAGGTTGCGTGGCGCCGTCCCATCTCCGAGTGACCCGCCAAGTGGTTGCCGGTTCCACACTCGGTGTCCAAAAGTTATCCCACCCGAGGGATATGACCTTGAACAGCGCAACTGGCGAGCAATCCTTGACTTCCGACTTCGACTTGCCAAGGAGCAAATCGAGCCTGAAGCCCTTCGAGCGACCGTCGCTACCGAGACCGCCTGTCCCAGTGAACACGTCGCGGACGACCACATTCAAGAGACCATTCGAGCGGCTCTTGACCTGCCACGGTCCCTTGATGATCCCCAAGCCGATGCAATTCTTACTGCGGCGTTGAACCGCGTCCTCACCGACGATGTGACTGGTGCACACGAGCTCCTCGCTGATGCATTTCCAACGATCTGTGCACGCGACACCCCGGACACTGTGTGGCTTACCGATGAACACTCTGCCGCCTGTCACCTCTTGGAGTCAGACGACGCACGCTACTAGTCGGTTCAGAGTGGCTAATTTCCGTATTCGCTTGTCAGCATTGTTGTCGTAGTCTCTCACCGCTCAGACAGCACTACAGCGTGGATTTTCTGCCCCCCGAAGGAGGTGCGGGGGCGTACCCGAGAGCGCGTCCCGACAGAATCTAATGGCGACGATTCAAACCGACCTTCCCGACGCAGCGGCGTCCAGCCAGCAGCGACCGAGTAGCGCAGTAGGGAGAGGGATTACCGCCTGCAACCAGCTAACCAACAAAACAGCGATATCTCACCCCCATCTTGGTTAGCAACGCGGTGATCCTGACGGGCGTCGCGGCCCGCCACTCGAGACGGAATCGAGGCGTCAGGAGGAGGTGAGACGGCGACTGGACAGTGCGACCACGAGCATGATGACGATAAGCACGACCGAGAGCGCGTTGATCGTCGGCGTCAGTCCCGTCCGGAGCATTGTGTAGATAACGACCGGAACAGTGCTCGTGCCGGGAGAGATCAGAAATTGCGTCGCGGTAAACTCGCCAAACGAGACGACAAAGGCGATGAACCCGCCGGCGAGGATGGCCGGTGAGATGATTGGTCCAGTCACGTTGCGGAACGTCGTTACCGGGTCAGCACCGAGCACCCGCGACGCGCGTTCGAGGTCCTCGTCGAACGTCAGCAATTCTGATCGGACGAGCAGGAACACATATGGAAGCGAGAGCACAGTATGACCCAGAACGAGTGCTGGGTAACCAGACGGAAGCTGAATCGTCCCAAAGTATCGGACAAGCGCAATGCCTGTGATGACAGGCGAGATGATCATCGGCAGCAACATTACAGTCGAGACCTGCTGTTTGTAGGGGAACTCAGCGCGCACAAATCCGATCGCCGCGATAGTGCCGATGATACCCGAGAGAATCGCTGATGCCGTCGCGACGACCAGGCTCACCGTCAGTGCATTGATCAGCTTGTCGTCCTGCAGGAGCTGCTCATACCACGCTAGCGAGACGCCCTCCTGTGGAATTGCCGGGAACGACTGCGTGGTGAACGACGTCAGCACGACGATGATGACTGGCAAGAGCAGGAAGGCAAACACCACGGCGATGATGGCACGGAACGAAAGCCCGCGCAGTCGCGTTGTGGCGCTCGTGCTCGTGCTCATATTTTCTCGAGCACCTCCTGCAGGCTGAAGACCGCATTAAACACAAACAAGAGTGCGACGAGTAGCACGGTGTAGACGATAGCAAGCGCCGACGCGAACTGGATATTGAAGTTATCCAAGAACGCCTGGGCGATAACATTCGCGATCATGGTCTGCCGTGGGCCACCGAGCACTGCCGGCCCGAGGAATGACCCGGCAGCGAGGATGAACACGATGAGCCCAGCGGCGACCAACCCGGGGAGACTCAAGGGGAAAATGACCTTTGCGATAGTCCGCCATTTGTTAGCGCCGAGTACCCGCGACGCATTGATCAGCTCCTCGTCGATGGCGTTCAGCGAGTTATACAGTGGCAGAACAGCAAACGGGAGATAGACGTTCGCCAGACCGATGATGACTGCTGGCGTAGTAAACAAGAGCCCCGGCTCGATGCCTGTCAAGTCGGCGAATGGGCCCGCCGGTGATAGAAACAGCAGAATACCGAAGTATCGGACAATGTAGGCAATCCACAGCGGCACAATGATCAGCGTCATCGCAATACGAACCCGCTCCGTGGCGAAGGCGAGGTAGTACGAGAGCAAGTACGCCAAGGCCAGTGTCACGACCGTCGTGACGATCCCGAACAGGAACGACCGGACGAACGCGTCAATATAGATCCCGTTCAGCACACGCCGATAGGACTCGAATGGCGTCGCCGAGTCGAGGTGCAGACTCTCCGGGACCAACAACAGAACGGGGAGGATGAAAAAGAGCCCAACGAATCCAATCCCGAACAGTGCGAGATGCCGATTCGAAACGTGTCCCTCGAGGCCCTCGCCGACGGTGTGGATAAGACCGCTCAGCCCGGGTTGTTTAACACTCATAAAACAATCACCCGCTCGGCGTCAAACCGAATGAAGACGTCGTCACCGATCTCGATATCGGGGAATCGTTCTGTGTGAGCGAGCGCTGTCGTCCCGTCCGCGAGTTCGATGGACATCTCGGCTCGGTTACCGAGATTCGAGATGTCGATAACGGTGCCAGGGAATTCGTTTGTGGCCCCTGTCGGCTCGGTGCCCACGTTGATATCCTCCGGCCGAACGTATACCGAGACGCTCTCCCCGGCGCCATGGGACGTATCGGGCAACGTAATGGCCTTACTGTCATTGTGGACGACGGCATGACTGTCCTCGTGGGTAACCTCGCCGGCAAACTGGGTGGACTTGCCGACGAACTCGGCGACGAACGGATTGGTTGGCCGCTCGTAGATGGCTTCCGGCGAGTCCATTTGCTGAGCCCGACCATCGTTAAGAACGATCACCTTATCCGACATCGACAGGGCGTCCTCCTGGTCGTGCGTGACATAGAGCGTCGTGACACCGACCTCGCGCTGGACGCGGTGGAGCCAGCCCCGCATCTCCTCGCGGAGCACCCGGTCCAACCCCGTCAGGGGCTCGTCCAGCAGGAGAATGTCGGGTTCGTACGCCAGTGCCCGTGCCAGCGAGACGCGCTGCTGCTGGCCGCCGGAGAGTTCGCCGGGACGGTGATCCCCGTGCTCAGGCATGTCGACCAACTCGAGTGACTCTTCGACTCGGTCGGAAACGTCGGCCTTGGAGTAGCCGTGCATCTTCAGCCCGTAGGCGATGTTCTCTCGGACGGTCATATGCGGGAACAACGCCGTCGACTGGAACGCCATCCCGATATTGCGTTTCTCCGGGGGCAGGTCAGTCACGTCATCGCCACGGAGGTTGATCTGCCCCTCGGTCGGCTCCACGAGCCCGGCGATAGAGTGTAGGGTCGTTGACTTGCCACAGCCCGAGGGCCCCAGTAGCGTGACGAATTCCCCCTCCTCGATGCGGAAAGAGAGGTCCTGTACTGCACAGAGATCGCCGTAGTACTTGGTGAAGCCGTTGACTTCGAGCATTAGTATTAGCCCTGTTTGATCTTCTCGAGTCGCTGAGTCCAAGCCTCCTGCTTGGGGAGAACCTTCTCCCAGTTACGGAAGGCCAGATCCTCCGCAGGCGCGTAGTCAGGCAGCTGTGTCATCTTTTCAGGCGGGTTCTTCACCTGCACGGTGTAGTTCATCTTGTCCGACAGCGTCAGGAGGTGTTTGCGCTGGTAGGTGTGGTTCAACAGCTCGTGGGCCAAGTCGCGGCTCTCAGAGCCCTTGACCACGGCGAGGTTGTCAGCCCACCCCATTGCGCCTTCCTTCGGAATCACGTACTTGATCTGGTCGAAGCCCTCCTCCTGCAGGGCAAGGACGCGACCGCCCCAAGCCTCACAGATCCAAGCGTTTTCCTGTCGGAGGTAGCGGATAGAGGTGGCGCCGTCACCCCAGTAGGAGAAGACGTTCTGGTCTTCCTTTTTCGCCCGCGCAAACATCTCGTCCGTCTTCGCCTGGTCACCGGGCACGTTGTTGATGTTGAGCCCGGCAGCGGCCGCGCTGTTCGACAGTCGGTCGATAGTGCGGTCGATGAGCGAGACCTTGCCCTCGTATTTCGAGTCCAGAATCGCGTCCCAAGAGTTCAGCTCGCCGTCGACTTTCTCACTATTGTACGCATAGCCGGTCGCGCCGTTCTCACGGATGAGCCCCATTGTGTCCCCATCACGCATGTTGAACGACAGCGACCGAGCGGACTCCTTGATATTTTTCTCGTAGTTGGGAACCTTCGAGAGGTCGATGGGCTCGAGGACATCTTCCTTCTGGGCCCGCGCCATTCCCGTGTCGTTGAGCGCAACGATGTCGAAGGAGCCGGGATTCTGCTTGATAAGCGAGATCATCTCCGTCGTCCCGCCTGCAGAGGTCCCCTGAACCTTCACACCGGACTCTCCAGCCCACGGCTCGAAGACGGACATCTGGGCGGCCTGCGTGTTCCCGCCGAAGCCGAGGAACCGAAGCTTGCCGCTCCCGCTGCCACCACTGCTCCCAGTGGTACTCCCATTGTCTCCGCCACTACCATCACCGCCGCCGTCACCGCCATCGCCACCATCACCGCCGCTACATCCTGCGAGTGCGGTTAGCGTTCCAGCACCGACTGCTGTCAGTATGTCACGCCGTCTATGTGTGTCTTTGTGGGACATCGCCATGCGAACCTTCTACACACTAATATAATAATCTTTCGCAGATATCACCCCTATATTCGGTAGAGTTCCGACTATACTCGGCTAACTTTAGAATGAGCCAAAACTTATGTGGTTGAGGTCTGAGAGTCTAGGTAGCGAATTGATCATGACAAAGACCAACACGGCGCCGGAGTCCCCGACGGTATACCAGCGAGAGGGTGACGTTGCAAGCATCCGACTGAATAGACCGGATTCGCTCAACGCAGTTACGCCCGAACTGTACGCGGGCATCCAGGACGGCCTTGACCGGGCCGAAGCCGAAGATGCCCGGGTCGTTGTTCTTGAGGGAGCCGGCCGGGCGTTCTGTGTCGGTGCGGATATGGAACAACACAGCGAGACCGACCGGTCGGCCAAAGAGCGCCGGGAATATGTCTGGCAGGCCCAAGATGCCTGTAAAGCAGTCCAAACACATCCGCGGCCGGTGGTTGCGAAGGTCCAAGGCTATGCGATCGGGGCTGGCGCCGAGCTCGCGTTGAGCGCAGATTTCATCCTGATGGCTGAGGAGGCTGAGATGCGGTTCCCCGAGGTCGGAATCGGGACGTACATTGGCGGCGGCGTTACGTACACGCTCACGCAACGCGTCGGTCGAGCCCGGGCCAAAGAGCTGATCTTATCGGCTGCGACGCTGACCGGCGAGGAGGCTGCTGAGGAGGGGGTCGTGACGAGTTATCACCCAGCGACTGCGCTTGACAACGCTGTCGACGAGCTCGCGACTGATCTCGCGGGGAACGCTCCGATTTCGATGGAGTTCGCCAAAACCCAGTTCGGCCGCGTCGGAGAGGCAAATCGAGCGGATATGCTGACCGCCGAAGCCGAGGCCCTGCTGGCCTGTATGACCACTGACGACTGGCAAGAGGGGATCGACGCGTTTGCCGAGGACCGCGACCCCACGTTCGAGGGACACTGACGATGGCGGGTGCACCCACCGACATCGAGCGGATCATGGCTCCCGACGCTGTCGCCGTGGTCGGGGCCTCCACGGACGAGACCAAGCGCGGCCATCAGGCTATCGTAACCCTCCAGGAGGGTGGCTACGAGGGGGACATCTACCCGGTCAACCCGAACGCCGAGGAGATCCGCGGGCTCGACGTCTACCCCGCTGTCTCGGCCATCCCCGGCCGCGTCGACCTCGCGCTTATCGTCACGCCTGCACATATCGTCCCCAGCGTGCTCGAGGACTGTGCGGAGACTGACCTCGCCGGCGCCGTCGTTATCGCTGTCGGATTCAGCGAGGCGGGCGAAAACGGCGAACAACTCGAGGCGGAGATCGTCTCGCTCGCCCGCGAACACGGGATTCGCCTCATCGGGCCCAACACGTCCGGCATGATCAACGTCCACCGAGGTCTGAACCTCGTCGGCGCCGATACCGTGCCGGAGGGGAGCCTCGCACTGCTCTGTCAGAGCGGCAACATGGCTATCTCGCTGTTCACCGAGGCCGCCACGCGCGAAGGCGTCGGCTTCAGCCACTACGTCGGCGTCGGTAACGAGGCCGACCTGCAGTTTCATGAGTATTTGCCGTTCCTCGACGCCGACCCCGAGACCGACGCCATCGTCTGCTACGTGGAGGGGATGAGCGACGGCAGGGCCTTCCTCCAGGCGGCCCGAGACATCGTTCCGGAGACGCCTATCGTCGTCCTCAAGAGTGGCCGCTCGGACGTCGGCAAACGCTCTGCCTCCTCGCACACGGGTTCGCTGGCGGGTGATGCGGCTGTAACTGATGCCGTCCTTGAACAGGCCGGTGTCGTGAGCGTCGAGCGCTCCGATGAACTGCTGTCGGTCGCGAACGCACTTTCGTCGCTGCCTCGTGCCGATAGCCCGAACGTGGGCATCCTCGCCGACGGCGGGGGACATGCGACGCTCGCGGCCGACGCATGCAGCGAACGCGGACTCTCAATCCCCCGATTGACCGACCAGACCCAAGAACGGCTTCAAGCGGTCCTCCCGGATGCGGCCAGTGTCGTCAATCCAGTCGACGTCGCGGGGGGAACCGACAACGACCAGTCCGTGTTCGTCGATTGTGCGGCAGCTATCATCGCTGACCCGAACGTGGATGCACTCATGTTGACGGGTCTGTTCGGCGGCTATGGCGTCCGCTTTGCCGAACAGTACACCGACGTCGAAATCGAGGCCGCTCGGGAACTGGCATCGCTTGCGGCCGACCACGACACACCGCTGGTCGTCCAGAGTGCCTACGAGGGATTCGATACTGAACCGCACGCTGTGCTTCGCGAGCAGGGCATCCCGGTTGTCGAATCACTGGATGTGGCGACCGCGAGTTTGTCGGCACTGGCCACCTATGGCGACCGGGTCGCGGTCGCCGACCAGAGCAGTGACTTCCAGCTGCCTGCAGCCACCACCGACGATACGCTCGCCGACACCATCGGCAACGGTCGCACCCAGCTCTCGGAGTTCGAGGCCAAACGAGCCCTCGCCGATGACGGATTCCCTGTCACACCATTTGACCTCGCGACCAGTGCCGATGAGGCGGCGGCGCTAGCGGCCGATATCGACGGTCCCGTCGCGATGAAAGTGGTGTCGCCCGACATCGTCCACAAGTCCGACGCGGGCGGGGTCGCTCTCAACGTGGGATTGGACGCAGCTGCGGCGACCTATGAGGACCTGTGCTCGGCAGCCGCCGAATACGACCCCGACGCGAGTCTCGACGGGGTCCTGATTTCACCGATGCGGGACGCGGGTGTCGAGCTCATCATCGGCGTCGTCGACGACGACCAGTTTGGCCCGGTCGTGATGTGTGGCCTCGGCGGCGTGTTCGTGGAGGTTCTCGAAGACATCGCCTTCCGTGCCCTCCCGCTGACCGAGGCCGACGCTCGGGCGATGCTCGATGATATCGAGGCCCAGGAGCTATTAGACGGGGCTCGCGGGAACCCACCCGTCGACCGCGATGCGGTCGTTGACCTGCTAGTCGCGGTCTCGACGTTCGTGCAGGCCAACCCGTCGGTGACCGAACTCGACTTGAATCCGGTGTTCGCCGACGCAGATGGCGTCGAAATCGTCGATGCGGCCATCACACTTGACGAACAGCCCCAACAACATACAAAGAACGAGGACACAGAATCCGCAGCGCCATCACAAGGAGAGACCGATGATTGAACTCGATGCCCCGCTGACGGTCGAACAGGTCACAGATCACATCGCGACAGTCACGTACGACCGGCCCGAAGCGATGAATGCATACAACGAATCGTTACTTCGGGGGACAGTCGAGGCATTCGAGCGCCTCGACGACCGCGAAGCGGTGCGTGCAATCGTACTCACGGGTGCCGGCGACGCCTTCTGTGCCGGTGTCGATTTGGATGATATGCCCCTGACGCCGGAAATGGACTTCGCCGAGTACGAGGCGGGACTGGGCCTCTTCCAGGCTGTCGTGCGGACGCTGCGCAGTATCGACACCCCTGTCATCGCAGCGGTGAACGGCTATGCACTCGGCGCCGGCTGTGATACCGCTCTGGCATGTGACTTCCGACTTACCAGCGACGAGGGTGTTATCGGTGAGACGTTCATCGATGTCGGGTTCGTCCCTGGCGACGGCGGGGCCTATCTCCTGCCGCGGCTCATCGGCGAGGCCCGAGCAAAGGAACTCATCTTCACCGGCCGGAAGCTCGTCGGCGAGGAGATCGTCGAGTGGGACCTCGCCCTCGAGCAGGTGCCGGCCGATGACCTCCTCGATGCCGCCATCGAATTCGCCGAGCAGCTGGCCGGTCGCCCACCGATTGCCCTTGGCCAGAGCAAGCAGTTGGTCAACGAGAGCTTCGATGTCGACCTCGAACAGGCGCTGAGCGACGCGACGCGTGCCCAGCGGATCTGCTCGCAGACACACGACCACGCGGAGGCCGTCGAAGCGTTCGCCGAAGACCGCGACCCCGAGTTTGAGGGCCGGTAGGATGGACCGAACCACCGTCAGCGTTGTTCAGTTCGAGAGCAGTCTCGGCCCGGCCGATGATGGGACCCGCGAACGGATGGCCGACGCCATCTCGGCCGCCAATGCGGACTTGGTCGTGTTCCCCGAACTCGCGACGACTGGCTACCATATCTTCGATGATCTCCCGGATGTGGCTGAGCCCGTCCCCGGGCCGACGACCGAGCGACTGGGCGAGGCAGCTGCGGCGGCCGATACGGCGGTTCTGTTCGGGATGCCCGTTCGCGAGGACTCGCAGGTGTACAATAGTGCGGTCTGGCTCGACGCGGACGGCGCGGTGCATACCCGCTACGACAAGCGCCACTGCTGGGGGACTGAACAGGCCAGCTTCGCGACCGGCGACGAGTACGTTGTCGTCGACGCCCCGTTCGGGCGGGTCGGCATTCAGATCTGTTACGATCTGAACTTCCCGGCTTCGAGCGCAGCGCTCGCGCGCGCTGGCTGTGATATTCTCGTCAATATCTCGGCTTGGACCGCCCGCTTAGAACGGGACTGGCAGACGCTGCTTCCAGCACGAGCAGTTGAGCAGGGAGCCTACGTCGTTGGCTGCAACCAAGCCGGAACGGAGGCTGGGCGGACGTTCTGTGGTCGAAGCGCCGTCTTCGAACCGGACGGGACCCGTATCGCTGAACTGGGCGATAGCCCCGGCCAGCTGTCTGTCCCGCTCGAGCCAGAGATAGTGGCTGCCGAACGCCGTCGCAATCCCATGCGCGAGGACCGTCCGGCGACTGACGCCGACGCGAGCGAGTGGTAGCTGTCGCCGAGATGAATTGTAATTGGTCCAGAAAACCGGCGGGCGAATTGGAATGATACCAATCTATTAATCCCATGGCAGCCATAGATAACTCGATGACGCAGGTCACGCTCGACGAAGTCGACTTCCAGATACTGCAGCGTTTAGACGAGAACGGTGACATTGATGTCGACGAGCTGAGTGACGAACTCGATGTCAGCACCTCAACCATCTACTATCGGATGGAGAAGTACCGGGAGAAAGGCATCGTGCAGGGAAAGATCGCCAAGCTTGATCCCCAGAGGCTCGGCCTTGGGATGACAGCGATTACCGAGATCAACGCGGACTATGACGGCCCAGGCTATGAGGAGGTCGCAGAGAAAATCACCAATCTCTCGGGCGTCCAGCGCGTCTTCTTCATGCTTGGAGAGATGTCGTTCTATGTGCTCTCCCGTGTGCGGGACCACGAGCACCTCCAGACGCTCATGGAGGACATCATTCAGACTGAGGGTGTCGAGAACTCGACGACCAACATCGTCCTCCGATCGTTCAAAGATGAGGACCGTCTGTTGGTGAACTATGACGAGGAGGACTTGGAAGCCCTGTACAGCTGACGACGACCGGGAGCGTAATCTGATTAGTTGGAGTCGGACATCGTCAGTCGGCACTTCGGCTTGGACCCGGACAACTCGGCGTTCTATCTGGCGGCGTGGGACGAGGACGCGCCAGGCAGCTGGGGGAGCCTCTCAGAGCGTCCGTGTTCAAATGTCTACAGACGCACGCCACTCTTAGTCAGCGGCAGCTATCGACGACGCGAAGCAAGCCGAGTATGTCGGATTCCTGCATCGGGAACCCTTTGTCATTGACGCCTACGCGCTGGGATTCGCAGTCGCTGTTCGCGAGGACTATTCCTATCAATCCTCACTGCGGAACGCTGACGTCCCGGTCGAGATTCTGGACAACGACTTTCGGAATCCCGACCTAGACCGCTACATTGAGCACTTCGAGCGGTATGAACCAGCTGTGGGCTTCGATTGCGTGCTCGTGAACTCCGCCGAAGGGACGGCGATGTGTGACGAGCGGCTCTTTATCGAAATCCACAGAATCGGCCCCGACGATATCCTGGCTCATTCGGACGAGCCAGCGATCCGTGATGAGGAGACCGTTATCTACAACCTCCGGGATGGATGCTTGGATTCGGGTACTTTCCCGAGATCGCCTTTGACATCGACGAGTACGCCGCCAGAATTCGCTGAGGCAGAAAAACAGAAGGAGGTATACTCTCCTCAATATTTGTTTTGGAGTCGATAGAATGTAAATCAGGTCGGAAGATATTCAATAGCGGGGTGCAAATTAGATAGTACGTCAACGATGGACGAAAAGGACATTCAAGTTCTCGCCGCAATCGCCAAATTGGGAACTGGCAGTCCCGAGAAACTCTCAGAGGAGACCGACATCCCGAAATCGACGGTCCACTATCGGTTGGACAACCTCCGCGAGGAGGGAGTCATCACGAACGACCTTTTCGACGTCGACCTGACGAAAGTTGGGTTGAACATTACCGTCATCACCGAGGTGATGGCCGAATACAGCAAAGGGTACCACGACAAGGTAGGCGAGAAGCTCGGCGAAGTCGAGGGCGTCAATCAGGTGTACTTCACGATGGGCGATACCGACTTCGTCGTCATCTCTCATCTCTCGAATCGCGGGATGGTCGAGAATCTCATCCAACAATTCGAAGCCATCGACGAGATTGCTCGAACGAGTTCGAAGTTCGTTATCAAAACCATCAAAGACGAAAACCGACCACTGAACGACTTTGAGATGGAGACGCTGGTCGAGACGCTCGGTATCGACCAGGAGAAAGTGACGCAGTAGACCGCGTTTCGGCATCGGACGGGTTTCGATGCTGGTGATACGATATACCGGCAATATGCTATAATTTCGGATACTGTTTAATCGCTCGGCACTATATTGAACCATGGACAAGAAGGATCTGCAAATACTATCAGCTATCTCGGAGCTGGGTACCGGAAGTCCGGAACGAATACAGGAAAAAACGGACATTCCTAAATCGACCGTCCACTATCGAATCACGAAACTCCAAGAGGCGGGGGTAATCGAGGACGATTTATACTCTATCGACCTCTCGAGTATTGGTCTGGAGATAACCCTCATTTCCGAAGTCTCTGCGGAGTACGAGGAAGGATATCACACCGAGGTGGGTGACGAATTGAGTCAGATCGAAGGCGTGAACAAGGTGTACTTCATGATGGGCGACACCGACTTCGTCGTGATCTCGAAGCTCGCGGATAGGAACATGGTCGAAGAACTCATCGCAGACTTCGAGGAGATCGACGGTGTGAACCGAACGAACTCACAGTTCGTTATCACGACGGTCAAGGACACGACGAACCCCATCGCGGCGTACTCCAGCGAGGCGTTGACAAGTATGGTCTCCGAGACGGAGTGAAGGGCGGTTCGACCTCCGGCTTATGCTCGTTATCGACTCACTCGCCGGTTCGGTTCTCGCTACACGCGTTGGCGAAGTTGTCTAAGACTTCCGTCGCGTTCGAGTCGTCGAAGGTGTACCGCCCCGAGTTCCAGTCGCTGGGCCGGTCGCTGACTCGCGCCGTGAACTCCGGGTGGAACTGCACGGTCCAGAGTGGAGCTGACTCGTGTCGGCTACAGAAGAACTTGTTGTACGCCGTCTTTGCCGTCGCTTCCATGCCGTCTCCCAGTTCGGTCACGAGGTCGGCATGGAGGACCGGAACGATTGGTTCGAGTCCGTCGAGGATTGTGTCGGACCCTAGTCGCTCCATCTCGACGAACGTCGCCCGTCGCTCGTCTTCCTCGACCGTCCCACCGAGCGCGGCGTTCACCTGCTGGTGGCCGAAACAGATACCCAATAACGGCACTTGCGCTTCGATACATTGCTCGATGAGTGCGTATTGCGGTTCGAGCCACGACGCCTGGTCGTCGTCGTAGACGCTCGCGGTGCTCCCGCTCAGGACGACGCCGTCGTACCCCGTCGGGTCGGGAACCTTGGTCCTACCAGCACCGACAACGTACTCACTCTTCGGAAGAAGTCGGTCGATTTCTGGACCGAGATATCGATAGTCCGGCTGTACCTCGTTGTCGAGGACGAGAATCATCGTAGGGACGATACTGTATGAAACACAATAAAACTACCTAATATTGTATCTAATCCATATCCGTATTTCTATATCGAATCCTGTTGGAGATATTTGTCATATATAAAATTAGATCAGGCCCGAATGGCGTCTAGGTTACGTACGAGCGATTGCTGCGCGTCGCGCGCCAATGGTTGTCTACACGAGTCCTTCTAAGTATGCCCTCCTCTGGATTGGTGACAGACGGCGACTCTGAATCGCGACTGTCTCCCGGTCAGTTGTTCCGTCACCGGTTCGGAGGATGTTATTCTCGTCGTCTTACTCGGTCGGCGACCCATCAGTCGCAGGGTGAGCACTTCGTTATCGGGTCGAAAATTCGACCACCGTGTGCTGAGAGTGGCCGCCTGTCTGGATACGTCGGTCGAAATTCAACCTCTACTGTTCTGAGAGGACTTCGTTTAACCTTTCGAGGAGGTGATCTACGTGTCCTTTTTCGAATATTAGCGGCGGGCGGATTTTCAGTACGTTATCGTTTTTGCCGGACGATCCGATAAGAACTTGCCGCTGACGTAATCCATTGACTACTGCCGTTGTCTGACGCGGTGCTGGCTCCCAAGAGTCTTGATCTTTGACGATTTCAATGCCAATCATCAGTCCTCGTTGTCGGACTTCACCGATGAGTTCGTAATCGGCAGCTAATTCTTCGAGACTCTCTTTCAAATACTCGCCGACGGCACTGACGTGTGTTAATAGGTCTCTCTGTTGGATTTGATCTAATACTGCCAACGCGGCTGCACACGACACGGGATTCCCGCCGAACGTGCTGAAAAACCCCATCTGATCGTACAGAGTTGACGCGATGTCTGACTGCGTCACGACAGCCGCGACAGGATGTCCGTTACCCATCGGCTTACCGATCGTAACGATATCGGGAACGATATCTGTGCTCTGGAAGCCCCACAAGTCCGAGCCGCATCGACCATGCCCAGTCTGTACCTCGTCCGCGATAACGAGCCCTCCTGCTTCACGAACACGGTCGGTCATTTTCCCCAATTGGATTTTATCGGGTGGGTAGATGCCATCACTAGTGAAAAGCGAGTCAAACATGAACGCCGCAGTTCCCAGACCCTGCCTTTCGAGACTATCCAGTGACTCAGTCATGTCTTTGACTGGTTCACTGTTCGAATTGCTGCGGTGGAATCTTTCATCTACTGGAGGTTCGATTGTCTCGACGTGCTCGGGAGAGAAACTCTCGGGCCATATCGTGGATGATTGCTCCGCTACTGCATCGGTAATACCATGATACGCGTTCTCCGAAACGATCGCGCCGTTGTTTCCGGTAGCAGCCTTGGCCAATCGCCAAGCTACGTCGGTTGCTTCGCTTCCAGAGTTGACGAATAGGACTCTATCCAGTTTATCCGGCATCGTCGCCAAGAGACGCTCGGCTAGTCTAACTGGGGCTTCGTGCAGATATCGGGTATGAGTGGTCAGTTTGCGTGCCTGTCCGCCGATAGCATCTGCGACCGCGGAGTTTGTGTGACCGACGACCTGTACGTTGTTGTATGCATCAAGGTAGCGCTGACCGTCGGAATCAAACAGCCATACGCTCTCTCCGCCTACAACGTGGACGGGGTCCTCATAGAAGAGTGGTGATTCCCCAAGCACGGTACTGCGTCGGGAGCACAGCCTCGACTGTTCCATCTGCGGGTACGGAACGTTGCTCGAGAGTGACGCGGTCCGCAAGCACCGCCCCACGTTGTCTAGTCCGTCTTCCTCCAGCGATTGCAACAGCGCCCAGCCGCCGTCAACACCGGCGGCACTGTGGTCGTCGATCTTTTCCGGATGTTCCTCAATTCGCCACGCGACCGTGACGCCCCAAGCTAGGAGTCGTGACGCAACGAGATCCACCAGTAAGTTACGTTCCTCGTCCTCGAGTGGTGTAATGCTGACGTAGCCTCGAATCACCGCTTGAGCGGCCTCGATCGGGTTCTCATGGCGGTACATTACACTCGCGACAGCCATGACGAGATCGCTCACGAGAGCCGTATGAGTTAGATCCCCGAAATCTACGATGCCAGTGACCCGATTCTGCTCGTCCATCAAAACGTTGTCGAGTGTGAGGTCGTTATGGATTACCTGCATCCGGAGCGACTCAAAATCCGGTGCAACTCGGTTTTCGAACCGATTGAGGATACGTTCGGCAAGGGCGCGTCGCTCCGGGTCGGTAACGCTGTCCAATAGTGGTCGAAGTTCAGAGGTGTGGCGCAGGTCCCAAACTATGTCATAATCTGCATTTGGATGGAAGAAGCTACGAAGCGCTTTTCCGAGTCTCGCCACCACCGATCCGTAGTCGTAGAGGACCTCGTCATCAAGTTCACTTCCCGATACCGGATGCCCTGAGACATGCGTAAACATTCGCACATAGTATGTCTCGCCGACATCGATAGACGTCCAGAAAGAACCATCGAGCGTCGGAACTGGCTCCATTATCGGGAGGTCGGGGTCGATTCGATTCACATGGTGTAAGGCCTCCGTTTGTAAATCGAGTGACCCAACGTCGTCGGCTGGACTAGATATCTTCAGTACGTAGGCCTCATCCTCGTCAACATCGACCCGGAAGTTCTGGTCTCGCTCCCCGCCTATTTCCGTTGCCGATCCTTGTTTACCGAATTCGTGTTCGGCGATCCATGCCGCTTGCTGTTCGTCTATCGTCGGGGGCTGTACAGTCAACGGTTTCAACAACTGGGGTGTCTCTATCATTGGTCATCTACGATTGATTTATATGCTTGATATATTTCGTAATATGTCTGTGAACGCTCACGGTTGGAACAGTACTAGACAGTCTTCACGTATTGGTCGCGTTCCCAGTCTGTAACGTGATCCCGAAACGCCTGCAGCTCGCGTCGCTTCGATACCGTAAACATTTGCACGAAGTCCTCGCCGAGGAAGTCGACAAGTACGTCGTCCGTCTCGAGCGCGCGCAAGGAGAGTTCAGGCGAGTGCGGGAGTTCAGGTCGGTCTCCGGTCGGGTCCCCTTCACTCGGTGATGGCGGCTCCAGTTCGCGTTGGAGCCCGTCGAGACCCGCGGCAATTATCCCAGCGATGACGAGGTATGGGTTAGCATCGGCACTGGGAATTCGTGTTTCCATACGAACCTCTCCTGACGGGACGCGGACTGCAGTCATCCGGTTGTCATACCCCCACGAGGCGGTATAGGGGACGAACGAGCTCGGCTCGAATCGTTTGAATCCGTTGATACTAGGCGTTCCAAGTGCGGTCAATGCGTCGGCGTGTTCCATCAACCCGCCGACGAAATACCGGCCCTCTTCAGTAAGTGAGCGTGCCGTATCGCCCTTGAAGGCGTTTTCACCGTCGTTGAACGCACTCACGTGAAGATGATAGCCGCTACCCGAGCGATCAGCGAAGGGCTTTGCCATGAACGTCGGCCACTGATCAAAGCTCCGACCAACCTGTTTGACGAGTCGCTTGAAATCGAAGGTCGTATCCGCCTGTTCGAGTGGTCGGCCATAGTCGAACAGCACTTCGAGCTGGCCAGGACCGTGTTCGTGGTGGAGCGTGGTGAGGTCAACTCCGTAGTCGCCAGCCCACTCGACGAGTCGGTCGTAGAAGGGGGCTACCTCTTCGGTCGCCCACGACACACACTCGTGATCGCCGCCAGTTGCAGGGACGTACTCGTCTTCGGGACCTTCCTCCAGAAGGTAGAATTCGAGTTCGCTCCCGACGTAGAACTCTAACTCGGAGTCGTTGAGCGCGAGTACCGACTCCAAGACCGCCCGCGGTGAGCACGATAGCCGCTTGCCCTCGTGGAACACGGTACACAGGACTCGGACAGCGTTTTTTCGCCAGGGAAGTCGAGTCGTCGTCTCTGGAATCGGGTGAACGACCCCATCGCCGTGTCCGATCTCTGCGCCAAGTCCCGACCCCTCCGGAACGTGATTGTTCGGAGTCTGGGCCAACATCACGAGGTTCATCGCAAATCCGTCCTCCCACTTCTCAAGGAATGTGTCTGCTGTGAGTTGTTTTGACCGGGATATCCCGTTGACGTCGGCCATCTCGATGAAGACGTGCTCAATCGCGGGATCCTGGATTGTCTCGATCATCCGATCAGTCGCGTTACTCATTGAACTTCCTCCTTGGAAAGCAGAGGCACATTAATCGTCAGACGGAGCGTCGGACTATAATAGTGTGTATATCGGATATATTGTCTTACATTCTACTCCAAGCTTAGAAATTGGCTAAGATACAATATATTACTATATTATAAAATAGAATGGTGTGGGCCGTTTTTAACTCGGGTCGTCGTCTCACGATGCTATCCCGCTTGGGCCGATACTGACGGTGGGCCTGCGTGCTATCAATTCGACACGCCTGTGTCCGACCAGACGTATAGGGCCTGTCGTGATCCTCAGACAAATTCGAGGGGAAGTGAAGGCGGGCCTCCGTTCCGGATTGGGGTGTCTATCTCCTGCTGAAGAACTCACAGCCCTCTCCCTACCCTGTTAAGGCAACCGAAGAGCGACCGGCAACTTTTGACGGGTGAAGCCCTATTGAACGGTATTCACTGCGTCGGACATCTACCGGTGGACACCCCATGAAAGTCCGATCGTCAGCGCCGATGGAGCAACGTCGAAGCGGGCTCGAAGTGTGACCACGACTCAGCAAACGGGCGGAGGAAACGGTCGTCAGTCGAGCAGCATCTCGCTGACGACGATAAGTGAGATGCTAAGGAAGAGGACGATGGTGCTGATGGCGTTGATGACCGGGCTCGTCCCGTGTTGTATCTTCGACCAGATGAATATGGGCAGCGTGTTCTGGATCCCGCTGGTGAAGAAGGCGATGAGGAAGTCGTCGAACGACAGGGTAAAGGCGAACAGCGCACCGCTGACGATGCCCGGCATCAGTAGCGGGAGCGTCACCCGGCGATAGGTCTGCCACTTGCTCGCGCCGAGGTCGCGGGCGGCCTCTTCGAGTTCGGGGTCGAACCCCTGGAGCCGCGAACTGACGGTGATGAGGACGAACGGCGTCACGAAGACGAGCTGGCCCAGCATGACCGTCTTGAGCGACGTGCTGAAGCCGACGTACTTGAACCAGATGAGCAGGCCGACGCCGAGAATGAGCCCCGGTACGGTCATCGGCGCGATGACGAGGGCGCGGTAAGCCTTACTGAGTGTGAAGTCGTGTCGGACGAGTGCGATTGCACCGAGCGTCCCCAGCACCGTCGCGACGACGGTGACGACGCTGCCGACGTAGAGGCTGTTGAACGCCGAACTGACGAGGCGGCCGTTGTTCAGTAACTGCCCGTACCACTCCAGCGTGAAGCCGCTCCACGGTAGCGTCGAGAACGTCCCCTCTTCGAAGGAGAACGCTATCAGTACGACGATGGGGGCGTAGAGGAACAGGAAGACTCCCGCCGCCCACACTTTAATCCAGTGGCTCTCGACGACTCGCCACAGCGATTCGACCGGCGTTCCCGTATCGACTTTGTTGTCGGTTTCGAGGCTCATTAGAACAGGTCCTCCACGTTGATGTAACCGAGCATCGACCACAGCATACCGCTAACGATGAGCATCAGCACGCTACCCAGCGCCGCGCCCATCGGCCAGTCGCCGCCGATGCCGAACGCGTAGGCAATCCGCGTTCCGACGAACAGCTCGCCGCCGCCGAGCATCGCCGGCACGATGTACGCACCCATGCTGAAGATGAAGACGAACATAACCCCGCCGACGAGGCCCGGAATCGAGAGCGGTAAGATGATGCGTCGGAAGACGGCGGTCCGGGACGCGCCGAGGTCGTAGGCGGCTTCGATGAGCGACGAGTCGATACGTTCTAAGCTAGAGTACAACGGGAGAATCATGAACGGCAGCCACAGGTAGGTCAGACCGAGCCAGATAGAGAATTTCGTGTTGATGAGCCACCCGATCGGTTCGTTGATGACCCCTACGGCGATGAGCCCGCTGTTGACGACGCCCTGTGACCCGAGGATTATCTTCCAGCCGTAGATGCGGACGATGTAGTTCGTCCAGAACGGAATCATGACCAACATCGCCAGCTGGTTCTTGTACTCGCCGCCAAAGCGGGCGATGTAGTACGCGAGCGGGTACGCGACGACGGCGGCGGTGACGGTGGTGAGCGCCGCGATTACGGTCGTGTTGACGAACGCCGACCGGTTGACGTAGTCCGTGAACACGCGCACGAAGTTGTCGAACGAGTAGTTCGGGATCAGCGCTAGGTCCTGCATCTCCATCGTCGCGATCATGAACATGATGCCCAGCGGTGCGACAAACAGTAACAGTTCCAGCAGGACGATCGGCCCCGCGGTCACGATCAGACTCCGTGGTATCTGAAGCCTATTGTATACTGTCCCAATTAACCCGGAATCATCCACATTTTTCTGAGACATACTCCGCTATACTGAATACACTCCAATATAGGTTGTGGTGTTTCGATATCAATCTCGACCATTTCAGCGCCATCCACGTGCTGGAACTTAGAATAGTAGGCAACAGACCGCACCGAATTGAGTTCAGTATATGCCGTTAGATATTAGACTGAATCTCACTGCAATGGTTAGATATAAGTACCTGTCCGAGTTCAATACTACGTAGACCCACAAGCATGAGCAATGATACTCCGAACCAGGATTCCGACGCAGTGAGCGATCAGACGCGACGGCAGTTCATCACGGGCGCGGGGGCGGTCGGTGCGGTCGCTCTTGCCGGTTGTGGCGGCCAGCGTGACATGAGCGGTGGCGGCAGTAGCGGCGACGGAAGCAGCGGTGACGGCACGCAGGGTGAGACGACCGGCAGTTCCGGGGGCGGCAGCAGCACGCTCAACGTCCTGACGTGGGAAGGATATGGAGCGGAGTCGATCCTGAGTGAGTTCGAGGAGAAAAACGATGCGACGGTCAACATCAAACTGATCTCGAGCGACCCAGAGGCATTCAACATTCTGAAAAGCGGCGGGGTGGACAAATTCGACCTCATCACGCTCAACAACTCGTGGGCACAGCGACACGCGCGAGCGGGAACCATCGAGTCGCTCAATCCGGACGACTATCCGGAGATGGACGCGTTCATGGATCACTTCCAGTGGCCGCTCTCCGCGTTCGCTCTGAACGACGAGATGTACGCGCTGCCGACCCGCTGGGGGTGGGACACGATGACGGTCAATTCGGACAAGGTCCAAAAAGATCACTACTCGTCGTACGATGTTCTATGGACCGGCGGTCCGGACCAGCAGTACCAGAACAAGATCGGCATCATGGACTGGCCGACCTGGAACATCCCGAAGGTCGCGATGACGCTCGGCTACCCGCCGTTCGAGCAAAACGAAGAGCAACTCGCAGACATCAAAGAGAAGCTCATCCAGATGTTCTCGAACATGAAAGCCGTCTACAGCGGCACCAGCGCGCTCCGACAGGCGCTGTTGCAGGAGGACATCGTGATGGCACCGGTCGGGAACTTCGCCATGAGCGACCTCCGGGCGGCCGGCAACGAGTGGGTCGAGGTGACGGTTCCTGAAGAGGGTGGAATGCTATGGACGGAGGGCATGTGTATTGTCAAGAACCCCTCGAACCGGGAACTGGCGGTGAAGTACCAACGTGAAGTGATACAGAAGAAGGGACAATACACGATTTCGTGGGAACCGTCCTCGAAGAGTCCGCCGGTCAACACCGACTCCTTCGACCAGTTCGACTCGGACCAGCAAGAGGCGCTGATGTTCGACGAGAAGGGCTTCGACGCCGCGCCGAATATCATCGAGAGTACGACCCAATACGAGTTCTCACCGATAACGAGCAAGTGGACCGACCTCTGGACTGAAGCCAAAGCGCGAGCAGGGATTTAACGATGTCACTCGAAACAGTACCAGATACCATGGACGACGACCCCAAGGACGTAGAGGGGAAGGGTGCCGTACAGTTAGAGAACCTGCGGAAAGAGTACGGCGATACGGTCGCCGTCGACGGAATCGACCTCGATATCCGTCCCGGCGAGTTCCTGACGCTCTTGGGACCGTCCGGCTGTGGGAAGTCGACGACGTTGCGCATGATCAGCGGGCTCGAAACGCCGACCGACGGGGACGTATTCATCAGCGGCGACCGCGTCACGCCGCAGGCCGCGAACAAGCGAAACACCAGCATGGTGTTCCAAGAGTGGGCGCTATTTCCCCACATGACTGTCGGCGAGAACGTCTCGTTCGGACTGGAGATGGATGGCGTCTCGAAAGCCGAACGCGAGACGCGCATCGAACAGGCCTTGGAAATGGTCGAACTCCCGGGCTATCAAGACCGCCCGGCGACGGAGTTGTCCGGCGGGCAAAAACAGCGAGTGGCGATGGCACGAGCGCTCGTCCGCGAACCGGACGTGCTCCTCCTCGACGAACCGTTGGCGAGCCTCGATCGAAAGTTACGCCAACATATGCAGGTCGAGTTGAAACAGATTCAAGAGGAGCTCGGCACCACCTTCATCTACGTCACCCACGACCAAGAGGAGGCGCTGACGATGTCCGACCGAATCGCTGTCATCGACAGCGGCGAGATCGCGCAGGTCGGGACGGCGAACGACCTCTACGAGCACCCGAACACGAAGTTCGTCGCCACGTTCCTCGGTGAGACGAACATCTTCGAGGGGACGTTGCACTCGACTGCCGGCGGGTCCGTGGTCGAAACCGACGACGTCGAGATCGCCGTCGCCGAGTCGTCCGACCGGAACGGGGAGTCCGTCGCCGTCGCGGTGCGACCGGAGCGTATCGCAGTCGCCAGTCGAGAGGCCGACCTCGGCGTCGCAAACGAGTGGACCGGGACGGTCACGGAGACGATATACAAGGGGTCGTTCAACAAGTACGGCGTCGACGTCGGCGGGACGGAACTACAGATCGAACAGCAGGTCGACGGCAGCGAGAAGTTCGAAGAAGGCGAGGATGTCACCGTCGGCTTCGCCGCCGACGCCGTCGAAATCGTCCCCGAATAGCGCCGGTCGAGCACTCACAGGAGATTCATCTATGTCGAAACACCAGCCACAGGAACTGACGAACGAGCGTATCGAGGCGCAGTACGACGAGTACCTGATGCCTATCTGGAAGAGCCTGAACGTCCCGCTGCGCCGCGCGGCGGGCTGTACCGTCGAGGATTTCGATGGAACCGAGTATCTCGACGTCTTCTCCGGGATCTCGGTGACGAACGTCGGCCACCGTAACGACCGGGTCGTCGAGGCGGCGAAAGACCAACTGGACGAGTTCGTCCACGGGTGTTCGTACGTTCACCCGAATAAACCAGTCGCCGACCTCGCCGAGCGCATCGCCGAAATCACGCCCGGCGACCTACAGAAGACCTTCTTCTGTAACTCCGGAACCGAGGCCGTCGAGGGGGCCATCAAACTCGCGCGTAAGTACACCGGGAGCAAAGAGGTCGTCGCGCTCGAGATGGCGTTCCACGGACGGACGCTCGGCAGCCTTGCGCTGACTGGGAATAAGGCGTACAAGGACGGGATGACCCCGACCATCAACAATGTCACGCACGCCAGCGCGCCGTACAGCTATCGGTGCCAGTCGTGTGCGGACGAGGACGGCTGTACCGGCCAATGTGCCACTGACATCGAACAGGTCATCAACACCCACACCGCCGACGACCTCGCGGCCATCATCGTCGAACCGGTGATGGGCGAGGGCGGCATCGTCGTCCCCTCGGAAGACTGGCTCGCCCGCGTCCGTGACGTCGCCCACGACCACGGCGCGTTGCTCGTCGTCGACGAGGTCCAGACGGGCTACGGCCGAACCGGCGAGATGTGGGCCTCGGAGCACTTCGACGTCGTCCCGGACATCCTCACACAGGCGAAAGGCATCGCCAACGGGCTTCCGCTCGGAGCGCTCACCGCCTCTGCGGAGGTCGCGGACTCCTTCGGTGCCGGCGACCACCTCTCGACGTTCGGCGGGAATCCGGTGACGTGTGCGGCCAGTCTCGCCACTATCGACGCGCTTCAAGACGGGATACTCGACCACACGCGCACGGAGGGCGAGTGGCTGTCGGATCGGCTGATGGAACTCGAAGAACAGTACGACGTCGTCGGCGAGACGCGCGGTCTCGGCCTGATGCAGGGCGTCGAACTAGTCGATCCGACGACCACCGGTCCGGCTGGAATCGCGCCGGCCCCGGACTCGGAGCTGGCGAAGGCCGTCGGGACACACCTCCGGGAGTCGTCACAGATCATCATGGGCGTCGGCGGGTTCCACAAGAACGTCATGCGGTTCCAGCCGCCGCTGACGATCTCGCGCGAGCAGCTAGAACGCACTGTGGACTCACTCGAACAGGCGATTCAGGCGAACACGTAACCATGACCGACGACTCTACGGAGCGCTCCGACGCACGGGCCTTCCGAGAGGCGACGACGGGGACGAACGTCGAACTGCCCTACGCCGGCATCAAGACGTTCATGAAGGCCGATATCCGGGATATCGAGGACGTGAGCGGCGTCGACGCGGCAGTTCTGGGTGCGCCCTTCGATGGGACGGTGAGCAACCGACCCGGTGCGCGATATGGTCCGCACGGCATCCGCGTGGCGAGTTCGTGGCTGGCATACCTCTCGGGGTACAAGGGCGGCCTGACGAACATGTACTCCGGCGATCAGGTCGATTACTCGTCGCTCTCGCTGGCCGACTGCGGCGACGTCCCGGTCTTCCCGACGGATGCAACTAAGACTGCCGACAGCATTGAGGCTCACGTTGCCACGCTCGCCGAACAGACGTTCCCAGTCTTCCTCGGCGGCGACCACCATTGTACGTATCCCGCGTTCCGCGGGTTCGCACGGGGTGCAGACCTCGATTCTGTCGGACTGGTCCAGATCGACGCTCACACGGACACGACGGCCCGGAGCGACCTCTTTGGCGAGGAGTACCACGGCTCGGTAACTCACCATATCGCGAACTCCGAGTTCTCGTCGTACGAACACATCAGTCAGGTCGGCATCCGCGGCTATGAAGCGCCCGACTTCTTCGACTTCGCCGAGGACGTCGGCCTCAGCGTGTTCTCGACCGCCGACGTCCACGAACGCGGTGTCCGAGCAGTCCTTGACGACGCCATCGACGCCGCGGCGACGGAGACTGACGCTGTCTATGTCACCTTCGACATCGACTCGGTCGACCCCTCGGTCGCCCCTGGTACCGGGACGCCCGAACCCGGCGGTCTCTCGGCGCATCAGGCGCTCACCGTCATGCAGCGACTCGGCGACGTCAATGAGGTTCGGATGGTCGACCTGATGGAGGTCGCGCCCCACTACGACCCCGCGGACAACACCCAGCAACTCGCGGCCTACCTTCTCGCCGCCTTCCTTGAACGTCGGTTCTGAACGCCGACGCTCAGCCGTGGTCACGGAGGTCGACGTTTCGGATAAGTTCCTCAGACGGGCGACCGAAGCGATACCTGTCTCCACAGGTTTCCACCACCTTCTCCCAAATCGATTGCCCTCAATACTGTAATTTGCTACAAAGTTGGACAGTATTGAAACGCAAACTATTATATTGGACTGTGTCCATTTTGTTCCCAGAGGCCGTCTCGAATGTCCAAGTCAAAAGAACCGCCTACACGACGGAACACGACGCTGGCGGAGCTCCCGCCCAGCGCGAAGCTAGTGCTGAAAGTGCTAGAACACGCTGACGAGAAACTGACACAGCAGATGCTGACTGACGAGACGTATATGCCCCGTCGGACGACGCGGCACGCGCTTCGAAAGTTGGGGCAGGTCGGCTTCGTCGAGGAGGAAGTTCACTTCGGCGACGCCCGCAAGCGCCTGTATTCATTGACCGACGAGTACACCCAGCATATCGAACCGTGCGGGGTTCGAGATGTCTGAGGCGACGGACGTAGCGGAGTTGCGCCGCGGGACCGACCTCGTTAAGCACGGTTTCGCGAAGATGCAGAAGGGCGGCGTCATCATGGACGTCGTCACGCGCGAACAGGCCCGAATCGCCGAAGACGTGGGGGCCGTGGCGGTCATGTCTCTTGAAGCGGTACCCGCCGATATCCGGAAACGAGGGGGCGTCGCCCGAATGGCCGACCCCGCGGAAGTCGAGCAGATCATTGACGAGGTGTCGATCCCCGTGATGGGCAAGTCCCGCATCGGCCACACGAAGGAGGCCCAGATCCTCGAAGCCACGGGCGTCGACATGATCGACGAGAGCGAAGTGCTCACACCGGCTGACGACCGCTATCACATCGACAAGCGCGACTTCACCTC
>NZ_WRXM01000006.1 GCF_010119205.1 Haloarcula limicola
CTCCTTTCATAGGTAGTCACCTTGGTGTTTCGTGCACATACTTATAAATTTTTTGACAGTTCTATTACGTGTCTATTAGTTTTCAGTCGGCCGACTGACGGGCGCGTCCCATCATCATCCCGACAAGTTCGTCCTCGGTTACATCGGTCAGATCTTCGACGCCGACGAGCCGACCGGATGCGAGAATTGCAGCTCGGTCAGCCACGTCGAACACCGCCTCTAGATTGTGGCTGATGAAGATTATCGTCACGTCCTGCTCGTTGAGCCGTTTGATGAGATCCAGCACGCGCTGGGTCGCGTCCAGCGAGAGCGCGCTGGTCGGTTCATCGAGGATGACGATGTTTGGGTCCGACTGGAGCGCCCGCGCGATGGCGACGCTCTGTTGCTCTCCACCAGAGAAGTTCTTGACCGCGGCGCTAGGATCCAAGTCCAATTCTAGGCGTGAGAGCAGTTTCGAGGCCTCTTGTTCCATTGCGTCGTCGTCAACGAACCTGAGGAGCTGGCCCAGCGGGCCACCTTCCAGAATTTCGTTACCCAAGAAGATATTTTGAGCGACCGTCCGATTCGGCGCAATAGCGAGGTCCTGATAAACGGTCTCGATACCACGATCCTCGGCGTCATTGTAGTCTCCGATTTCTACTTCCTCGCCGCGGATATGGATGGTTCCACTGGTCTGTTGCAGGACGCCACTGATTATCTTAATCAGAGTTGACTTGCCAGCACCGTTGTCGCCGACCAGCGCGAGAACCTCGTTCTCCTCGATACCGAATGAGACGTCCTCTAGCGCCTGAATCTGCCCGAACTGCTTCGAGATACCATTTAGTTCGATAACACTGCTCATAGGAAGCTTCCCTCCTCATCTCTGTCACGGAGCGCAACGGCTGCGATGATAACAACGCCACGGATGAGCTGCTGCCAGCTAGATCCAAAGCCTAGCAGCGTGAGACCGTTGTCAATGACGCTGATTAGCAACGCGCCGAGTATCGTCCCCGCAATGCTTCCGCGTCCACCGAACAACGAGGTCCCACCGATGATGACGGCGGCAATGACCGCGAGTTCGATTCCTGAGGCCATATCCGCACGGGCTGCACCGAGTCGGCCGATAAACAGCAGGCCAGCGATACCAGCGGCTAGTCCAGCCAGCGCCAGTGTCATAATCTTCACGCGGTCAGTGTTGATACCCGAGTAGCGGGCTGCCTGTTCAGAGTCACCGGTAGCGTAAACATGGCGGCCAAACCGTGTCCGCCAGAGTGCGACACCCGCGACGATTGCCAGCCCCAGCGCCCACAGAATGAGCGTTGGAACTGGGCCGACTGTCCCACCAAACACCGTCTCGAAAGCAGGATTTCGGACAATAATTGGTTCCTGCTGGGAAACGATAAACGCGGCCCCGCGTGCGATGCCTAGCGTACCGATAGTCACGATAAACGACGGAATCCCGAACCGAATGGTCACGAGCCCATTCATAACCCCGAAGCCGAATCCGACTGCTAGCCCGACGACTGCGCCGGCAAACGGGCCGACAGCGTTGATCACCAGCCCGGCCGAAACAGCGCTCAGCGCCATCACGCCGCCAATAGAGACGTCTATCTCCGCGCTGATGATGACATAGGTCATCCCTAGTCCGAGGACGATAACGATAGCCGTCTGTCTGATGATATTCACGAAGTTCCCGACAGAGAAGAAAACAGGACTAGCTACGCCAAAGATGGCACCAAGGAGCACGATGGCGCCGACCAAGAGTCCGAGTTCACCGAACCGTCCCAGTCGCTCGCTGACGACTTGACTGATCTCTGAAGTTGAGGTAGCTGCCATCAGTATGTTACTCGAAGTGTTTTGTGACCTTTTCAGGTGGTTCTTCCTTCAAGATTTTCGGGTACATCTCCAGCAGATTCTGTCGTGCCACCGGCGGCGATGGCAGGCCGATGTACGGTGGGGTTTCCTTCCCAAGGAACGCCTTCGCCATCATGTCGACTTCGGTTAGTCCCTGCGCGTACGGTTGTTGTGATCCTACACCCTTGAGTGGGGACCGTTCGGCCATTAATACGGCGCTTCGGGTCCCCAAGTCACATGATGTGACTGGGATGTCTGCGCTCTGCTGGCGGATAGCTTGGATTGCCTGTGCGCCGGGTGCATCAACCCATGGCGCCCAGAGACCCGCGGCGTCGGGGTTGGCCGTCAGTGCGTCCTGTGCAACTTGTAGGACTTTGCCAGTGTCGGTGAATCCGTACTGCTCCAATTGATAGTTGCCGCTCTCTTCAAGGACCTGCTTTGCTCCCGTTTCCCGTTCATCGACGACATAGAACGGGACATCATACGTGAGGAAGATGATTTTCCCGGAATCGACGAGTTCGGTCATCATTCGGCCGCCGATAGTCCCCATTCCACGGTTGTCAGCCGCTACGAGGCCCGCATAATCCGAGGGATGTTGAAATCCCTCCGGGACATTATCCATGAAGACGAGCTCCTTGCCAGCGTCAAGAACGGCCTGATAGGCGTCAGTCGTCGCCGCTGTGTCAGTTGGAATAGAGAATACACCGTCAACGTTGTCCTTCTCTGCAACCGTCTGTAGGACGTTGCTTTGCTTTTCTGGTGAAAAGTCGGGATAGTGGATACCCGTAATGTTCATCCCCAGTTCACCGGCGCGCTTCTTGATAGCCTCGCGTTGGAGCCTGACCCAGGTATCACCTTTGTAATGGAATACAATCTCAACGTTGAATTCTTGGTTTTTAACTTCCGAAACCTCGGAGTCGGAAAGCGCGACCGATTTCGGCGGACTTGCCTCCGTTCCGTTTGGACCTTGGCCGACTAGCCCTTTGGGATCTATCGCGTCGAGATCGAATAGTGGCCCGTCACTGGCGGTGCTACCACTCGTGCTGCCGCCACCACTATCAGTTGTTCCGTCACCACCATCACTACCATCTCCAGAACAGCCAGCAATCCCGATACCAACACCGGTGGCACCAATACGTTGCAAGAATTTGCGACGATTGTATCTACTTGTCATATTCTCGCCTCAAGAGTCGTGTTTGAGATAACCGTATTTATAATTTTTGTTATTGCAGGTAGTTCGGGTTCCGGTAAGCGAGAATTCTGCACACAAGAACAAGGCGTATCCTTTTGTCGTCTGTCACTCTAGGATCGTCGTTATTCAGTCGTCTACGTAGGTCCATCACGTCCAAAAAATCTATTAGCTGACCGTGACAACCACGAGCCAATGAAAACAGTACTCTCTGGAAACCCAGTCGGTAAAGGACCCAACGGAGCATCCCCGATGTCAGCCGAACAGGTAGCTCTTTCAGGGGATGACATTGAGAGGCTTCGCCGCGGCGACTACACGGTCGCTATTGTCTTTCATTATCTCAAAACAGATTACGTACGACTGCAGCGGGAGGGACTCGAAGAGCGATTCGAGGAACTCGGGATTACTGTTGAAGGTGTCTACGGGGCGGACTTCGATGCGACCAAACAGACCGAGGTTCTCAACACGCTCGCGGAGCGCGACATTGACGCGCTCGTCTCGATCCCAATAGACGAGATTGCGACGGCTGACGCCTACCGAAACGTCGCGGAATCAGGAACGGATATCGTCTTTATAGACAACGTTCCACAGGGGTTCGAACACCCCACAGACTACGCCGGGACCGTCTCGTCGGACAACCGGGGATTAGGCATCTTTGCTGGTCGTTTTCTCCGTGACACTGTCGTCAGGGGGGAGGTCGGCATAATCAAACTGGATGCCCCGTTCTATGTGACTTCGGCGCGAGAAGGTGGGGCACGCGAGATCCTTGAAGCGGCGGAAGACATCGAACTCGTCGCCGAAGCTGGATTCACCGATCCCGACGATGTCTACGAACTTACCGAAGAGATGCTGGTTTCAAATCCCGACATTGAGGGCCTGTTCGTGAGTTGGGGTGATCCACCGGGAATGCAGGCGGCTGCCGCCGTCTCTGACCTCGGGATGGACCACGTCTCTATTACGACGACAGACCTGAGTGTGGAAACGACGAAGAGTATCGCTAGCGACGGGCCAATAATTGCCACTGGCGGTCAGTTCCCATACCAACAAGGGCAGATCGAGGCCAATATGATCGGAAATTCGCTACTGGCGAACAGCACCCCTCCGTTCATCGCCTCAGGTGTCCTCCCGATTCACCGCGGGAACCTCCTCGACCTGTATCCAAAGTACTTCCAGACTGACCCCCCAGAAGAGATTACGGCCTACTTCAACCAGTAACGCTCTGGAATCTGTCTGTCACCGTGTTTCCTCCTAGCGAACGTCGCTGATTTCCCTATATTCGTAACATCGGTACGTTCGTTATCCGACCTCAAGCGGGTTCGGCAGCGTAATAACACATGTACCTACATTATTTCTAACTTCTAAGCACGACAGCGACACTCACTACCCTCCTTCGACTTGTCCCCCAGCTCGGAGCGAATGACACGACAGTGTTCTCTGCGAGGAAACGACTAGCACTGTTCGTCGAGCATAGTTTCACCGTACCAATATGCGATCACGGAGGTATCTATCCGTGTCACCTGTTCCCGCGGCTGTATGGTACCATACAGTTATTCGCTGCTCGCGAACCCCTGCTGTATCAGGTTCTACGGTTCGACTGTTCCTTCTCAGCAGTAGCTACGGCACACATTTCTCGTGTAATCCGTGAGGACGAACTCCGCAAGCGTCGGGAATCTATGTCGTTTCGGAACGAGTTGGCGTAAAAGACCGGTGCGGGTCAGCCTGCGATTCCGCCACCCTGGACCGATCTGTCCTCGGGGACGGTCCGCGTCCGCACCGCCTCACCTGTCTCCGTCTCGAAGAGATGGAGTCGGTCGTCAGGGAACCGCATTACGACAGTTTCTCCAGCGGTGAACACCCGCTCGCCCTCAACTGTCGCGGTGATTTCCGTCGTGCCGACGGTCAGGTAGACGTACGAAAGGTCGCCCATCGGTTCTACGACATCGACTGTCGCCTCGATAGCGTCGGCTTCCTCGGTTGCCCCCTTTTCCAGTATGACGTCTTCGGGCCTGATACCAAGTGTGACTGACTGCATCCCACCGATCGTGTCGGTGAGCGATGGCATAACTGGGAGGGTGAACGAATCGTGTCGGAGTGTCTCGCCGTCCACGGACATGTCGAGGAAGTTCATCGACGGCGATCCGATGAACCCTGCGACAAATCGGTTCGCCGGTGCGTAGTAACACTCTAGCGGTGACCCTATCTGCTGCAGTTCGCCATCGTTGAGGATAGCGATTCGGTCCGCCATCGTCATCGCCTCTGTCTGGTCGTGGGTCACGTAGACTGTCGTCGTCCCCAGTTCCGACTGGAGACTCTGGAGTTCGGTCCGCATCTGCGTCCGGAGCTTCGCGTCCAGGTTTGACAACGGCTCGTCCATGAGGAACACCGCCGGGTCGCGGACGATCGCCCGTCCGAGCGCAACTCGCTGTTGCTGGCCGCCGGAGAGTTCCCCGGGCCGCTTCTCCAGTAGCGGTTCGATGCCCATCAACTCGGCCGCGGACTCGACGCGGTCTTCGATTTCGGAGTCAGTGTACTCGCCGGACATCTTCAGTCCGAACGACATGTTTTCCCGAGCGGTCATGTGGGGGTACAGTGCGTAGTTCTGGAACACCATCGCGATGTTGCGCTCACGAGGATTCTTGTCCGTGACTATGTCGTCGCCGATAGCGATAGTCCCTTCACTCACAGATTCGAGGCCGGCGATACACCGCAGGGTCGTGGATTTCCCACAGCCCGACGGGCCGACGAGGACGAGGAACTCGCCGTCACGTATCTCGATGTCGAGGTCAGAGACAGCGACGATGTCTCCACCGTCGTCATCGTACACCTTCCTCATCCGATCGATAGTAACAGACGCCATGGGTTATTCCAGCATTGCGGAGAGGTTCTCGCGAGTGGTGTATGCCGCTTCGTCGGGGTCGAGATGGCCACCGAATATCTCTGCGGTATAGTGACCATCGTAGCCGATGTCGTCCAACTTGTCGAACATCGCGCGGAAGGAAAGGTCGCCCTCACCCGGCGGGAGTCGGTCGGTGTCAGCAAGGTGCAGGTGGGCGAGGTCCTCGCCCAGTTCCTCGATGTACGCGGCTGGGGACTCCCCCCGGTGAGTGGCGTGTGCGGTGTCCATCATCGCCGCCGCGCTGGGGGAGTCGACCTCTTCCAGCAGTCGCAGCTGCTGTTGGGTCGTCTCGATGAGGTTGACGTCGGCAGCGTTGGCCTCGATAGCGATCGTCTTACCGCTTTTCTCAGCGGCGTCGAGAACGTCCTCGAGAATATTACGCTGATTGGCCCACGCATCTTCGAAGCGTTGCCCCTGTAATCGCCACCCGCCGACCCAGATGACCGTATCGCTATCGAAGGCTTCGGCGACGTCGAGACAGCCCATGTAATGCTCGCGAGCTGCCGCCCGTTCTTCTTCGAGCGGGCTTGCCGGGTTGGGACCGGGCCCACCGCCCAGTGCTGGACAAATGCTCGAAACCGTCAGATCGCTCGCGTCCAATCGTTCCTGAATCGATGCCTGACGGTCGTCATTCATGTACTGTGGCCACGCGTGTGGCGATGCGGCGCCGAACTCGATAGAGTCGAACCCCGCGTCGTCAACGTGGTCGATCGTGTCTTCCAGCGTGTAACTCGGTGTCCATACTGGGAAACTAGCGTACAGCCAAGTGTTGATGCCTAGTCGAACCATCGCACGTATGAGATGCTGACCCATCGTATATAAATATTTTCCAGTAAGGTGGATTGTACCCAAACAATTATATACTAATATTGGTATCGCTTAGGTATGCGTCGCAGTGACAGCCAGCGCACAGTAGAGAGTACAACGAAGACTACCGCCAGCCACCGCCGGACGTTCTTGAAAGGCAGCGCCGCCGGTGCGGCCGCACTCCTCTCGGGGTGTATCGGTTGGGGAGACAATGGGAATGGTAGTGGCGATGGAGGGACGGGGACGGGCGGAACCGTGACCGACGGCAGCGGTGACGAAGACCTCGCGGGGACGACCATCAACATGCTGGAGTACGCCGCCGCGCAGGCGGAGGCGACCCAGCAGGTCCTGCCGCAGTTCGAGGAGGAGACAGGTATCACTGTCAACTTAGAGACGGCGCCCTACGGCGACCTCATCTCTAAACAGTTCACGTCACTCGAAGGCTCCTCCGGGAGCTACGACGTCATCGACGTCGACGTCCCGTACTGGCCCGCATTCGTCAGTAACGACTGGATCCAGCCACTGAACAACCGCCTCGCCCAGAGTGACTTACCACAGTCAGACTTTCTCCAGCGCGTTTGGGACGATACCGTCGTCTGGGGAACCCCTGATGACTACCTGAACCTCGAAGCGGGCAACATCATGGGCATCCCGTATCAGCCCAACGTCCTCACGCTGTACTACCGGAAAGACCTGTACAACGAGGCCGGACTCTCGCCGCCACAGACCCTCGCAGACTACCAGCGGGTCGCACGAGAACTGACTGACCCCGACCAGAACCGCTACGGCATGGCGATGATGGCCAAAGAACACGAATCGCTCCTCGTTGAGTGGAAGAGCATGCTGTATGCCCGCGGCGGTCGGTTTTTCGAGGGCGAGACTATCGAGGACGCACCATTCGGTATCAGTGAGTCGTGGAATCCCGTCTTCGACAACCAGACTGCCATAGATACGCTGAAGTACTACAAAGAACTCGTCGAGGCGGACTACACGCCTGACGGCGTCACAAGCTGGGACTGGACGGACGTCACGCAGAACTTCATCCAGGGACGCCTCGCCACCGGGCAAGCGTTCTCCAGTACGGCCCGCGTCGCAAACGACCCCGAACAGTCAGAAGTTGCAGGTAAGGTCGGCTACGCCCCCTACCCCGGCTCTGACATCTCTGGAACCATGCTTCGACGTCCACACTACGGGACGTGGTCGCTCGCCATCCCAAAGAATTCACAGAAGAAACGCGCCGCGTGGCGGTTCATCGAGTGGCTCTCCAGTACGGACGTGCAGATTGAGCGCGCTCGCTACGGGGCTCAGCCGAGTCGTCAGTCCGCGTACGACCACCTCACCCAGTCGGGCAACGAAGTGTTCCAGACCTCGCCCGCATTCTTCCAAGCATTGTACGAGGGACTCACGGAGTACGGTATCGGCCGACCAAAAATCAAAGGTTACTTCGAGTGGTCCAGCACGATGCAGAAGTGGCTGACCCGTTCGATTACCCAGGGCATGGATCCACAGAAGGCTCTGTCGAACGCCGCCGACGATACCCGCCAGCTCTTGGAAGAACAAGGCTACTGAAACCGATGTCGATAGACACATTCCCGTCGCTCCGCGGGGTCACGTGGCAGTCTGCTGACCGTCGGACTGTATTCAAGTATGGGATGGTCCTCCCGGCATTCCTCTACGCTGTCGCGTGGATCGTCTATCCGATGGTGTTTCTCCTCAGGCTGAGTCTCTCAGAGGGCGTTGGCGGTGCGTTCGTCGGGATAGAGAACTATGTCGATGTGATTCTTAGCCCCTCGTTCCACGACGCTGTCGTCGCAACCCTGCTGTTCGCGGTGCCGTCGGTCGGTCTCGAAATCCTCTTTGGGACCGCACTCGCGATGGCGTACAACTCTGTTAACCGGTTCGAGCGGTCGATCCAGACCGTCCTTCTATTGCCGATGGTGCTGAGTACGTTCGCTGTCGGGCTGATGTTCCGGTGGTTCTTCAGTTCGAACCTCGGTATCATCAACCACTTGTTCGGCACTGTCGGTTTGCCGGAACCGGTGTGGCTCAGTGATCCGCAACTAGCGATGGTCACCGTCATTGTTGCTGATGTCTGGCAGTGGACGCCGTTCGTGTTCGTGCTGGTGTACGCCGGCCTCCAAACAATTCCGGTGAGCCTCATCGAGGCGGCCAAGATAGACGGTGCAACCCGACTCCAGCGGTTTCGGTACATTATCCTTCCACAGCTGTATCCCGTGTTGCTAGTGACTGCGCTCATCCGTCTCATCATGGCGTTCAAGGGAGGTGACAAGATATTCGCGATGACCGGTGGCGGCCCCGGCGGGTCGACGAAGACGCTCACGATGCTCATCTACGAGAACGCTTTTTCATTCCTCAACACTGCGAACGCGGCCGCGATGTCGTTCCTGTTCCTGGTGTTCATCATCCTCGTGAGCAACGTATTCATCGCCGCACTCTCACGAGTTAACGAGGCGAGATAACTATGAGTACGACATCCCCACTCGATACGGACGCACTGCTCGATAGAATCGGAACGCTATTCGTCGCACTCGCGGCGCTCGTGGCGCTGTTCCCCATCTACTGGATACTCACCCGCTCAGTGATGACGACACGTACCTCGTTCCGACTGCCACCCATCTGGATTCCGAAGACGGTCACGCTCGACGCGTATGAGTCCATTCTGATTCAGGGTGCGTACTTCGACTACGTTGTCAACAGTCTCGTCGCGACGCTCATCGCCGTCGTCGTCGGCTTGCTACTGGGAATCCCTGCGACATACGTCATCGTTCGGTACGATTTCGGACTGAATCTCGACCACCATCTGGGATTTTTCTTCCTCTCTATCTTCATGCTCCCGCCTATCGTCGCGACTATTCCGTATTTCAACATCTTCCGCGCCCTCGGATCACTGGACAGCAGTCTCTGGCTCGGTCTCGTGTACGCTGTGTTTACGCTTCCACTCATCGTCTGGTTCACCCGTGGGTTCATCGATGATATCCCCGACAGCCTCGGTGAAGCCGCCGAAGTCGACGGCGCGACTCATCTTCAGACGTTCTATCACATCTATCTCCCGCTCATTAAGCCGGGTGTCGGTGCCGCCGCCATCATCAGCTTCATCCTTACTTGGAACGAGTATTTCTTCGCTCTCGTACTGACCCGGACGGAGGCGAAAACACTCCCCGTCGCCACTACCGAATTTGTCGGCCAGTACAACATCGCGTGGAACGAACTCTCGGCCGGTATTGTCATCACGATCGCACCCGTTGCGGTGTTCCTGCTGGTGACGCAGCGGTACATTATCTCTGGATTGACCAAAGGAGCAGTCAAGGAATGACTGCCTACGACAGTTGATTTGATAGCGTTGGCCGATAACCCGTACGGTATTACCGTTTCTCTAACGTGCTCGTTGGAACGGGCCTTCAATATCACCCTTTGGGGACTTCGAACCAGGTAGCAGTGTCTCCTATTGGAATCCGCTGCAAACAGTGGGGGAAGTGGTGGGGAGTGGTGGTGGTGACGACGGTGGACTGATATCACCGAACCCATGACTGACATGTCGGGGAGACCGTCACCGTGGACACTCATTCCGAGTATCCACTTCTCTCTCGAGAGCCCAACTATTAATAAGTTGCTAATGGCTCCTTTTTCGCCTACGACACGCCGACCCACTCGCGGCCGTCGTCGCTGCGTTCGACGGCGTCAAGGGCTCGCTGAACCGCCAGTCCGTCGGCGAAACTCGGTTCATACGCGCCGCCGTCGGCCACCGCCGAGAGGAACTCGTAGTTCTCGTGGACGAACGTGTGCTCCCAGCCGATGATGTGCCCCGGTGGCCACCAGTGGTCGAGGTAGGGGTCCTCGGGGTCGGTCATCAGGATCGTCTCGTAGCCGCGACCGTCCTCCCGCAGCAGTTCGAGTTCGTTCAGCCGTTCGAGCGAGAACCGCAGGCTTCCCTGCGTCCCCTCGATCTCGATGGTGTGGTTGTTCTTGTTCCCGTTGGCCGTCCGAGTGGCCTCCAGAGTACCCATCACGCCGTTCTCGAAGGCAACCTGCGCGGAGTAGGCGTCGTCCACCGTGACCGGACGCGTCTCGTCTTCTCCCTCGACGGGACGCTCGTTCACGAACGTCCGCAGGTGTCCGCTCAATTCCTCGATATCGCCGACGAGGAACCGCGCGAGGTCGATAGTGTGTGCGCCCAGGTCGCCGAGCGCGCCGCTGCCGGCCATCTCCTCGTCGTTGCGCCACGACCACGGCGCGTCGGGGTCGGTCAGCCAGTCCTGCAGATAGCGCCCGCGGAAGTGCCGAATCTCTCCGAGTTCGTCGTTCTCCAGCAGCCGCTTCGCGTACTGGATCGCCGGGATGAACCGGTAGTTGAAGGCGATGCCCGCGGGCACGTCCGCGTCGGCCGCGGCGTCGGCCATCGATTGCGCGTCGTCGAGGGTCGGTGCCAGCGGCTTCTCGCAGAACACGGGCGTTCCGGCTTCCAGCGCCGCGATGGAGGGGTCGGCGTGGACGTGGTTCGGTCCGAGGTTGTAGAAGACGTCCACCTCTTCGACCACGTCCCGCCAGTCGGTCGCCGTCCGCGAGAAGCCGAGGCTATCCGCCGCCTCGGCGAGCGCTTCCTCGTCGCGGCCGACGATAACCTCGCGGTTGAGTTCGGGCGCGTCGTCGAAGAACATGGGCAACCGCGCGAACGCGTTCGCGTGCGCCTTGCCCATGAAGCGATACCCCAGTACGCCGATGTCGAGTGGTTCGTCAGTCATTGCTGAAATCCTGCAGTCGTTACTCCGCCCAGTACGCGTCGCCCGGCGTCGTTTCGAAGACGGCCCGAGAGAGGACGTCGACGGCCTTCTCCAGTCCCTCGCGGCCGCTGGTCAGGGAGTCCTCGTGTTCGATGGAGAGCGTGCCGTCGTAGCCGACCATTCGAAGCGTCGAGACGACGTCCTTCCAGTGTTCCTCGCCGTGACCGTAGCCGATGGAGCGGAACAGCCACGAGCGGTCGGCCTCCTCGGTGTAGCCCGTCGTATCGAGGACGCCCTTCTCGCGGGCGTTCTCCTCGTATACCTTCGTGTCCTTGGCGTGGAAGTGGTGGATGGCGTCCTCCTCGCCGAGCAGTCGGATGGCGGCGGTCACGTCGATACCCTGCCAGTACAGGTGGGAGGGGTCGAAGTTCGCGCCGATGTACTCGTTGGTGGCCTCGCGGAGTTTCAGCATGCCGTGTGGCTCGTAGACGAGCATGTTCGGGTGCATCTCGATAGCCACGTTCACGCCGTGGTCGGCGGCGTGGTCGGCGACGTCCGACCAGTACTCCGTGGCGACGTCCCACTGGTACTCGTGGGCATCAGCGTGTTCGGTCGGCCACGGCGCAGTGATCCAGTTGGGGACCTCGTCGTTCGGGCCGCCGGCGGGCAGCCCCGAGAAGGTCGTGACCGCGTCGACGCCGAGCTGATCGGCCAGTTCGATGGCCTCCCGCAGTTCCGTGTCGGCCTCGCTGGCCCGGTCGTCATCGGGGTGGAGCGGGTTGTTGTGGGTCGCCAGCGCACTCACCTCCGTCCCGTGTTCGTCGAGCGAGTCTCGGAGTTCGGCTTGCGCATCATTGTCGTCGAGGTACTCATCGCGCGGGAGGTGATCGTCGCCTGGATAACCACCGCAGCCCAACTCTACGGCAGCGACGTCAATCTTGTCCAGATACGACAGAGCATCTGAAAGCGGTTCACTAGCTAACGGGACCGTTAATACGCCTACTTGCATAGCGGATAAAGCTGTGTGTGACGACGTATTAAAACCATTGCTGGCCACTCTGTGGTTGCTGAACTACGACCCCGACGGACCAGTCGAACTTGACGAAGTATACGTCTCGACTGGGGGAAGGCCTCAAGCGCCACCTACCGTCGCGCTCATGTGGCCTATCCACGCGTGAGCGTAGTTCATATAGCGGCGACAAGCCGCCGATTTTCATTATTGTTGACCGGGGCACCGAACAGCGGTATGTGATTCTGGCGAAAGCTGGAGAGGAATTGATGATTCGACGCCTGCTGACGGTCCGCCAGCAGGCGTCGCTCTCCGCCTATACCGACAGACTTCGAGCGTACGAACCGCTCGAAGAGGAGACGCACTTGACCGTAAATACATCGTCCACGGCGAGGGCGTATACGCCGATGACGGGGTACATGTCAACACCTGCGAGAGCCACGCGTCGCTGACGCGACGCTGGCTCTCACCCCATCGTGGCATCTCAAAAGATAAGCTGACACAGTATCTCAGAGCATTCCAACTACGTCGGGAGCAGTATCGAAAACCCACATGAATAGCTCCCAAACACGCTGTTCGACCGACGCTGTAAAATCAACAATGTGCTACACAAGAGCGTTGTTTGATATACGATCAGAATAGATTCAGCTCTTAGTCTATTCAGCGGACAATGACTAACCGGTCGCCGCTGAAATGGATTTTAATAGTTGGAGCTTCTCTTTTGGAACATGAACCAACCTGAACAGGTATCTGAAAGGGCGGAATTTTCGGTCGAAAACATTGGCGGCATCGACAGCACCCAGGTGTCGATTCCGCCCGGCGTAACCGTCTTGACCGGCAAGAATGCGACCAACCGAACATCGTTCCTCCAGTCGATTATGGCTGCGATGGGAAGCGACCAGGCGACACTCAAAGGCGACGCTGAAGACGGGCGTGTTCAGTTGAACCTTCAGGGCAAGACCTACGAACGGACGCTCACTCGAGCAGGTGACTCAGTCGCGTTCGATGGTGATGGCTACCTCGACGATCCTGAGGTAGCCGACCTCTTCGCATTCCTGCTGGAGACTAACGAAGCGCGCCAGTCTGTCGCTCGTGGTGACGACCTTCGGGAAATCATCATGCGCCCCGTCGATATCAAGGATATCAAAAACCGAATCCGCGAACTAGAAGATCAAAAAGACGATATAAACGACGAATTAGCCACTATTGAAGATAGAAAAACGGACATACCTGAACTAGAGCAGCGCCGGCAGCGTATACAGGATCAGATACAAAAGAAAGAAGACGAACTTGAAGATAAGGAAGCAGAGATAGACGAAAGTAACCAAGATGTCGAGTCGAGTCGGGAAGAACAGGAAGAGTTAGAGGAGAAACTTGACGAACTTCGCTCGACGCGCTCGGAGCTCGAATCAACGCGTCGCCAAATCGAGACACAAAATGAGAGTGTCACCTCGCTCAAACAGGAGCAGAGTGACCTCGAAGACGAGCTTGAGGAACTGCCCGAGACGCCGATGGGCGACCACCAGCACCTCGAAACCGAGATCGAACAACTCCGCGAGAAACGCCAGGCACTGAACTCCCAGGTTTCCGACCTTCAGAGTCTTATCCAGTACAACGAGGAACGGTTGGAGGATGAGGACTACGAGGTTCTCGAAACGCTCGACGAAACTAATCAGTCTAAATCGAATGGCTCGCCGACCGACGAACTGCTCGGTAACGGCGATGAGTCGGTCACCTGTTGGACGTGCGGGTCAACGGTCGAACGTGAGCAGATCGAGGACACTGTTGAGCGTCTTCAAGAACGCCGGCAAGACTTAGTAGAGGAACTGAATGACATCAAGTCCGAACTCGAAGACCTGAAGGCCACCCAGCGCGAGGCCAAACAGCAGCAAAACGAGCGTGAGCAAATCGAACGAAAGCTCTCGGACATCGAAGACGAACTTGAGAGCCGCGATGCACAGCTAGACTCGCTCAAATCCCAACGCGAAGAGCTGACCGGCGATGTCGAAACGCTTGAAGCCGACGTCGACGACCTCGAATCAGACGACTTCGAAGAGGTGCTCTCGCTTCACAAAGAAGCTAATCAGCTCGAATTCGAGATTGACAGTCTCGAATCTGATTTGGAGGAAGTCTCTGAGGAGATTGAGGAGATTGAGGACATGCTCGACCGAGCTGACGACCTCCGAGAAGAACGCGACAAGTTACTCGAGCAGCTGACCGACGAACGGACGAAGATCGACCAGATTGAAGCTGATGCTGTTGAGGAGTTCAATGAGCACATGGACGCGATGCTCGAGATTCTGGACTACGAGAACCTTGACCGCATCTGGATCGAGCGTGTCGAACAGACCGTGCGCGAGGGCCGACAGAAAGTGGATAAGACTGTGTTTGACCTCCATATTGTCCGGACCACAGAGAATGGCGCAGCCTACGAAGATACAGTTGAGCATCTCAGCGAGAGTGAGCGTGAGGTCACGGGACTAATCTTCGCGCTCGCGGGCTATCTCGTCCACGATCTGTACGAGACAGTGCCGTTCATGCTCGTGGACTCGCTGGAAGCGATCGACTCGGACCGGATCGCCCAGCTCGTTGAGTACTTCGAAGACTACGCGGAGTATCTCGTTGTCGCCCTGCTGCCGGAAGACGCGCAAGCACTGGACGACGATGTGAACCGAGTTACTGCGATCTGAGCGGCACTCACTAGCTCAAACCCTTATATGGGAGACGCGAATAGGCCCCACTGGAATGTCTCTCATTGTCAAAGCAGCTGTGAAAGATGCGCTGTCGGAGCACAACGTCTCAGCGGATTTCTACGAAGCACTGGATGAAGAAGTCGCGGACCGGGTTGAAGACGCTGCCCAGCGTGCTGAAGCCAACGACCGCAAGACGGTCCAAGCGCGAGACCTCTAAGACACGGCTGAGTAGTTTTTCTCTGACTACTCTGAGTCACGCCCTATTTTAAGAGGGCTGTGGGTGCACAGTGTCAGTATGAGTATCTCAGCGGAGTCAATTCAAGTCGAAAATGTCGTCGCGTCGAGCGACATTGGTCAGGAACTGGCTCTCGAATCACTCGCCATGGACCTCGAAGGGAGTGACTATGATCCAGAGAATTTCCCCGGCTTGGTCTATCGGATGCACGATCCAAAGGCGGCGACGCTGATTTTCCGCTCAGGAAAAGTGGTGTGTACCGGAGCGAAAAGCGTAGACGCTGTCGAGGCTGCCCTCGGACAGGTCTTTGACGAACTCCGGAGCTTGGGAGTTGAAGTCGACGATGCACCAGCGATCGATATCCAGAATATCGTTTCGAGCGCTGATTTGGAGGCGAATCTAAATTTGAATGCGATTGCGATCGGACTCGGTCTCGAACATATCGAGTACGAACCAGAGCAGTTCCCGGGCCTTGTTTATCGACTCGACGACCCAGATGTCGTAGCACTACTGTTCGGCAGCGGGAAACTCGTCATCACAGGTGGCAAGCGATTGAGCGATGTCGAAGACGCGCTCACCGTAATCGGAGATCGGCTCACTGATCTTGGACTACTAGAGTGAGTTTGTGCAAGTAATTATCGGCGCCGTTGACAGCGAATAAATAGAGCTTCTTGGACCCCGCTTGAGAATTCCTACTACTTCCTTTGTCCCATACTGTTCGTGACTCGGAGTTCCATTATCTACTAGTTCAGCTACTCACAACTTCTGGAGCCTGCTCCGCCTTGCGGTGAGCCTGTTCCCAGTATGTGTTGTAGAGTTCAATGCCCCAGTCGACAACTGTCTGGTTGGTACTGATAAGCATCGCAATGTGATCCGCAGCACCGGTTTGATTATAGGCTCCAATGGCGACTTTCCGATCATCGTACACTCCGATGCCGAGCGTTAATTCCTCTTCAAGCCAGCCAATATCGAAATCCGCAAACTCTGAATCGTCGAGAAAGTGCTGGAGTCCCTCTTCATGGAGTTCCCGATAGACGGACTGGTCAACGATTGCCTCCCCTGGAAGTCCCCTCTCAAGCAACTCGTTGTAGGCATCGAATAGCGGTGGATTGTAAATTGACGTCAGCGCCCGAAATTGGCTGAACTGGCGGTCACAGAGGCTCAGTGCAGCCAAGACGACAAGCCCAGGTGAATCTGGACTCGAAACGACGACCTTTGCGTCAGCAAGTGCCTGCACCGGGAGATCCGACCGACATTGGTCGAGTCGCTGCAGCCACGGAGCTTTCTCCACTACTTGCTCAATCGAGAGCGCGAGGTCGTTGTATGCATCTAACACTGTCTGGCCTGCAGGTGTGAGCCGGTGGGTTCCGCCAGTAGTACTGCTCCAGCTCTGCGCTTCACACATGCTGAGCATCCGTTGAACAGTCGAGCGAGAGGGGGCATCTGCTCCAGCCCTAGCGAGTTCATGTGGCCGAGCTGATCCGGCAGCGAGACTGTTTAACACGTCGAGTGCATGCGTAGAGCGGGTGAGACAGGCCAGCTGATCACTGTCGAGTACATCAAGGCACGTTTCAATGGCTTCAAGCGTGATTTTTCCACCAGCAGTGAGTTCATATCCGCACTGCTCAGCAACTGGTTTCGTGAGTCCGCGTTCTGTAAACCGGGCCAGATGGTCCGACGCAGTTTGACGTGTGACCACCCCTTGAGCGTTGATAGCCGATGGTGTCTGTGTTTGTTCCGCAAGTGCGCGGAGGACATCTAGTCGGGCCGAATCAACCAGATTGTTGATGGTCTCACGAATAACTACTTGCTCGTCCGTTAGTGGATTCGTCGCCACACGATCATCGCGTGTCACACTTTCGCACCTATAATCAATTATTATCCCTACCCCTATGAATTTATCGAGAAGTTGACTCTAGAGTTCAAATTTATCTGCCATGTTAGTGGACGGAGTTGCTATCGATTGATAATCTCCTTGTGTAAGTATAGTAACTGTATAGCTACAGGCCGGTAGTATTTACAGGGGACCGGCCGAGAGCGATAGATGTGAGCGGTCAGCTACCACCAGCACCATCCAAACATCCAGTCCTCCAGCACTCACTTCGTTACGCACGTGATCCGTTCGAGTTCGTAGAAGAAGCTACGACAGAGTGTGGAGATCTCTATCGGATGGAGCTGCCGAGCGTTGATGACGTATTCGTGCTCGCCCACCCAGATTATCTTGCTCAGGTTCTTGTCGACGACGTTGAGAAATTTGGGAAAACAGATGATTTTCGCCGAGCGTTCGGAAGTGGATTACTTTCAGTTGAGGGACAGCAATGGCGACAGCAACGCGATATTTTGCAGCCGCTGTTTTTCCGTGACCGAATCACCGGCTACGTCGATGAGATGGTCGCCTGCATCGAACAGCGACTGGCGACATGGGAGGATGGTGAAACCCGAGACGTCGAGGAGGAGATGAGTGCGCTCACACTCGAAATTCTCTTTGCGACATTGTTCGGTCGGGAATTGTCCCCGGGCGAGGATGCAGACATCCGCGAAGCTGCTGATGGACTCAACGAGTGGTTCGCGCCGACCTCGTGGATTCTCCCCCACTGGATGCCAACACCGGCTCGTCGACGCTTCAAGGAGTCCACTAACCGGCTTCAGGAAGAAGTGAGAACGCTATTAGCAGATGGGATGTCGGCTGCCCCGCCACAGCAGTCCGGCGGTTCAGACACCATGGATCTCCTCTCGCGACTCGAACAGACTCGCGACAGCGGAGAGGGAAAGCAGCTGACTACCGAGGAGATCGAGGATCAACTTGTCACGATGGTCTTTGCCGGGCATGAAACTACAGCCACTGCGCTCGCGTTCACGTGGTATCTGCTTGCCACGCATCCGACCATCCGTGATGAGTTCCACAACGAACTCGATACAGTCCTCGATGGTGCTTCGCCTTCTCTCGAGGATATTGAGAAACTGGAAGTGACCGATCGTATCCTCACTGAGGCGCTGCGACTCTATCCCCCGATTCATACGATTCCACGCAAGACGACAACCGATGTCGAGATGAATGGTCATCACCTCCCGGAGGGGCACGAACTCCATCTCTCGCTAATCCATATTCATCGAGACGAGCAGTTCTACGATGATCCGCTCGAATTCCGTCCTAACCGATGGACAGATGGGTTCAGAGAGAGCTTGCCGGACTTTGCGTACGCGCCGTTTGGTGGTGGGCGACGGACCTGTATTGGCCGCGAGTTCGCATTACTCGAAGCGAAGATTGCGCTCGCAATGATCGGACAGCGGTTCCAGCTAGACTGGGAAGCAAATCGAGAGCCCACACTCGAACCACGGATTACGATTCGCACCGAGAATGGGATGCCAATGCGGCTAAACCACCGGTAATACGGTTTCTACTTTTTGTCGTCGCTTGCTGCCTTTTTACTTGTTCACGCCCGGTGACACTGTCACCGTGGGTGAGTATATCCGACAACCCCCGGAAAGGGAGGAGTGTATGAACTCGGAGTTGATTACACCACGATTCCAACGGTAGATTTCAAATATATCTGACACCGTCGTCAGACGAAACAGCCTGTATCTCGGCTGGGTGCGTGTGATGGCGTCCACCCGGTGTCGCTGAACAGGGCCATCTGCAGTATCGCCAGCTAACCAGAGCAATCAGTATCTAGGTTCACATGAGTGCAACATCGAACGCATCGGACGACTCGCCATCCAACCAAACTCGCCGTACGACCATTCGTGAGCGTGCCCAGCAGGGCCTGCTCACTGCAATGAGCAATCCTCGGTTTCGATCACTCCTCCAACTGTCGCTTATTGTCGTCCTCTTTAGCGGATCGGCGATGGCACAGACCAGCATTGGTTCAGTGTACTGTGGGACGCCTGTCGAGAGGGCGATTGGTCTCGTCTTTGGTGCGATAGCAGCACTAGGAATGCCAGCAGCGATGTTCTTCACGGGCCGAAGTGGGCTTTCCTACATGCGGGCGACAGGGAACCCAAACCAGCAGAATCAGGCTCGCCAGGATTTGATTCTCTCGGTGACCGGGCTAGCTATCATATTCTTGGCCTTGATTGCCCCGGAAATCATTTCGAAGCTAGGCAGCGAGCTCGGCTTCTCCTTTTCGAGTTGCGTCAATCCCTTCGGCGGCTAACGACGTCTCCGCACCTCTACATTACTGATGTCACTCATAGGCCGACTCGTCGTAATCGTGCTTGTCGCCAGTAGTCTGGTGACGCCAGCGGTAGCTGTCTCACCTTCGGATAGCACTGCAGCGTCGCCGCAGGTATCCAGTAAGACTAGCACCCAGACAGTCGGCGGAACAGGACATCAGTGCGTTGCGAACCGCTCGGCCCGGTCTGAGCGGCCGGGAACTACTCCCCCGAACTACACGCATACGTTCAATGCGTCGTCGTTCCGGGCGTATTGGTCGGGTGACGCGGACTACGCTCGTGTTAACACCACGTCGTCGTTGAGTCCACTGGGCCGTCTGTCCTGCTCTGGAGACATCATGTTCCGCGCACCGCCAAATGTCGAAGCGTGGAACGACCGCGAATTTGACCGCTATAACAACAGTAGCGGGTCACAGTATCCAGCACGGGTCGCATCGACCGAGAGCCTCGTGGCAAACACGTCGTATGTCGAGATCTTCGCGATTAATCCCTCGACGGTTGTCCACGACGGGTCACAGACGACACAGTACGTCCGCTCGAATGGGACGGTTCGAACGATTGGCAGCTACAATGGCTCGGCCCTTGGCTGTGCGAACAAGACGACGAACGACTCCTGTATCGTCGAGTCGGCGAGCGTCAACACGGTCGGGTTGTACGCCAACGGAACGCGACAGGACACGGCGACGTCGCCGACGGCAGAACTCCAGTATCGGAATCTCACTGGGCCGACGATGTTGTCTGTGCGGCTGTCGCTCTCGGTGACGGTAAACCAGACGGCCGACAACGGTGAGAGTAACACGACAACGTACAATCGGACGCTACGCGATTCACGGCAGGTCACTGCCTACGAGGTGACGGCATCGGATGCAACGGTATCGTTAGCCAATCACCGCAACAGTACGGGCGTCAGCCTCTCGATGCCGAGACTGTGGCGTAGTGTAGCGTTTGAAACGGGTGACGTAGTCTACAGTCGCTGGCGATTCTATACCCGGAGTCCGCCGGGCTGGGTACAGTGGAATACATCCGCTGGAACGAACGTCTCGTCGACACAGCGGGTTCGTCCGTTACAGGTCCATGCGATACCCGCTCGGCGAGGCCCACTGGCGAACCTTGATCAGCACTCGCTGGCGACAGACGCACAGTTCTTCGAGGTCGGCGACGACTACGAGCGCATCCAGCGAGATTTCGTCGTCTCCTACCGAAAGGGACCGGAGGCGAACAAGGCCGGGCTCCCAGTCGACGTGCGACTGAATCAGTCTGCGACCCACACCAGAACGGAGCGCTTCACACTCCGGGCAAACGACAGCCATCCGCAGAGCGCTTATCGGTCGCCGACGGTGCGTAGTATCGTTCGTGGAGACACCACGGAGAGTCGGCTCTCGGCGTCAACGGTCGTCGATGCCTATCCGGCCAACATGAGTGCGACGGTGGTCAACAGGACCACGAATGGAACGACGCTGTCAGTGACAGTTCGCTCGACGCGTGGATATCCCGTCGACTTCGGGAACGTGACCGCGACTGCTGGCAATAGTACGCGGACACACACGCTCGGTCCCGGTGAACGCGGAACGTTCACTATCACGATGCCGGAGCGGGGTCTTGACCAGGTGATCCTGACCTATCAGCCGAAGTATTACTGGTGGGAACAAGGGAACCCGGCTGTTAGTGGCATTGTCGCGACCGAGCGGACGACGACGGTGGAGTGGCTCGGGTCCAGTATTCCACAGTTCACCGACATCGTGGACCTCGTGGTCGTGACGGTCCTGTGGTTTCTCCCACTCGGGCTGTTGCTGTACGGATTCGACGTTTGGACGAACGGACGATTGCTTGGCATCTATTCAGCATGACAGACGAGACTTCACAATCGACGGAATCGAGTTGTATCGACCGACGAACACTCCTTGGTGCGATGGGCGGTGGTCTGGCGGCCCTCGCCGGGTGTAGCAACATCGGCGGGTCATCGAATGGCACCGCTGCAGGACCGACTGCAACGCAGAGTCCAAGTTCGAAGTCAGATGTCCTGAAGTCGCTGACCTTCGAGCCAAAAGCTGGTGTCAGTCCCCAAGTCACGGCACATTTCAAACTAGCAGAGGACTCGATGATTACCCGGATCGCGTTGATAAACGGGATGGGAAATGAGGTAAACCAAGCGTTGATATCTGCCCGCGAGACTGTCGCTAGCTTCGTTGTTGCGCGCCTTACTGACGAGCCGTCCGAACGGATTACACAAGGACAGAACACGCTCGTCCTCATCGGCGAACAGACAGAAGTTGAGATCCCGGTGACCTATTCGGCATCGCTTGAACTCCGCGATGTCATCGGTCCGGATGACTCCACTGAACTCCCACCTCCAGAGCGTGATGGGCGAAGACCGATCGGTCTCCTCGTCGAGAACACTGGACAACACGCGGACATTGCCCGGCAAGTCATTTCGAAAGATGGACCGCATCTAGAAGCGTTCGACAGTAAGACGTCGGACTATACAATCGATATGATGGTCAAGCCGGGATCGACAAAGCTGCTACCGGTGCGTACCTACCTCGCAGAAATTTTCGGCTGTCCGGAAAATCACACACGAGAAGCTACATTGACACTGAAACCGGCGTTCAGTGAGCCAATCACCTTCACTCAGACATTCAGCTACAGTTCTGATGGAGAGAATTCGTGTGAGCTCTCACTGAACGGGGAACAGAGTATCGTTGAACGAACGAAGACCGGGACACAGACGGAGTAACCGATGCCGAGTCAGACTCCGACTCCGGCACCAACTGCGGGTCAAGGCGACGGGCTGGGAACTCTCAGAGACACGTTCTTCCAGTCACTCCTTGATCTCCTCAATTTGTTTCCAGAGGAATTCGAGAGCTGGTTCCGCAAGTACGTGCTGGATGTACTCGTTGAGCCGCTCGTCGGCACTCCAGCGCCAGAGGGAGCCAGCGCGAGCGGGCTGAATATCGCATTCAAAAGCGCTGTAAACAGTCCGTGGAATACGCTCATAGATACCCTGTATTTCGACTACGTCGTCGGGTTGGCGTTCGGACTTCAGCTTATTGTCCTCGCGGCAGTGGGGGTTCGCTACCAAGCGATCAACCCAGCAGTCCGAAAAAAGATAGGCCGACGGATGGTATTAGCGTTCTTTGCGCTTTTCTTCTGGCTCCCGGTTGCGTCCATATCACTGCAATTTTTTGATGTCCTTGGACAAAGCATCTCGACATTTACCACGGCGGAAAAAGGAACGATAGCTAAGGAACTGTTTGTCTTCGGAAAGTTGTCTCTCTTTTCGCCAACAGTCTCATTCCTTCTGCTACTTGGCTTGCTCTATATTTATGCGAAGGTGCTTGTGGTGTCGATCACCCGGTGGATGGCGGTGATTCTCATCACGTTAGCGATGCCATTGGTAGCGACCTTCTGGGCACTGGAAGTGTGGCCGTTCCAGAGCTTCAGTGGTCTCTCAAAGCAGATTGCAGGGACGTATCCCGGCGCTATCGCAGCGAGTATCCCAACAGCATTGCTCATTCGCATCTCCATCGAGATTAACAACTGGGGAGTACCCGGAATGGGGCTGTTCATCAGCCCGCTGGTGCTGTTGCTTTGTGCGAAATTACAGAAGGCGATGCTCCAGAAGAGCAGCCCGACACTCGTCAAACTCAGCGACAAAGCAGTCGCAGCGGGAAAGAAACCTGCTGGCGTTGCGGGGACAATTGGTGGAGCAGGCCTGACGGCTGGGGCATACCTCGCAGGTGGGCCTGCTGCTGGCGGGACCGTCCAAGCCGCCCAGGGTGTGCTGAAAGGTAATTCACGGGATGCCGCCACTGGCGCGCGGATGGTTCACCGCGAGATGTCCGGTGCATCGTCTCCTCCTTCGGGAAGTGGACCGTCCGGAGGCGGGCCATCTTCGTCACCATCGTCTGGTAGCGGTGGTGGTGGGAGTACAGGCAGCGTTGGAAGTACGGTCACCCCGCCAGCTGGTTCAACTAGTGGTACATCCGGGCGTGCCCCTCCGACGAGTAGCAGCGCCGGCGCCTCACGCAGCAGTAGTGGAGCGGCAGCCTCGTCCTCCACAGCAGGCCATTCCTCCTCGTCACCATCAACTGGGCAGTCAGCACACAGCGGCGCTGCTGGTCGTCCCACGCAGGCTATGCAGAGCGGAGAGCCCGTGCCGAATCACACTGATACCGAAGTGTATCACCACGAGGAAGACGCTACGACAGACACCGAGCAAGAGTTCGACTCCGTAGGTGACCGACTGCGTGCAGAGTTGAAGACTGACGCCGACGTGCTCGGTCCTGACGCCTACCGCTTCGACGATCAACCAATGAATTCTCCGCAGGAGACTACCGATGAGTAACTCGTCCAGCGAATTCAACACGAACATCATCCACGACGATCTGGGTGGCACCACCGAGTTTTGGGGGCAGTACACCTTCGGCGAACTGGTCCTATTCATCTGTCCCGTCTTCGGCTACTTCGCCCTCCTGGGCCTGCCGTTCGTCCCGGCTAGCTTCCTCTTGCCAGCGACGGGACTGCTGCTCGCGACCGAACTGCTGTTGTTCGGCTTGCATCGCGCCCGGCCCCGCTACTACCGACTGACCGAGTGGCTGGAGGTCCGTCTCCGATGGGCCCTCAAGAAACCGGAGTATCTGTTCGGCGATGGCGCACAGGATACGCGAACTGTCACGCGGCTCGACCGCGTCCTCCCCCACGGCGTCAAGCGCATCGATGGGGCACATTGTGGCGCTGTGCAGGTCACGCCCGCCAACATGGCGCTCAAAGATGACGGTCAATGGGAGAAGGCCGTTCGATCACTCACCGACTTAGCGAACTCTCTAGAGGGCGAGACGAACCTGTACGTGACCACCCGAGAAATCGACCGCGACGCTCACGTCACGGCCCACCAGGAGCGCCTTGACGACGCCGACACGCAACGGCTGCCGATGCTCCGCGGGCTCTTGATGGAGTGGCTCAACCGCCATACAGACGACGACAGCCAGCCCGTCGACGGGACCGAGATGGAACGGGAGTACTACATCATCGTCTCGGTCACCGACGCCGATATCGACGACATCGACCACGAGTCCGCCTCACTGCTCGGGTCGCTAGAGTCGCTTCCCGTTGTCGGCCGTGTCGCCGAGATAGTCTCCTCGGATGGTCTCACCGAAAGCGAGCGGGACACGTACAAGGCAAAGAAGTTGAAAGACAGAGTCGGCACGACCGCGCGGGCGGTCAACAGCCTCTATCGCTGTAGTGGGGACCCCGTCTCACCGCTGCAACTAGCGACACTCACGAAGGAATACTGGGCGTGTGAATCACAATCCTTCGGCGACCTTGACGAAACCACGGGCCTCTCACCGGTCCACTACTCTCGGTCCCAAGACGCCGACGCACTGAACCTCGATATCGAAGACCTCGAAGAAAACGAGGTGCCCGACTTCGATGACGACGGTGTCGGGGAAGTGCCGTCAACATTCAGACGGCCGGGTGAAGAGCAACGGTCGTGGCTCGCTCCCTCCGCGATTGACTGGGAAGAGGACTACACGGTCATCGAGAGTGAGACGTACGCTCGGACGTTCTGGGTCGAAACGTTTCCGGAGCATCCGACCAGCGGGATGCTCGAACGACTCCTGCTGGACACGGAGCTGAAGGCTGACGTCTCGATTCACATCAACCCGTACGATGCACAAGACGCGGTCTCGGCAATCTCCGAGTGGGTCTCCTCGCTGCGTGTGTTGCAGGAGGACGTCGGCGAACTAGATACGGAAGATCTCCAGCAGGACATTGAGCGAGCGAAGTACATCCGGCAGGCCGTCCGACGGAATCACGCCTCGCTCTACAGAGCCGGCGTGTTTATTCGCGTCACTGCTGACAGCAAAGAGGAGCTACGCGAACAGACGAATCATCTGGAGACGCTAATGCGAGACTCGCCAGCGAACTGTTCGATTAAGCGGGCGACCCGTCGTCAAGAACAGGGATTGGTTACAGTCTCACCGCTGGGCGGGAACGAACTCGGCCATGATCGGCTATCGTCGATGACCGGCGAAGCCCTCGGCGCGTTGTTCCCGTTTTCCTCGAACTACCTCCGGATGGCCGACGGGATTCGCTACGGCACCCACGACCACAACGACTCGACGGTGCTAATTGACCCGTGGGAGTTAGAGACCGGTCATTCAGAGCTGGTGACTGGAATGCCCGGCGGCGGGAAGACCCACGGGACACAGGCTCGGGGACTGCGGATGATGAAGAAGCGCTCGGACGTCAAGCAGGTCTTCATTGATCCGGTCGGTGACATGCGTGGCAGCGCCGAAGTGCTGGATGCAAAGCGTATCACAGTCAGCGGGGAGACGCCGCTGAACCCGTGTGAGATGCATCCGACGCCACAACACGTCCTCGATGCGTCACCGGACATGGAACCAGTTCGGGCGAAGATGGACGAAGTCTACGGGGTCATCATGAACTTCCTGACCTCCCGGGATATCGACCTTGAGATGCACAGTGGGCTGATCACATTCCTGATTCAGACCATCTTCGAGCGCTCAGATATCGACCCCGACGACCCCTCGACGCATACGCCAGAGAATTCACCGACGATGCAAGATCTGCTGGGCCTCATTGACGAGATTCAAGCCGAGCCGGGCATGTTCCCCGGCGCTGAAACGGAGAGTGCAAAGACGACGATTCGGGCGTACGCCGATGAACTCTCGGTGGCGCTACAGCCGTTCCGCCGAGGGAGTACCTACGGCAACCTTGCCGAAGAATCGAACCTGAACCTCATCGACAATGATAGCAAGGCCGTCTATCTGGATCTTCAGCAAGTCGAGGGCTCCGGGGATGGACTGGGCAAGCAGTCGTTCATCATGCAACTGCTGCTCTCGACGCTGTATCAGCAGGCCAAGAACATGGAGACGAAGGTGGAGGTGATCATCGACGAGGCACACTATCTCTTTGCCGACGATGCGAATCTCGCCTTCCTCAACCAGATCGCTCGCCACCAGCGCCACGCCGGGATTCGGCTGGTGATGCTCTCCCAGACGCTCCAAGAGTTCTATGATGGTGACGCCGCCGAGGAAATCGCAGGGATGTGCCCGATTATGGTCCATCACCGAGAGCCCGAACTGGACAGTGAGACTGCCAAGCGAGCCGGGATGACCAGCGAACAGCAACACTTCGTGAACAACGCGGAAGCCGGGAAAGAATCGGTCGGAACCGAGCAGGGCTACAGCGAAGCGCTGGTTCGAATCGACGAACACGGCGATTACCCGGTGCAGGTCCGGACGTCGTGGGAGGAGAAACAGGTCATCGATCTCGATACCCACGAGAAAAATCCGCTGGATATCCTCATCGAGGAGCAGCCCGAGCGGGTCGACGCGTTCGAGGAATTCCTCAGTACCGAGGCGATGAAAGGCGTACTGGCCCACCACGGGCTAACGGTTGACCAGGCCGAACACGTCCTCGCAGGACTCTCCGAGGAAGAACTAGTCGAAGCAGTGTCGGTGGCCCTCAGCCGAGCAACTGTCGACGAGAACGAAGAAACGCAGGAGCAGCGTTCGCCAACCGACGACGGAACCCTTCCAGATTCGATGATAGACACTGAGTCACAACTCCAGATGCAGCGCCAGACAGATACACCGTTTACCGGCAACGGCACAGACGGAGCACCCCACGAGAACGGAGGTGAGTCGAATGAGTGAGCGTGTCGCGTTCTATCCGCCTGAGGCCCAAAAGGAGATGATCGAGCGAATGGCCGACAGACAGGGAATGACTGTCTCCGAGTACTGTGTGGCAGCGCTCGATACGCAGGTAGCGCGGGATATCCGCTCCGAACGAGTGGCCGAAACGGCACTGGAACGACAGCTCGATGAGATGCAACAGGCTCTCCAGGACGAGATAGCGAGCGCACTCTCGCCATCGACTGACGACAGCGAACTCCATGGAGTGGCGCTCTGGAACTTGCTTGGAACGGAGCGGCCCAGCGATGCACAGGCCGATGCATTGGAGGAAGCATCGACCCGACTCGAAACGGGTGTAGAGAAACTGCGACAACAGGAGGAGGATGCATAATGCCAGAGCAAGCTCGCCTGCAGATCTATACGACCGAAGACGTCAACGAGAAAGTCGAACAGCGTGCCGACCAGGCCGATCTCTCGAAATCGAAATACTGCGAGATGGTGTTGAAAAAGCACCACGGGATGGAGCTGCGCGGGCGCCTTGCTCGGCACTCAGCTGACGAAGATATTATAGCGACCATCGACGACGCTGCCGACGATATCTCCACCTCGATTGAGGAGGTGCAAGTTGAGGCGACGCCGGATCTCGAACACATTCAATCGCTGGAGACAATGTACGTCATCGCGCTGTGGGAACTACTCAAAGAAGACTACAGCCCAGCCGAACGTGAAGCAGCCATCAAACGGGCGGCGCTGCAGATGAACGATGCTGCGGCGGACGCGAGCGCCATCGCCCAGACTGATGATGAGGAACAGCTATCGCCCCTTGATCCGCTGCTGGCCTCGGATTCATGATTCTGAAAACGGACTTCCAGCGGAGTGGTGCGGGCAAGCTCCTGAAATACATTCGCCGAGACCGGGAGGCAGACCAAGAAAAAGTGCCATTACGGGATCGGCTTGGGCGGGAGGCCGACGAACAACGTATCGAGCAGTTCCTCGAGCGAAGCAGCTGGTTCAACTTCCAGCGCCACCTCATCGTCTCTCCGGATCCCAGCGCCGAGTTCACGCCTGACGAAGTCAGCTCCAACACCCGCGAACTGCTGGAAAACGAGTTCGGGGGGCAACCGACGACCGACTACGTTTACGCCGTACACGACGACAGCGACATCGTGCATTCACATGTCGCGGCAACCGGGAACGAGCCGGAATTACGGATGGATGCCGAAGAGTTAGAGCGTCTCCGAGGGTGTGCCAAAGAGGTATTTCGTGAACCAGAGCGGCTCAAAGGGCGGACACCAGAACGAGACTCGACGCCCCTTCCTGACGATGCAACGCGTGACCAAGCACAGACTCACGAAACAGCGGAGTCCACCACGCGGGACCCTGACAGAGACCCAGAAACCACCCGGGAGCGTGACTTCGACTTCGGTGGCGGTCGGTAATGCCCCAAGACTCGCAGTCCTCAACAACACCGCCGGGACAGAAGCCCACCGAGTTACCGTCGAGTTTGAAATACGACGAACCGGCGATGATTCTCTGGAGTGTGTTCATGCTGTTGGTCCCGCCGATGTGGGTAGATAGCGACAAGGCACTCCACAGACGCTTCTGGGCGTGGCGATACATCTACGCCGGGTTCGCCATCGTGACGGGCCTGCTTTTCGCTGAGGCCCTGCTCAGCGGCAGCTGGCTGGTGGCCATGGTATTCCCCTTCGCCCACATCATTGCGGCGGCTTCAGTTATCGGATTGTTTGCCGGCGTGCAGATTCCGGGTGTCGCCCCGCCCATCGTTTCCTACGAGGTGGGCATCGGAATCTATGCCATCTCGGTGGTGTTGATTGGCGTCATCGATATTGGCCGCCGTACCTCGCCTCGGTCACTAACGCGAAATCCGTGGGATTGTGACGACGACGAATTGGCTGTTCCGTACGAGAGTATCGAGTCCAAACACGACGATGCGCCCTCGTCGCCGACGCTCAAACAGGACGTCTCGACTGCCGTCCTCGGTGAGACCGGGAGCGGAAAATCCTCAGCGATGCAGCTACTTGCTTACCAGCTTCCCTACAACCGAGATACAGCGATCATTGCCCACGACGCCGGCGAAGAGTTCCAGCAGTTCTACGCTGATCTCGGCTTCGACGTCAAGCGCGTGGGACTGAATGGGGATGTTACCTGGAATCTCTTCCAGGACGTCGACTCGACACAGGATTTCCGAGAGATTGCAGCGGCTATCTTCGGCAATCCATCTGGACACAACCCGTTCCACACGCCAGCCAAGCAGGTATTCGAGGATATGCTGCGCTACCTGCATCTGGAAGCCCAGAAGAATAACCGCCGGGAGAATCTCTCGCATCTGGACATCGTCTCGCTGCTCAAAGAGGGGCGAGTTGGAATCTACGAGGCACTCGACAGCTACGACCAACTCGAAGCCGGACACATAGACACTGACCAGGGGAAAGCTGCACAGAACGTCTATCAGACGCTCATCGAGTATACGCGGCCGGTTTTCGTCGAAGACTTCGCCGAGCATGGCTCGTTCTCGTTGCGGGAGTATATCCACAATCCTGATGGGCGAGTCCTCATCGTTGATTCGACGCCATCCCGAATGGCGACGCTCGGTCCAATGTTCCAGCTGCTGTTGGACTGGTCGATTCGCTTCGCGATGGAATCACCGAATCCGACGGTCCATGTTCTCGACGAAATCGACCAGCTCCCGCCACTCAACCAGATTACGAACCTCACGGCGCGTGGTCGCAAAGAGAAAGCACGGGCGCTGGTCGGCGTTCAGACCATCGGCCAACTATCGGACACCTACAGCGACATCTCCGGTATCTTGGGTAACTGCCCGCAAGGCCTGTACTTCGGCCCGGGTGATGCACAGTCGACAGAGTTCATCCGCAACGAAATCGGCGAGCGACGAGTGCTGGACCGAACGGAGACTCACTCAATGTCTCGAAGTACCGGGTCGAAAACTCAGCGCTCACAGTCACGAGAGAGCTTTCGAGAGACTGAGAAAGCGCCCATCACGCCGGGACAACTGCGGGACTTCGAACCCGGCGAGTGCGTGACCGTCACGCGAACGAACTGGTGGTATGGCCAGACACACGAACTGCACGAGGTTCGCTCTGGGCTGCCCGAGCGGGGAGCCGAGGCGCCTACGACGCCAAGGCGGGAAGACCCCGACGGTGACGTCACCGAGACGGATAGCTGGCTGACTATGCTCACACAGTTCATCGAGCACACGGGGGGTTCTACGGAAAGTGAGGACACTCAACCGGCCACTACTGAGAGTGACCCAGACGTCTGGGCTGCCGACGTTGAGGAGACGCCTTCGATTACGTATAGCGACCGACGATGGGGGGATGCACTCTCTCGGCTTGATGTCGATAGTGCCCCAGTCACACGAGGCCAGAACGTCGACGCTCTCTCAGATCTCTGCGAGATGCTGGACCGGCGTATTCTGGACTTGCCTGAAGGGGAAGGGACAACTCTTGAGATCCGCGAAATGCTCGTCGAACTTGATGCGGAAACTGGGCTGACACCAACCGAGACGCTTGACGCAATCGAAAAACGGACAACAGTGCTCCAGCTGAGCGACTCGTTCCGCGAGACCTATCGATCTGCTGCGGTGGAAAGTGGCTCGGTCGCTAGCACGCCGGCGGGTGGCGAGACGAATAATTCCGAGACTCACTTCGAACCACAACTAGATTCGCCACGACCGCCTGAGAAAGAGGAGACTCCCTCGTCAGCTGAAAGTGATGGAAGCGAAAAACATCAGTCTTCAGATACATCAGCAACTGGTGCAGCGGCCCCGTCTGTAGCCAGCGGTGAGACCGAGGAGATAGACTCGAAGAGTGATGGTGACGACCAGTCCGCAGAGCCTGATTCAGGGACTTCATCTGCAGCCGAAGCTGACGCTGAGTCCGACGCTTCGGGCGACGATTTCGACGCGGCCGACTTCATGTAGCGTCCCTGTTCCTTGGTCGGCTGCGTTCTCGCTGCACTCTAATTTTGTGGCCAGCTTTGTCTCGCTGCCCGGTTCGCAATTTGTGGTTCCTCTATTCTAGCTAGCTTACTATTCTCCGTACGTTGACGCTGGCACCGATCTCCAGTGACCAGTGTACGTTCCCCACATCGAGATAGCTACCTCCAGATTAGTCATCTTCTCAGTAAAATCATTTCTTCGAATACTTGTTGGTCTGAAATCGCAAGACGTCGCCGTTGGTAGTTACATCTATACAAGAAAATATTGCCTGTGACTTGCCCTAATCGCCCGACGGCAGCCGGATAAGTCACAAGTAGCATGACCGTTTATCTTGCCCCACAAATTCGGGGTAGTTTCGAGATAGTAGCCGAGCAAACATATCGAGCACTCGAGTGTTCTGTCGAGGGCTGTCGCCAGACGATTCACCCCCCGTCATCGAGTTGTATTTCGGTGGCTACTGAATCCTTCATATTCCAGACATGTACTAGCCACACGCCGATGCACCCGGCCGGGAAGCTCCTCGCCAAATGGCTGCGCTCACTCACATCGATACTACAAGCCACCCCCTGCTTCGGCTGGCTGGCAGACCCACGCGTGTCCCACTTCAATCGGTTCCAGGACAATGCCGAATACCACTCTGTAACCGAGTGCATTGTGCAGCGAAAAATCAATCTCATACCCCCGCCTTAGAGATGTCATCAGCACGCTCGTAGAGGATTCCAATACCGATCTCGCCGACCCTTCTCGGCATCGAATTGCCTGAATCCCAACACTTCATTTCGGACCGACTGGAGAGTTCTCATGGTCGTGATATTCAAAGACCTCTCGTTCAGCTATGCACTTCGCCACGATGTGAAGCACCGGCCTATGAGGTAACTCCATTTTCCCTCTTCACCACCAGATGTGGACTATGTCAGCAGCCCATCAGTGCGAGTCTACCACTAACCAACATCGTCCGGCAAGAGACAATTTTGTTGGTTAGCGGTGAGCTCCCTTTCCTTAGCGAACTAGAGATCGTCGCTTTCGCTGTCGATACACAGTCTAGCAACCGCCCATTCGGGTGCCCAATTTGCCAGTGGCCAAAATACGTAAGCCCATTCATATACTAGGCGGCCATTGAACTGAATTAATGTCGAGCGAGACAGTCTGGATCAAGAAACGTGGACCAGTCGGTGTCGGGACAGCTATCCATATTCACACGGACCCTGACTGCCAGCCGCTTCAACAGGCCACAGAAATCCGGGAAACGACGCGTGAGAACCTTCCCAATCACTGGCCTGACTGCTCGCTCTGTGCCGGCACCGCTAAGACGGGTGGTGTCCCGGAAGGTGAAAGCACGCACACTCGCCGAAACCGGCTAGAAGCACTTGACCCGGACGACCTCTAAGCCAGCGGGACTCGGCTACTCACGGCTTGAACTATTGTCCACCCAACACTTACTATGGAAGCCACCACAACACGAGATAGAGCAACGACCGAGATCTCGGTACTTTCCTGTGCATGACTCGTGATACGTCGATACTTGGTCTGTGTCCGGATTGTGATGAAGAGATTACCCCAGCATGGCTGTTAGTCGAGTACGAGCAAGACGATGGGACGACGGGCATCTGGGCGGAGTGCCCAGCCTGTGAAGACGTCGTGAAACCCGAATAGCGGCCAGTCTCCGAACAAAGGAACGATTCAGAGCCTCTTCACTTGAATCAGTCTCATATTCTGCCGATGACAGCGCGTCTTATTCGGAGAGGTACGCGATGCACTCGGAGATTACTCGCTCGGTGAACGCTGTGGTCACATGCCCTTGTGGACTTGGTTCAGTGAGTACCCCTCGGTAACAAGCCGAGTTAAGGGGTAGTATGCGGCCGCAGTAATCCCCAGTAGAGCACCGATCGCGTGAATCGCTTGCGTCGGGCCGGTTGGAGACACGGTTGTAGCTTGAATCGTCGAGGCAGCAAATCCGAGCCCAATCACGAACGGGAAGACGTGAGCAACACCCCGGAGAATCTTCACTCCAGAGTTTACGCTCAAGAGTTCTTCAACGACTCGCACGAATCCCACAATTCCGGCAACTGCTTCCAATCCACTCGTGATACTACTCGCCCCGACAGCACCAACACCTCCGATAGTGAGCAATAGTATCCAGCTCGCCCCATATCCCGTGACGACACAGTAAAGATACAGCTTCCTCCATCCGACTTGCCATTCGATGTATCCCCCGAAGATTAGGAGAAATACCAGATTCTCAGCGATGTGTGATACCCCGCGATGAACAAACGGGCCTATCGTGAGTACAAGGAGGCGCTTCTGCTCGACATTCAGCATTTCAAGCATCAGGCGTTCATTCGGAAAGCCCAGCAGAGTAGCAGCAACCCGCTCTACAGCATAGATTAGGATGAGAAATCCTGCGAGTACGAGGACTCCTCTGAGTTTCCTGAGTGACCCCTTGTACGTCAAGCTTGAAACTCCACGTCCAGTTGGACAATTGCTACCTGAATCGTCATGATTCACTCCACGGATTGTCTGCAAGCGCGGGTGTGGTCGGGTAGTGGATACGCGGGATCTCCGGTCCTGGGTCTTCCGGGACGCTCTGTAACTCTTCACTCTGCGCGGCGAGTGCGAGGGCCATCGAATCGAGAATGTCGTCTCGCCGGACATCCTTCCGGAGAGTGTCATCAAGTACCTGCTCGTACTCGTCGTCCATGCCAAAGCGCTTCTGTTCAAGGTGGTGCCGACGGAACGCGAGGCCTCGCTTCGAAGACTTTGAGTAAGCAATCGGCTGCCCGTTGAGCGCGTAGAAACAGAGCTCCGGATGACTCTCATAGATTGGCCCGTCGTAGGTCTCGTCAACGACCGATCGTACCTCGTTGATTTTGTCGCTGATAGCGTGGGCTTGTTGGGAGAGACCGTGCTCCATATCCTCTCGATGCCTCGCGTTCGCCTCGTCGTAATCCTTAATGGAGGCTGCAGACTCGCACGGCGGAAAGAACACGGAGTTACCACGACAGCCGAGTAGTTCACGCGCCTCAATGTCGCAGCGGCGCCTGCTCCCCTTGGGGAGCCCGACTGGGATATCGACGAACACTCGAAATTCTTGGTAATCTGAATGTAGTTCGGTGAAGTGCTCGTATAGCTCCGTTTCGATGCTTCCCCCGGTAAGGACTGTCGCAAACCACCCGTATGGGCAGGCATCGACACCTACCGTACCCTCAACTCTTGGCATATTTCTCGATGAGTATCCGGATGTGCAGCCCGATGATGTCACCACCGGCGTGGAGTTCCTGTATCGTCGCCCCCACTTTCGCGGTATCAGTTTCTTTTTCCGTCCTTGACATTCTTTCTCACAAATGGATAGGCGTGAAATGAGTGTTTTGGCGAAGATATGGCAGTCTCACCTATGGAGTACTACACACTAGTCTTCCGGATTTTTACTAGTTTTCTGGCTCGTAGTAATCAGAATTATACCATCAGTTCGGCGGCTTGAGGGATATCTTTGAATCCCTTGAGATGCACTTTCTGGACCTTCCTACCTCTAAGTAGGCAAGTGACTTCACAAGGCCCCGCAGAGATATCACTCGAATCATCCTTCGGCTTCGGGACTGTATACCAGAACTTCAGCGTCAATAAGACGAACCGCGTCATCATAGAATTCCCCCTCAACAGTTCCCTCAAAGTGCTCTAGAAGCCCCTCGACTACTGCTTGTTCTTTGCCTTCCTGTCGACCCTTCTGTGGAAGGCGCCGGGCATCGTCGCAGTTATCACAGAATCGGAATCGTTGGTACCACTCTTCATCACCTTGGTCGTGGTCCTTCACGTAGTAGATGATGACGCCATCACCTGCCTCTATACTTTCCTTGCAGCTGTGAGGACCATAGTCGACTTTCCCCATCTGTGGGTGCCCTTGACAGTGGACGACGCCTCCCTTTGTATGCCGAACTACATCCCCAATGAATTCCTCTCGATCCATTTGCTCAGAATGTTGTCTTTACACCCATTAACCTATCGAGCAGCAAGGCTACTGTCTCCGAAGATTCTTTCTTGTCAGAACAAGACTGTATTCTAAGAAATGCCTCGAATGCGTGAAGACGAGCTCTACTCGGTACTTCAAGCTGTGGATGACGGTGTCCAGACTATTCACATCTCGGGGCAACCGGGTGTCGGGAAGAGTACGTTTCTGGAAGACTTGGAAAATGAACTCTCAGAGTGGTATCGAACCCGAGTACTCTACGTCCGTGAAGGCAACACCCCTACGACACTCTCTCAAGATCTCCTCTACGAAGCCCGAGACGCAGTCTGGACTCTCAGTGCGCTTATTAACAAAGCGACTGGAGTGAGCGGAGGACTCAGTCCTGTGAGTGGTGGAGTCTCCACCGATGACCGCGCACGCCATCTCCGAAAGTTAGCCAGTCTCTCGGAGTCCGTCAACGGATACAAACGGCTCATATTCTTCGTTGACGACGTACACAAACTCGACGAACCAGATGTCACGCGGGATTTCCTCCGTGAACTATCTTCCACTCTCGGAGAGAATGTCCATCTCATCACGGCAGGACGCCTGTCATTCGATGACGCGGACTACATCGCTCATCTGGAAACATTCTCACGCGAGGAGACTGCGAACTATCTCCAAGAGGAGTACCCAGACGTCGACGACGAAACAATAGACGGCGTCTACGAGAAGTTGGACGGCCATCCCTATTATCTCGGTCTACTCAGAGAGGCCGCAGGTGACGACAGTACATTCGAGATTCCTCAAGAGGACACACGGGACTTCATCGAGAGAGCGTACCTGGACTCGATGTCGGAGGCCGAGGAGGAGTTCATTCGGAAGACCGCAGGACTTGCTGAGTTGGACGAAGACATCTGTTCGGCAGTATTGGATGACGTGAGTCGTACACAGGCACGGCGCACTCTTGACTCTCTGAGCACCAAAGCGGTCGTTCAGGAACTAGGTCGCTCAGAAGATACCGGAGATAGATTGTTCAAAGTCCACGACCTATTCCAAGAATTCCTCTACGAGCAACTCGATAACCCAGAAAAGCTCCACCAAGCAGCATTCCAATACTACGCAGAGAGGCTCTACGAGGAGGTTGACGGAAGTGAAGCACCCATGCTGGAGGGATTCGTGTACGGATTGCTTGGGAATGCCCACTTGCAAGAGATCTACGACGGAGATCCGGAGGTCGAACAACTTCGTGAGGAAGTCGACCTGTTGGAGTTTGAGCCTCACGAACGCCTCCAGTTCATGTTCGGGTACGCTCCATACGCACCGACACCTGAGGACCAATCCGCTACACTGCTCGCTCTGGAGTTAGATGACTATACGGAATGGATTCGTAGCCTTGAACCAGAAGATGGCGGGGAAGAGCTAAAATTTGAGTTCGTCGGAGTGCTGTTCGATTTGATGCGGGCCACAGTCCGACCCAATACCGATGTCGAATTCGAGGATTCGTCTGTGGAGATATATGAGTCCACGTTACAGCGGGTCGAGAACTTCGAGTTCGTCGCGTTCTTCGATGAAGATGAGCAAGACACGGCTCAGATTATCCCAGACATGCTCCTCCTATGTGTACACGTCTCCGCCCACCGAGACCTTGAGGAGGACGAACGAGATGGTGAGCATCTATCTGCAGCCTATGACGTACTTGAGAAGTATGGGTTGAACCAAGTTGCAGTCGAGGGAGTGGTTGACAACTGCCAAGAATTGGCTGAGGAGTACGATGCAGGCGAACAGGCGGAGGAGATGATTGAGAGTCAGATGGATGAGTTCTTAGGACAGTTTGATCAGGACGACACAACTCGGAACACCCTCATCCGAATACAGTCAGATCTCTACAGCGAGATGATAGAGGTTGCTAACTCGGCCTTCGCTGCGATGATCTCAGAGTCAGACCGACTGCTGGATTTCATCCACAAGTGCGGCGACAGTCTGGAACAAGCAGATAACCCATTCTTCGTTGCTGCATGGTACTCATTTGCTGCACACATTTATCGGATGTTTGCCCCGAATTCGGACGCCGCAAAGGAACTAGAAGAAGCCGCTAAGCACTATGCAGAAGTTCGTAAGGAGTACGAGGAGGAGCTCGATAACCCAATTTACGACATAGAGGATTTCGAGGTGCATGACGTAGATTTCCCGGATTTAGTGAACGAAATCGCCGAAAGCGATGGAGACCACCAGTTGACGGAATAAATTGAGGACCACCAACATCCTGACGGATTCAAAAAGGGCGAGACCGCCTCGGCCGGCCCCTGACCCCACAGCACTGCAGGGTTGAGGGCTTTTCTTGTTGTAGGTGGTCTACCGCTCCCCAGTAGCCCATTAGTGACCGGTCAAACGCAGATCTTCAATGAATTGGAAGCCGTTCACGAAAGTCACCGAATCACCGTAGCCCTCGCTCGCGAGCACGGTTTCGGCCCCCTCGCCGGCCGCGATATCCGTCGTGTAGATGTAGACCTCAGTCGCGGTCCCCGCACTGAGATGCTGGGCAGCCAGGGCGGCGAGGGCGGCGTCGGCACGCTCTACCTCGTCGGCGGGCCGGTCGTCGGCGTTCGCGATGTACCGCTGGACACCGTCCATCACCCGCGAGACGACAGGCTCGGAGAACTCGAGCGGCGCCGCAACCGTCGCCCAGTCCTCGTCGATCGCGGCGTCAACGGGCGGCGCCTCGACGTCGGGATCGTCGATGGTCAGCTCCTGGTACACTTGTTCAGGGAGGACGAAGGTGATGACGTTCCGGCGAGCGAACCGGCGAACAGCCTGGTACCGGCTGTTCGAGGGCTACCCCATCGCGACGAACAGGCCGGTGTCGGAGATGTGGAGCGCGCTCACGCGTCGTCAGCGGTGCCGCCGTCGCCGACGTTCACCTCATCCAGAGATGCCCCTGCCACCTCGATGTCGTAGTGCTCGTGGACGACAGGCCTGAGCGCCTGCAAGATCATCTCCGCAGCCAGCGGCGAGACGTCCAGATCCTCCGCCATCAGCCGGTGGGTCACCTCGCCGCGTTCACGGGCGACCGCGTAGGTGAGTGCCGTCGCGAGCCCGGCGACGCCGTGGCGGTCGATGTACGTGTCGATGTCGGCGTCCGTCTCGTGGCGGCCAACGGCGTCGATCAGCGCCGGCGTAATCGTGTACTCGCGGTCGCCGGTGGCCGTCGTCACGGTCAGGTCAATCTGGTGGGCGGCGTACCGCCGAGGCTGCTCGTCCTGCGTCACTTCGACGACGCCGGCGTCAACGAGCCGGTTCACGTAGCTATAGGCGGTCCCTTGGGCGAGTTCGAGGTAGTCCATCACGTCTTGGACAGTCGCTTCCCCCTCCCGGGCAAGATACGCGTACAACTGGGCCAGCTGTGGTTCCTCCAGCAAGTCCGCAACCGAGAGGAAATCTCGGACGATGTCGCCGTCAGCGCGATTTGAGGTGCGTGACACGGGTCGATCTTGATTACAGATTACAGTGAAACAGTAAAGAGTGTTTGGGTCACTCCGCGGGCGTTGTGATGAGGTGTTCCTCAAGGTCGCGCGTCCAGTACGTCGCCAAGCTACCTGGGTTACACCGCTCGCACAGCCGTAACTGGCTTTTGAGATGTGCAACAGGTGGGACCGCGCGCAACGGCGTGAGCACGGTGGACCGCCGCGAGGCGCGCGTTGCGCCGAGCGCAGCGCTCCGTCGTCCTCGTGAGCGTCAGCGAACAAGGGCTCGGAAGACGAACAGAGTGAGTCTTCCGGTGGCGCCGCGCGCTGTCGAAAACACCAGCTATACAGTTCTCACTGCCCCACCGGCTGGCCCACGTGGATATCCCACCAGAGGCCCAATCGCTCTGGATACCCGGCCCGACTGACCCACGTTGACGCCGTCTGTGGATTTAGCCCCAATCCGTGGCGTGGTTGGCTCGTCGCCGTCCCGTGGTGCCGGTGGGCGGCGACGAGGCCGCGTGCACGAGGTAGCTCTGCACCGCCCGGACGGCCCACCTCGACGGAGGAGCCGCCGACCGAATCGGGGTTAGTCGGCCAGCGTCACCTCGACGGCTTTGTTCATGTCCATCCGGTTGACCTACGCATGAGTGTCTGATTCCACGTCCCACGGAGCCAGCCGGGGACTCTCACCGGCACACCCGAACGAGGCGCGACAGTCGCCGGTCGGGGCGGGACCGTCGCCGCGTTCGAGGATGCACATGGTCGTCTTGCTCGTCACGGCCAGCGTCTTCAGCCCGTTGTACTCGCCGGGCTTGCCCCCACAGAGACGCACCCGGTCGCCTTCGTGAAGGGTTCGAACCATCGCGCCGCCGTGAACGGATTTCACCCAGACCGTCACCTTCGCCGTGTCGCCGTTGTCATCCTCGACGTAGGCGACCTGATACTGATTCGGCGCGGCGGGGTCGTCGATAAGATGCGTGACCGTCCCCTCGATGGTGGCTTCGTAGCCATGGGGGTTCATGTCTGCAACGGGCACCGGTGCGTTCATCCCGGCACGGGCGGCCGTGAGCGCACCGAAGACGCCGTCGAAGCGTGAGTCGGTGTCGGTCGTGTGAGTTGCGACGAGGCGGCTTGCTGCGGCGTGGCTGATGCCAGTCTGGTCGCTGACGGTGGTAGCGTCTCGATTCACGTCGGCCAGCGCGTCGGCGTCCATCTCAGCGCGGGGGTCTGGCTCTGCCTCGAAGGTTTCCGGTCGCTCTTGCTCGCTGGTGGTGAGCTGGCGGGCCGAGGTTTCGCGGTCGATCTCGTCGTGAGCATCGCGGGCCTGCTTGGAGTGCCGGGCCTGCTCGGCTTGCTCGCCGTGGCGTTGTTCCTGAGCGGCCAGCGTTTCGCCGTGGCGGCGATCCGGCGCGACATCGGTCGAACGGGTCCAGTCGTAGTCGTTCTGGCGAGCGTAGTAGTTGCCCCGCGAGTCACTGCCGCGATTGGGCCGGTAGTCGAGTTCGTCGCCGTTCGCCGTCTCGGCGACTGCTTCGAGGAGTTGCTCGGGGCCGCCGTCGACGTGGGCACCGAGTTGCAGCTGCTGGTCAATATCGGACGATGCTTTCTTACTGCCGGAGTCGTTAGCGTACATTGTCTTCTTGCGCCTACGGGAAGACACTTATCGGGTGTTCCAGCACCCGATTTCCTGCGGCGTGAAACGGCCTTCGTGAGCGCCGCGTGTCGTGCCTTTCCGTACATAAGGCCACGGGTGCATGGTACTTAAAACCAACGACCGAAGTAGGTTGCTTCAAGTGGAATAGAATAACGATAGAGTGGCCCAGAAGGCGTATTTCTGATTTCGAATTTTTGCGAGATTAGTATATAAATGCGAGTTGATGGGATACCCTCGACGGCGGGGGACATCTTGTGCGGTTGCGGTGTCGTGAGCATCCCGTGGGGCCGCCCGAGTGCCGGATGGGTGAAAGCCCGGCACGGCCCTAGGCCGTGCCCGGAACACAGTGAGCGAAGCGAACGTCCTCGTTCCGGCGAGGGAGGGCGGCCCAAGGGTTCTGCTGTTGTGGTCGGGTGGGACTGAAAGGGGCACGGCGCTGGCGCTCGTGTAGTCGTGTCAGCGACCCCTCTCCGAGCGTAGCGAGGAGATGTCGCTGAGCGACCGCCAGCGTCGTGGGGCTTTCAAGGAATGCTGGTTCCTCACCGTCACCGCTGCCGACAATACGAGCGTAGTGAATTCGGTTCGCTATCTCTGACAGATTTCAGCGGTACGCGTGTTAGCGCCGTCAATTATCACGGGGATCGCGCTGCTCGTTTTTCGTCGAGTAATCTCTATCGATCTGTAGCGATTTGGATTTCCAAAGCAGAATCTAGATAGAGCCCCGTCGCTTTTCTTGTCCAGAAATTTGGTACACGCTCAGAGACGGTTTCTCGTGCTCGCATCACCATTGGTGCACCAATCGAAACTACCGTTCCCGGCATCTATCCATTTCTCACAGCCGCCCAGCGGCGGCTGCTGCCGCTGCATTCGATAACACGGGGAACCACATATCCAGCCAGTCCGTCAGTCCCACACCGCTTACACACCAGTCTTTCAGCGCTTGCTCCTAGCCGCCAGCCCCTCGCTGTCATTCACCGAAAGTCCGGTGTCACTAGGCTGGTATCCAATCTCGAGACCAGAGGTGCTCGAGCGCCCCGAAGCCGTGAGGATGTTAACAAACGTAAATATCTTAGCTAGATAACCTGATTCCGACCACTTCCGATCATCATTCGCCGGAGGATATTTATCGCAAACATGATGATAATACCGAGTGGACGAGATCGCCGATCAAAGATACCGGACCTGGTTCGAACAGCGATTCAAAGATACACTTGATGACCTTACGGACGCCGCTGATCCGGGTAATGATAGGAACCTCCAAGACGAGTTCGACAAATCCCTCACGAGCCATGGGAACAGCGAGGAGAAAATCGCCCGCAGCCATGAGGGACGTGAACTCATCGAACTAATTCAGAACGCTCGTGACGCGATCGAATTAGACGGAGCTGGCCAGGTATACGTCGGTATTCTGGATGATGGAATCCTCGTCGCGAACACTGGGGAGGCGTTCGATCTCTTCGAACGCAGTACGGAGCGGGCAGTGAAGATGATCGGGGAGTCGAACAAGACAGTAGAGGGTGAGAGTGGCGTGGATCTCGAGTCAGATTCAATCGGGCATATCGGTGTTGGCCTCAAGTCGACTGTTGCGGTCGGTGATGATTTCGAGGTGTGGTCGAAGCGAACACCGGATGCATCACCCCTTCGAGTTCGGTATAGTCGTGCCTACATCACTGCAGCAGTCCTCGGCGTGTTCGGGAACACATTTCCTTCGGACCTCGACATCACCACAGGGTCAGTCGGCCCGTTCGCAGACCGATCGGATGAGTTGTTTACACCAGCTGAGGCTTTTCAAACCGAGAACCAACGCCCCCTCGATGATCTCGGGAAGGTGCCACAGTTCTGGTTTCCCTGGCCGCTCGACCCCAACAAGCCGGGGCCGTCAAATCCGACGCTGTCGAAACGAGCGAAAGACCTACTCACGGATCCAAGCGAGTCGTTCAGCGGGTTCGAGACCACCCCCTCCGAGCCGTTCACTACGGCTGTATTTATCGAGTACCGGGATGAGAATTGGCGGGCACTACTTGAGGAGTTTGAAATCCCAACACCGATTGACACCCCGGAGACACCGGCCACTCGGGCAGATGAGCTCTGGGCGAGGCTTTCCTATTACGGGGATCAGGCCGCCGGATTCGACCCGGAGACGCTGATCAACCTGGGCAAAATCGATAACTTGTATATCGAGCGGCTCTCGGCTGGAGAGACTGTCGAGGCCGAACACTGGGAGCGAACTTCGAAGGAGCCCCCACATTCCCTTCCGGTAGAGAAAGTCTCCCATCGTTGCTTCGACGTGACGATATCGGATAACCAGGGTGACAAGCAGACACTCCATTACGACAGTTTCGAAGCAGAATGGGAGGAAGCAGACGCCACACGACCACGTGTCATCGTTGAGCAGCCGAGGGCCGATGCAGAGGGTATGGCACGGTCGAGTTATCCACTGCACCTCTACTATCCGATTTCCTCGACAGTCGGTTCGCTCCCGGTCAGTGTCCATGGCCGATTTCGCGTAACGACCGAGCGAAAGGACCTGAGTCGAAGTGAGGCCCAACACAACTTGGACGTCCTGGGGGATGCGGTCAGACTGCTTGGTCACGTTGGAGGCGGGGCCGCAACGTTAGCGAACCATCCAGAGACCGCATCCCATTGGAATCGATATCCGTGGCTCTTGCTGCCAACAAGCAATGACGCATCGGCGAGCAGCGGAGCCGAGCCAAAGGACACACCTGAGTTGCTTGACTGGTTTCGAAGTCGGATCGTCGAGGAACTCACACAGGTGGATGCGATAGCTACCCGATCCGAGACAGTATCGGTAACAGAGGCTATTCTCTATCCGACGACGACCTCACTCGCCGCACTCGCCGCGAGCACTGAAATCCTCAAGGAACCAGCTCCGCTCGAAGAAGGACCAGCGCTTCCGGTGTCAGGCACGCTCCGGGCAGCGCACGATCGGTTTACTGACACTGACGGAAATCCAGTCGACACTGATCGACTCAAAGAATTCATCGGCCGTGACCGGTCAGAGGCGACGTTGCGGGCTTGGACGACGTGGTTGAACGGTGCCCTGACAAGGTCACCGGGAGACACCAAGGGCGGCTCCGAAACAGTGTGGACCGTCAACCAAACACACGGACGAGAACTGTTCCGGGGGCTCGTCGAGCTCATCGATGCCTCAGTTACAGCGATAGATACTGATATGAAGGCCCTATTAGAGAAAGACTGGCTCACGGATGAAGAGGACGGACTCACCGGCGTTCATATCCTCCCATGTCAACGGACCAGAGACGATGAGAAACTCGACTTAGTCCCGATCAGGCCTGCACCTACGGGGAACCTCGACCGAGGGGAACAAGCTGCTAGGACGGTTTTCTGGGGTCTCGACCCTGAAGATCTTTCGGTACAGTACCCACCCAAACACGGCACGTTCGATGTGTTCTTTCTCGATCGGATGGTTGAGGGAGGGACGACTACAGACGTACTTGAAGCAGCGGGTGGAAAGGCGCGAACGTGGGGCGTGCGTAAATACAACGATTTCCCAGACCTGTTCGAGGCGTTCCTGCAGACGTTCAAACCGGTTGACCGTAATCTCGGTTTCGATAGCCTCGCCGGCTTGAGCCAGTACATGCCAGAGATTGCAACTGGGTCGACATCCTTGAGTCAGACCGAGCTGTCGATCGCTGGGCGAAAGACGTTCCTGGATGCGGCATCGGATTCGAATGCGCGACACCGTTTACGGGTGCGACTGGCGGTGCGTCGTTCAAAGCTTGATGCGCCTGAGATTCCCAACGTACCGCTCTCGGATTTAACGCTATCACGAACTTGGCAGAGTCTCCGATACCGGGCACTCCACCCGGATGAAAAGGGTGAGTCAGACGTTGACGAAACTGAACGGGAATCTATTGAGACGGTTGATACTGATTGGGATATGAACCAGGTTCCGGACCCTGAGTCCGGTTGGGGTTCGTTCCCACTTGATACGACAGATCCCGGGGTCCAATCAAATCTTGCCAGAACGCTCTCATTGCTTGGGGTCAGTAGCATCCCGGGAGTCCGGTATCTTCCGTTACACGGGGATGCCCACCCAGAACTCAGTGGTGTCCCCGGTTGGGAGCCCGGTATGTGGGATGAGGCCGGACAGACAGAGTGGATTATCCACCACCGGCGGAGCCTGCAACAGGCAATAGAAGTAACAGAATATCGTGAAGTGGTGACCAGCGAGCAGTATCACCCGAGGTCTGTATTCAGCCACGGGTCCTGTGCTAAGGCACCGACGAAACCGTCTCACTCACATCAGCAGTCGTATCTCATCGGCTGGACCTGGTTCGAGCCCAATCAGCTCGCGACGCTCATCGACAATGCGGAGACGGTGCGACAGGTCTTAGGAAGGTATAGTACGAGCTATCAGAATCAGCTTCTCACGACGAGATGGGATTGTCGTCGCTTCAGCACCACCTGTTCAAGTCGCGAAGAAGACATTCCAACTGTCGCGAACCTCCAGCTCCGACAGCTCCCGATTTGGGATGGTGTAGTGAACATCACTAAGACGCTGCAAGACAAAGATGTATGGGAGACAGAGGAGGACCGACTCGACTGTGCTGTCATCGAGACTGGGAGCGGGGGTCGGTCCGGGTGGCGGCTGTTCCCTTATGTCGATCCTGACAGCTCAGCGTTGCACGTCGACACGGAGTTGCTTGAGACGCTCGGTGTCGTCTCCCTGAAGGAGATTGAGTTGACGGGCGCGGAGTATCGACTTCAGCGGGTTCAGGCAGAGCTTGTAGAAGGGTCCGACCCACTTGCAGAAAGCGATGAACCCAGACCGTTGTCGATACCGCGGTCACAGGAAGGGAATTGGAAACGGGCGTACTCGCTTTTGCTTGATCCAATCCTTGATGCCTGGAATGGGGCCGACACCGAGTCGGGAGACGACACACTCAATCAGATCCTCTCACGAGCAACCCATCTACCGATACGCAAAGATGGCAAGTGGCACGCCGCGCCGATATCGTGGATCCGGGCGCATGGTGGCGACTCTGTTTGGCGATATCCCGAACGCAATCCACCACGGTGGGTCACCTCAAAGCTGGAGCGTGCCAACGCTGGCGAACCAGGGTACCGAGTCGAGTGGCCAGCTACTGCAACTGGCTTTGCCAAATTCGTCGAGGAGGCGCTCGGGGTCCCGGAAATTACCGCAACAGAACCGAACCTCTCGTTCGAGGCATTTACCGAGCAAGAAGAACCGATTGAGACTCGCATTGCCCCGAACTTACTGACGGAGTGGACGGATACGCTCGAGAACCGGCTCCCATTATTGCTGGCGGTTATTTCGACGGAGAGCGATGAGCGATTGGCATCAGCGACCGAACAACTCCGGACGGCAATCGACAACATCGGGCTGGTTCGTACACTCTCAGAGGGGGTCAAGAACAACCTTTCAAATCCGAAGTCAATCACGTATGACATCGGCGAGACTGGGGATCAGCAGGGAATCGCTCTGGTGAAAGATGAAATCAAAGCGATGGAGCTATCGGCGCTTTCCCAAGGCCTTGCACTCCTCTTGGGCCAGTTTACCCATCTCTCGCGCTTCCGGCAGATTCTGGAGGCAGAAGAGTATGGAGACGCGAAGCGTTGGTTTGAAGGAACCCTCCCGGTCGATACCGCGGAAGAGTTCCTTGACCGACGACGACGCACTAATATCCGGTCCCGATTGGAGCTGGGGGCCTCGCTACTCGATGCGTTCAGTGATACCCGCCCGCAGGTCGAGGAGGCCACGCTAGAGTTGGAGACCCTCTCAGAAGAAGAGGATACCCGGTTCCATCTACTGGCAGACGAAATCCGAGGAGATGAACGCAGTGCAGACCTCCCAGAGGGTCTCAGCGAGTACATCAGCGCTTGTCGAGATGTCGACCCGTGGCTCCGAGAGGCTGTCGCGTTAGTCATCGATCCCGTCACCGATACTAGCGCCACAGAGGGCGTTGAACCGCTTCGCGATCACTTCACCGAGCACACACCCGGAGAACACAGAGGACGGCTCATTGAGTGGCTCGTGAGTCACCGAACCCAGTTCCCTGGAGCGCTGACCACCGATAGAACGCACGGACAGTACCGCCGGCTCGCCGCCGCCGATAGCCTCTGGGGGAAACACGAGAGCGCGTTCCTTGAAACGGGCACGGACTGGCAACAGGCTCTCGACGCACAATCGCACACGCACTCATTGGCTGACGCGCTGCCCGAGTATGCCGATCCAGCTGAGCACGGCATGTACTGGATCGAGCTAACCAAAGGCGAGCGTTTGCTGTCGCTGACCGATGCGTTCATTGACCAGCTTGCATCGGAACTGCCGGACGCGACCGCAAGTGCAGTTCGGTCATATATCATCGACGATACGGCGCTACCCGCCGAAACCGAGTCGACACAGAATCATAAGGCACGGGCGTTCGCCGCGGCTAGTAGTGAACTGAGTGATACCGAGCTTTCAGGGTTCGAAATAATGTCTGGCCCTGGCGGGATCGTTCAGCCCGGTACAACCCATAGTAACACTCCTGGTCGAAGGAACGACACCGGCGCGAGTACATTTACCGGCCGCGGCGAGATTGCCGAGGTTGCGGTGACACTCGAGATTCTCGAACGAACCGCACGCTGGTTGTCTAATGGTGAAGGACGGATGGATGCGCTAATCAAGCGATTCAACCGTCTCTATGAGACACAGACGAGTGGCCGGGTCAGCTATCAATGGCACACGAAGCGCCAGTGGAACCGGGAGCTGTTATCCCTACTCAACGAGGACGCCGATCTCCTCGCAACGGAATTCAGGAACTGGCGGAGTCACGTCAGAGATGGGAAGTCACTCATGGCTCTAACGCCGGTCTCCTTGCTTGATGTCTCCGGAGAGCGTGGACCTGGTTTCGATGTCATTGATCCCCTCAAGAGTAGTTCGGGGGGTCAAGAGCTTTACCCACAGCCGCTCGAGATCAAATCAGTCACGAGCGTGGAGCCGCCGTTCGGCATCAGGCTCACAACTAACGAGTACCAACAGTGTAAACGGCACATCAAGGAGTCTAATCACCCGTACGTCATCCAACTAGTCTACGTACCGACCGAGGAACCAAGCGTCGCAGCGTCAGAGGGTGTGGGGCGATACCCCATAGAGAGCGTTGAAGATCTCGAGCAGCTGCTCGGAGGGGCTACCTTCGATATGCAGATCCGGGGCGGGTACCTCACTTCAACCTTCGGCCAACGGTAAATCGAACGGCCCGGTGATTGGTAGATGAGCTTCTTGATGGAACCAGTACATTCAGACATCCCGACGATTCCGAACAGGTTGTTCTGTACTGGTTGTAGCAATTCTCGATAGATAATTCGAAGCTAGTCCCTTCTGCGCCTTATTCCATAGGTGGGCTGGAAAAACTGCTAGCAGCACGTAATATTGTCTCTTCGACTGTGTAGCGATAGTTCACTCGAGTCACCAGAATATCGGTTTTCTATGTATTGCTTATTACACAAAGCAGGAGATAGCTGGCTAACCAACAGTTGCAGGAAGTACCGGGGATTCTGTTGGTTAGTATAGTGGATTAGATACTGAATTTGAGTCGTGGCCACAATTAGTCTGTCACACCTGTTGTGACGCCGTCGAACGCTGCTACCGCCTCGCTCGTGTTACGAACACTCACTATACCACTGATACAGAGGGCCGCCCGCCCAGTCCTGCAGCTAGCGAACAGCGGCGTCGACGACAGCAGGGCACGTGCCGTCGCGTCCCACCAAGCAGTTCGTCGCTCAGTTCGCCGGCGTCACGCGGAGGCCCCGCTCTTCCCCGTCACAACGGGCGTGACACCACCCGTTGTCGCTTTGCCTGCACTCCCATTCAAGAGATCCAGACCAACGTAGCGCTGGTCCAGCAAGCGCTCAGCAGTATCCATGTTCATCACTAGTATTTCCATCTTGTCCTGTCGCCGTCCGACTTGCCGAGTCTTGGCGACAAGATCCGTCCCACCCAACTCCTGTAGCTTATCCCAAACACGAGCGATGGTCTGACGATGCGGCGTCGTCCCGAGTTCGGCGAGTAACGCGTCCTCCACGTCGGCCTTGGTGAAGAAGACGCCACTCCCGTCAGTCCGTTCGGTGGCGAACTCGGGCCAGCGCGTGGCGACGCTAATCGCTCGATAGGTGTTCTGGCGGTTCGACTCCTCGACGAATAGCGTCTTAATCTTCTGGTGGCGACAGTTCGCGAAGAAATCCAGTGGCGAGGAACTGGGTTCGATACCCGCTGGGAGCTGCTCGGCGTCTTCCTGCTGGTCGGCGTCGGCTTCGAGTTGCTGGGCTTTCGCGATGGCACTCTTGGCGACCTCGTGCGTCTCTTCCTGTTGGGCTTCGATGTCGTCTAGTTGAGTGGCATTCTGTTCACTCGCGGCGCTCGCTGTGGTTGCGATGTCGTGGGTGCGCTCCTGGTCGGCTTCCAGATCGTCGATGGTATCCTGCAGGTCGGTGACGGTCTCGACAAGCGTTTCGAGAAGCTGTTCGACGAGCGGGTTGATCTCGCAGTCGGCTAGCTGTGCGACGAGGTCGTCGAGGGTCGATTCATCTTGGCCGATGGCCATGTCAAGGGCGTCGGCGACGGCGGCGTCACGGTCATCAACGGAACTGTCGTCGGCAGTAGTTGGGTCGGACATTGTGGCTGCAGTGCCCGTCCCGGAATCGAACCGGAATGACCGACCACGGTACGGGCGAGCGAGTTGGCCAGCGCTGCCGCTCTCGCGGTGAGGCTGGTATAGTTCGTTCGAGGGTGGGGTCGCAGCGGAACGGCGGTGTTACCGGCCCAGCTCAGCGAAACGGTAGCGAGCAATGCGACTCACCATCGTATCGTCTCTCCAACATCGGTTCGTACGACGAGTGAGACACGTATCGCCCACCCCCCGACTCAGCTGCGTTTGATGCTTACCTGTCAGCCACTACTGCTGGACCCCATTAATAATTTCCGGCTAGCAACTAATTTCCAAGTGCATATTAAAACCAGACCATTGATATTTTCTAAGTTCGGTGCAACTCCAGAGATAATGCCGGATCCGGGTCGCAAGCCAACCATTTCTGACGTGGAGATACTCAAAGAGTTTGCCCTGTGCTCAGACCCATTTATGCATGCAACAGAATTGGCCGAATCTCTAGATATGTCTCGACAGGGAGTCCACAAGCGGTTAGAACAACTCGAGGAGAATAGCTACTTAGCCAGCAAGATCACTGGTGGGACGCGAAATTGGTGGCTCACTGACGATGGGCGAAACTATCTCTCTGAACACTCCTGACTTTCTGGAAGCCACCAACCAATCATAGTCGATGTTGGCTTCTTCCGATTGATTCTATCCGCCTCCCAGAGCTGTTTGAGTCGCTTGTTTATCGCTGCCCGGCTGATTGGTAAGTGATTCGAAAGCTCACTAGCTGTCACAAAAGGCCCCTCAATCTTTTCGAATGTCTCAATGAGTTCTTTATCTGAAACCCGTTCGTTTCCATGGGTAGTACTCATGTCTTCGTATGGGATATTAGTTTCCGCATGGAAAGAATTTATGGTGGCTGCGTACTATTACGATAGATAGGGATACACGCGCTACTGGGCCATATCAGCCGAAGTCTCCCCGGTGTAAGAGCACCGAGACGCGTGGTTCCTCCAGAGAACCAATGGCAACTACGCAAGCCAATCCCCAAGAACGTATCGCCCGTAATCGACTGAACCAACATACGCATTTCCTAGGCGTTGATGGCGACGAAGCTGCTGTCGTCGTTGTCGGCGGAGATCTGAGCGCTGGAAAGTTTGATCGCGCTGAGACGTCCTCCCAATCCCTCCGAGACTGGTGTGAGCACACGCGGCGAAAGCGTAGCTTGGACGTCGGCCCACATGTCGGTGGCTCGCTGGTCGGTGACTTTGTGCGAGGTGTCGAGACATGAGATGTATCGTTGACGACCGCAAACAAGTCCGGCGGGCTGCTCAGGCAATTCGTGAGTCGGTGCCGACCATCGCTGTTGACGTAGTCGCGCCGAACGCGAGTCGGCACGACACGTGGACGCTCGACGCGGTATTGCCTGACCGTAAGAGTGTGCCACCTGAAGTGCTGCGGGAGTTAGCGTTGGCCGAACTGACGCTACAGCCAGTGCCGTCGCAGGCTGGGAATCAGCATGCTGTAGCGACAATATAGACGGTTTGAGTTAATTGGTAACAAGTAATTTTAAACGCCCTAATCTCATTCTAGAAACCTCTCTCACCACGACCGAGATCTGGAGGCGATTCATTAGGATCCGATCAATGCAGATGCCTTACCAAGACTAGGAGGACACGCCCGCACGTCAGTCATGAATCTGATGAACAAGATAATCACGGCTACTCCGAAAGTATTAGCCGCTCTCATCAAACGTCTCTTTGCGGAGGTTGGCGGTTTGCATGAGCACTTCTCACCTTTCCAACTCGCTCAACCCGATAGTGTCGAAAGTACGGCACGGTCTATAGTAGAATCTGAAAGTCTTTGCAGGGCCTCTTGGCATACAGGGCCGCTACACGTTAGTTTTCAGGCTCACGCTGGGCGCTGTGAGTAGACACTTCTGGAGATTACTATAGTTGAGGAGTTTAGAGAGCAGGTCGTAGCGAGAAGTGCTCATGCAACTCGCAGACCTGCTCAAGGAGACATTAGATGTGGACAGCCAAGACATTTGGGAGAATGAGCGCACCCCGACACTCGTCCGGCGATTTGGGGTGCATCTCCACACGGCGGGGCTGTCGATCAGGGAGACGGTCGCAATCTTAGATATCTTGGGTTTCCAACGTTCTCACGGCGCAGTTTGGCAGTGGGTTCATCGGCTGGCCGACAGCGAGACGGACCCGCCGACGACGAAGCCGTCGCGGGTCGCGGTCGACGAGACCGCTGTCCAGATTGACACCGACTGGTATTGGCTGTATGCGGCGGTCGATCTCGATTCGTTGTACCTGCTAGACATCGACGTTTTCAGCCGCCACGGCACCAATCCGGCGGCGGCATTTCTGCATCGGCTCACCGAGAAGTACAATGTCTCCGAGACAGACTTCTTGGTTGATGGCTATGGCTATCGGACTGCCCTCTCACGATTAGAGTTGAGCGGTCAGGTCGAATACAGCGACCGAAACCACATCGAAAAGTGGTTTCACACCCTCAAACAGCGAACTGACCGCTTTCATACGTGTTGGGTGGACAGTCGGCCGGCCGTCACCGAGTGGTGTCAGCAGTTCAAACGCTATTACAACCAGCAACGGCCTGATCAAGCGCTCAATGGCAAAACGCCGGCGGAGGTGCTGAACTAGACAGTGCCGAAAGTACCATTCAATCACGCAATTGGTAGATCCACTTACGACGAATAAAATCATCAACTGAGGAACGTCCATCGCGTGACTGCCAACTATCTCCTTGAGCTTTTTCTTCTCGAACCAATTTGAAACCCGCTGCTGAATAAATTGTTCCCTTGTTACCTGCAACTCCAGCATGAGCGGAGATTCGTTGATACCCCTCTAAGAACGCCCACTTTCGGGCCCGAGCAATAAGCCAAGAACCCGTATTTGGTGGTCTTTCAGGTTTCGAGCCATACCGCGTAATCGAGAGTTCTTCATCTTCATCAACCATTCGAGCCACAGGACGGCCAAGAACGCAGACAGCAATTAGATTAGATTTATAACGAGCACCGAAAGCAGCCTTCCAGCCCGGGATGCCCCCTAATTTGTGGTTCACCTCCTCTGATTCGAGAAATTCGTTAATCTCGTTTCGACTTCGCTCTCTGGTTAGTTTGAGATCCGATACAGAACCAGGTACTGTTATTAGATTTCCCATCGTTTGCCTGAGGCAATTTGCGCCTCACCGAATCAGGCGCACAAAAAACCAGAACGGAACCACTAACAGGAATCTCTACACCTGGTGTCATGTGATTGAAATAGACTTTTTCGATATTGGATGAGGTGCAAGATGAGCTAACTCGCACTTCACTACTTACTTTGGTTCCGGGTCTTCACCTACGACGGTTTGTCCATCTGTACACCGGTGAAGGTACGAACAATGGCTACATTTCTGGACGGCTGGATCTGTCTCGTAGAATTCTATATCCCCTTGGCTGGTCCAGAAGGCCCTATTATTCGTAATTCGCTCTTGTACCCGTCTGATGTCTTCTGTGGTCGGCACCATTCGATCGAATTCCCCACTTCCTGTATGTGCTAATTGGACCCGAATCCGACTGAGTTCGGGTTCATACGCTTCGTGAGCATAGAGCGCATATGCTTGCATCTGTATCGTCGGGTTACTGAACCGGTCATACGCACCTGTCTTCCAGTCAGTGACGACAAAGTCCCCCTTTGGGCTCCGCGTACAGAGATCTGGTTGGACGGTAACGGGCTCTTCGGCAATATTGAACGTCTGGCGCGTTTCGTGGGCGATGTAACGGTGGTCCTCAAAATGGGGCCAAATCACCCGGAAGAACCGCCTGATGTGGTTACGGGCTGTACGAACTAATGACCGCGTGAAGGAATCGCTATCAAAGGTTTCTATATCCGTATCATTAATCCGATCTGCGATCGTCTCAGCATTCGCTTCGGTATACCTCTCAAGTTCATCTTTCGCATAATCAGTTGCAGTCTGGAGATGGATGTTCTCACTGCGAGCCCACCGTGCAACTTGCCCCGCGAGAGATTTGTGTACGACTGTTCCCAGGTAGGCTCCGGGTGACGGTGTATACTCACTATAGTCACCAGTAGACTCGGTCTGTTGGTACCGATAAAAGAACCGCCGTGGACACTCTTCAAACACCCGCGCTGCCGACGCCGACCAGTTTACGTGTGCAAACTGTTCTGAGTCATTCATTCCGCTATTGGAGTTGATCGACGATTGAGTGAGCCACCTCTGGCAACCGTTGGGACAATTCGTAGTCTGAGTAGTCTTCGTCATACGTCGCCGACGTCGAGGCACGTGAACGCCGCAGACTTGAACGAACACCGAACGTCATTGTCGCCCCGTCAATCTCGATTTCCCATTTATCATCGTCAATCGCCCCGAGTGCAACATCTTCTTCCTTCAATTTCAAGGTACGTTCGAGCTGCTTTATCAGGCTTTGTGTCTTTTCAGGACGAAGTGTTGGTGGAATCCCCGTCTGTGCGTAATCGAGCAGGGCCAGGCCCTCGTGGCGATTCAACGAATCGTGGAGATGGCGGTTCTGATACCGGCGCAAGCAGTTGTGACATGCCGTATCGCATGAGCAACTCTCGAGGATTGAACGGGCTTCTGCACATACGGCGTGGAATTCTTCCCAGACGCGCGATGAGAAGCCAGCACCGCCAGCGGTTGTGTCGAAGAGGAAGACCTCGATAACGCCCCGTGCGTCGATGTCGGCGTGCTCTGCCGAACGAGTACGGAATCCACCTTCGAGTTCGTCATCTTCGATACCCAGCGCACGAGATGCACCCATGACTAATGCTTCAGCTAACGACTGCCCTGGTGTCTCGAACCATGCTTCGGAGGGAACGAACTCCATCTCATCACCTAACGGGATTTGGAGGACAGTCAAATCACTAGGGAAGCGGTGGCTGAAACTCGTCGTGACTGTTGAGCCGGTACACTGATCATCCCAGTCATATTCCTCAACAAATCGGAGATCCTGGGGGTATGGACGGGCGTGTGGGTTCGGGAGCGGGCCTTCGCGGCTAACGGCCCCACAATCGGTGCAGACCTCGAATCCATCCTCATCAGCCCCAAAGTTGGCCACAAGAAGCTGTTCGTCATTCATCTTCCCCACTATCGAATGGCCAATGGATTTCTCCTCTGCCATCTCGCTAGCGTTCTCACTCTCGTGAGAAGTCGACGTCAGCGGGTATTTAGGCTGTGTCGCGTAGGCTCGGTTCTCGTTGTAGTCCGATCCTTTCTCAGCTGCACCTGTCTCATCGACTTTCGGTGCAAATGCCTCCGGGGTGTACATTTGAAGGGAACTGACGGTCGCTCCCTCACAGACAGGACACTCTATATCCCTGGCTGCCAGACTCTCATTATGCTCGTCAAAGACTGTCTTACAGACGTCACACCAGTTCAACCAATCGAGGTCTCCCCAGTCTTCGCCAGCTAGTCGGTTCTTGGGGTTTTCTGGGAATTTGACATAGATACCGTAGGACTCATAGGTCTTCTTGTCAACGACGATTTCTCGGCCTGGAACGTACGTTGAGAGAGCCTGTTTCAGATCCCGAGACATCTGGTACTTGTTCTTCGGCTGTGACGACCCGGGCTCATTTTCGCGCACGACGAAATCGGCCACATCAGTCGGGAACGAGAACGTCGGAAGTAGGGCTGCATCGAGAAGGACGGAAAGTAAATCGTCGTCTTCCGTGGATTGCTCTTCCCATTCTGTCTTGGCTTGTAGCTCCTGGAGTTCGCTTAGGAACTCTGTAGCGGCGTCGCGGACTAATGCGACCTCCCAGTCGGATGAATGTCCCTCTCCTAGTGCATCCGGAAGGAGGGCCCCCAATTGCTCGAGCGTCGACGATGAATCGGCGAAGATCTCTTCGTCCAGCCAGTCTTCGAACGCGGCGAGGGTTTGATCCCCGTCTCCTTCAAAGAACTCGGCTGTACCTTTGAGCGAGCGGAATACGGCGGCTTCCGTCTCGACGGCTGATGGATCGAAGAACCGAGCAAGCAGCGAGGCGTTGATGTGCCGTCGGGCAATCTTTTCGTTGCCGGCGTAAATGATCGGTGCGTTCCCCTCGCTCGTAATCATCTCCTCAGGATTCTCGAAGTAGTGTGACTCGTGAGGGGAGTTGTCCGCGAAGGTGACGATCGTCGAGAGTCCGGCTCCGCGACGTCCTGCCCGACCAGCACGTTGCTCATAATTCTCTGGTCCTGGCGGGACCGTCCGCATGGCCACGCCAGTGAGGCTCCCAATGTCAATCCCGACTTCCATAGTAGTCGTACAGCTTAACACATCGATCGGCTGATCGGTCTCGGAGTCCCCGACGAGGATGTCCTGGAAGAGGAGTTCATACTCTTCGGAGCGTGCGAATGCCTCAGAGTTGTCCTTTGCACTCAGTTGCGCAGAGTGCTCTTCTGAACGCAGCGTGAGCGGATCCCGTTCGCCATGGAGCACTTCGCGTGGCGGGTTCCGAAGGAAGTTCTTCCGTGCCTGGAGATGGATGTCATCGTCACTAACCTGACTCAGAGTTCCGCGACATCCATCGTAGGGACATGAATCATTGAGTGACACTACCGAGAACCGGCGACATCCTTCGCACCGGTACCAATCGTCGTCGAGTCGAAGATCGATTGTCGTTGCTTTTGGATTGACGAAGTAATTACCGTGGGAGGCCCCAAACAACACAGGCTCTGTCGTCATCAACGCCCGTCTCAGACTATTCCATGCCTCTTCCGGCACTTCGTCGTCGAGTGATTCTACAATATATTCAGGGATTATTTCACTGTGGAGGAGCCCTGTATCGTCCGGGTCAATCCAATTTTGGTAGGGATAGGAGTTCGAACGCCGTCTGGCTTCAATGCTTGAATCAAATGCCCGTTCCTCACAGGCATGACGAAGCGCCTCAATGAGGATGCTCTTGAGTTGGTCTGTCTCAATTTCAGGGACGGCTTCATCGATTCTCTCAAACACCTCCTCGGACGGCGCAATGTACCCGACGAGAGCACCGGTGATGGAGTACTGTTCATCGCCCAACGATCGGAGGAGAAGTTCCTCATACTGGCGGGGACGCTCCGACAATGCATTGCGTGCGGCTGGCACCTCCGGAATATCATCGATGGACTCAAGGTAGTACTCATCGACAATGTCGGACAGGTTCCCACGAATATCCTCGAAGTGGGAGCGTGAGCCCTTATACACGACGCCCGACTGATTCGTGTATTGGTCGCTGTCGTCGAAGAATACGATGTTGTTTTTCTCACAGTAGATTGCGAACTCGGCGAACAACCGGTCCATCATGATTTCACCGTCCGCGGATCCAATAATGTCGGTTAGGACCTCGCGGAACGAGTCGGATTCAACGTTCGATTGGAGATCGCGAGCTAAGCGGGCCGCCTTCTGTCGACCGTCAGAGAAGCACAATACCTTGCGCCCCTCGTTGGGGAACTCCTCTTTATCTGGATCGGTCGGCTGGATACCGAACATCGAGCGGACGCTATGCGCGAATGGCTCCTCACCTTTGGTGACCAGATCTTCGACCTTCGTGTCGCCATTTGGACGGCGTCGCTCTTTGATCCCGCACGCCGGACATTGAGTCCAACTCCACGCATCGTCCTCGTCCGGCGGCTCTTCAGTCGGGACCTGAACCTCGATATGAGTGGTCGACCCTTCGTCGTCCACGTGCCGATCATCAACAAGATGGCCGGAGACAATCGAGAGGTTTCGTGAGGTCGTCGTCTCAGCGAGCGAACGGCCGTGTTCGTGGTCTGGATTGGGGTCATCCCGAGGTTCTTCAACTAAGAGATGAAGTTCGTCCAAGTCCTCGCTGCTCTCAGGGTCTGACCACAGGAACGTCGGCCCGCGGTCGTCGTCAGAGCGTCGATACGCGCGCAGATATGCTGCTCCACAGGTGCGGTGGCTAATCAGTTCGAAGACGCGACTGCCACAGGACTCACAGGTCGTGTGCGGATTACTGTAGATGCGCCCGAGGAGGTTCTCCCCCTCTGTAACCCGGCGGCCGCTGCATTCAGGATTGACACACGCATACTGGGCAGGGAGCCCTTTGAGGAACATATGCAGGCGCGTCGGAAGCAACGCCTGGTCCTCTCCCTGGCGGGCCTCGGTACAAAGATACAGAAGATTGCCTGTCGCCTCAAGAGCCAACTCCTGATCGATATCCTCGAACAACTCTTCGGCAAGCGCCGATAGGCGTAGTGGCTCTTCACGAAGGTATTCGTGTGCTAACCTGAAGAGTGGGTCATCGACTAACTGGTCAGCAAGGTACGAACGGACCGATTCTACGTCATCACTTTCAAGAGGATCCCAGCCTCGTTCGCTCGCTACGTTGCGAATCTTCGATGAATCATCGAGTTGGTAGCCAACCCGCTCTAGGAGTTGCGCCGTGCGTTTCTCGCTCGGTTCTCCACCTTCGTACTCCACCTGCTCACCGGTGATTACTGAGAAATCGTCCGGATTTTCGGTTGTGAGCTGGGCCGCAAAGTCTGGGGCTGCTTCCTCTACGTTTTCGCCCATCGTCGCACTCGTGAGGATGAAGCGCACACGTTCGCGAGATATCCCGAGCTTCTGAAGCAAGCGGCTCAACAGGAGCGCCACCTCTGCTCCTTGGGCGCCTCGGTAGAGGTGTGCTTCGTCGAGGACGATATTCAACTCGTTCTCTTCATCCTCTGCCAGCCATTCTCGGGTATCCTCAAAGAGGGGTTGTTCGATCGGCCGGAGTAGCATGTACTCCAGCATCGAGTAGTTCGTAATCAGGAGATCAGGCGTCCCGCCATGGGGGTTGCTTCCATCGCGGGTGTGCATCTCCTGACGCGTAAATAGTTCGGTATCGCCAGGTTGGGTACGGAAATGTGTCTCCTTCTTCTTGTCCTTATTCCGGAACCCTTTGAGGTCCTTGGCTGGAATGCGGCCTTTCTCTGCGAGTTGTTCATAGAGGTCCGGCTGTTCTTCCTTTAGGTCGAGATACCGGTTGATAATCGGTTTGACTAGATTATCGTTCTTGCTGGTATCATACTTCCCGTGATAGGGTGTACGACTCGTGTACATCCCGAATTGTACCCGCCGACCCATATAGTCCTCAAGTGTATCTGCTCCGTCCTCATCACCGAAAAGCAGGCGCATCCGCGAGAGTTGATCCGCGACGAGGGCGTTCATTGGATAGAGAACTAATGTCCGTATCCCACGTTGGTCGGCTGTCTCTCCTCGTGCTGCCTCCTGGGCGAGCTGACCTAGAATTGAGTAAAGGAATATCTCTGTTTTCCCGGATCCTGTTCCGGTGGATACGATGAGATCGTCCTCGTCGTTGAAGAACGATTGGAGAGCGTCGGCCTGGTGTTTGTACGGCGGATCGAAGATGTCGAGTTCGTCGCTTTCGAGCTCTTTCAGCAAATCGACGACTTCGCTTGGCAAGCCCAACTCTCTGAGGGAATCCCCCGAAACATAGGTCGGTGTGGCCTCGACCCACGGTTCGGTGGCCGTCTCTCCCTCGTCCATCAGGGCACGACGTTCCTTGAGAAGCCGTGGGTGATGGAGGTGGTAACGTGATTCGATGTACTGTTGAAGGTCGTTCTCGAGCTCTTCCGAGACTTCTTTGATTGATTTCATGTTATGTATTATCGATGATGGTCACGGGCAGTTCGTCGAAGACCTCTCGCACTGAATCAGCATCGGTGTCCGAAATTCGCCATTGAAGTTGATACGACGATGTTTCAACCCACTCTGCTCCGACTGCGTACAGCCAACGCATCTGTGCCCGCGGTGGTGCAAAGTCACAACTCAATAAGACCTCCTCGTCATATGCGGTGAGTTCAACTGTCTGTGGGTCTTTAGCCATTGAGTCAAGGATTAGGCACACATGCTTGCGGTATTTCGGCGAAACAGTGACGGCCCTTGTTTTGCCGTCGCCCGATTGAACCTTTAACTGGTAGGTATCGGCGCCGTATTCGACTGGAACTCGCCACAAACTGATCGCAGTTCCGTCTGCCTCTTCAATGACGAGCGGTTCACCGTCTACGGTAAATCCATAGTACTGTCCAGTGTATGGTGCCCAACCTTCCTCCGGTTCCCACGACTCCTGCGGTCGCTGTTCGATGTACTCACGTAGTGTAGCTGGCGTCGTCATCGGCGCTTCGTCCAGACCTATGTATTCGTCTTTAGATTGAATGGGGATTTCTCTCGAACGCAATTCTGCTTCACTGGTGTCAGTAAGAATCCGCGTCAACCCCCGAAATTCGATATCAAGACCGGACTCTATGAATGGACGACTTGGGTCCCCTGAAACGAGCACGGCCTCAGATTCGGAGATCATTACAACCCGCGTCGGTGCTGGAGCATAGTACCCTTGTGAGAGTTGTATCACATCACCGAGGAACGTGATTGTGGGGCCGGTACGCTCTGTTAATGCTGCCCGGAACCACCCGACATCATTGGATACTTCGTCGGCACCAGCGACTGGCTGTCCGAGAACAGACGCCAGCTTATGGACAACCCAGTGACGAATTGCGGTGATGTGTGCTTGTGGATACTGTTGGCCGCCCGATTCAGCTTTCTCAGCAAGACCGAATCGGATTGCCTCACCGACTATGGCGTCTCGGATACCAATCTCGGTCGATGGCAGTTGGTCGCCACTCACGCCAGTAAACCGCGTAGCAAATGCACGAAACGGTTCTTGGCCGAATCCCGCTTGCTGAAGTTGCTGCATCCGAGTATCGTGCCTGGGGTCTTCGATATCACCAACCGAATCATAGACCTTTGTCACTTTGCCAACTCCGCGGTCTCGGTGAAATCTAATGAGTTCTCCTTCGATTTTTTGTCCGATTCGGGCCTTGCCTCCAGAGAAGTGGACAGGCAACCCGTCCACATACGCGATGAGATTACTGCCATCGGTGTCATCTATCGTTGCCGTGAATGACTCGCCCTTTTTGATAGGGAGTTTGTCCCAGCGCTCACGGAGAATATTGAAGCGAATCCTGTAGCGTTTCCCACGTGCTCTTGTGTTCAGAATCTCTGCAGATCCCGGTTCGCGTCCGACAACGTGTACTAAGTCGCCCTCGTCTGTTTGTACTGGTCCGAGTTCGATGACTTCACCTCCGGCAACTGCGAGTCCGAGGCCGTACTCGTCGATCTTATCCACCTCTATGTAGGTTTGTTCTCCCTCTTGTGGCGGTTGGTCAGGAAGAAGGCCGCTTACATGGCGTCGAATGTGATCTTTGTAATCGTCCGCGAGAACTTTCTCGGTCAGACAAAGTGCGAAATGTATCGATGTTCCAGCGACTGAATCTGCCCCGAGATATCGCAATCGAACCGAACGACCGGGTTCGCATGTGACTGGGCCGATATTAATCCCTTCCCCATCGTATTTGACGGTGCAAGTTCTCCGTTTCGTAATCTTGTCTACTTCCGCTGTAAACTCGTCACCGGGTTCCAGATTCATTGTTCCCCCTGCGGAAAGCAGATCGATATAGTGCCAATACCATTGAACCGAATCTCGAGTTCATTACAGCCGCTCTCTACCCAGTGGACGACCTCCGAGATAATGTCACTGATTGCTGTTACGTCTCGGCTGATTGTAGGACCGAACGATGCGGCTTCAGCAAATGTAGCGATTACTTCCAGTTCGAGGTCTTCTGGCCCGACATATTCGAGGTTGGTATGTAATAAATGAGGATTGAAACCAACGGGCATACGCTTTGAAGACGGGCCTTCGATAGGTGAGAGAAGTTCACGGTTTTCCTCATCTTGAATTTCAATACCAATTCGCCGTGATTCCGGCTCGGTAGCGTCTATGATCGTCGATTCTTCGGATGGGTGGAGGTGGATCAGACGATGCCGATCGGAGTTCCGCTGGTGGATACTCACACGGCGCGATCCATCAGAGGGTACCTCAGTTGTGTAGTAACGAGGATTTCCCGCTCCAGTCCGGTCGATTTCGACTGTCTCGTTTGCATCTTTGGGGATGGAAACGACCTCGAATATTGGATCGACTTCCTCAGAGGGAGTAACTCCGACGAGAACTGGTTCCTCTGGTGGTGCGTATAGGGGGGCCTCAACGGTTGGGTTTGTGTGCGCGGGTAATACAACGTCAGCATCGAAGCCGTAGTTTTCTGTACTAAGGCCTCCCCCATAGCGGTCGAGAAATGGCTCCGTCTTTTCGGACGCCCGGAACCCGACTAAGGATACATCTGCGAAGTCGTAGACATCAACGAACGATACTTCGGATTTTGGGGGGTTCTTTGAGACCAGATATACCCACATGTCCTTACGCACTTGGTGATCCGAGTTATATCGCTGCGCCCGAGTTTCGTCACCAACAAAGAGATCACCGTGTTGGAGCCCTGAAGTAGTCCAAGTGCCGGTGATACTTCCCAGGGTATCTGGACCTGAGATTTGAAGTTCGTAACTATCCGCTGTTGGGTCAAGATCAAGCGTGACCTCTGCTTCTGATGGGTGGAAGTTACTCGGTACAGGGGGATGTGCGATTCCTGTTGTCTCGGTTTCGACCTTTTCTAAGAGTGTGTCGACATCCTCATCTTCTTGGATTTGATCCCAATCGAGTGATGGAACGATGCCAAATAATTCGATACCCCCGTCATAGCGTTGCCCGAGATAGGTTCGAATTGACCGCTCACGCTCACCCTCTTCGATGTCCGAAGTACGGAGATCCTCGATCATCTTTTCAACACCCTCGTCGCTGGACAGAGAACAGGAAATGTCCTCCAGAACGCCTTGCTTATGAGCGAAGTACTGGCGCTGAGTCCCAATACGAGGGGTTAGGAATTCACCACATTCTGGGCATCGGTAGTAGTCTGACTTACCTTGGGCCTCTTCTATTGGAGTTTTCGTTCCCTCCGGGTCGAGCCCGAAGGGGATAGAAAGTTTACTCACGAGTGGGTCGGAGGCCTCCGATCCTAGTCCTGATAGTCCCTTTACGCATGTGTTATCAAACCTGGACGACAGATAGAATAAATCTATTGAAAAAGCACGAACATATAATTTCCCAGATAATTGTAACAGGATTGCCTGGGTCGTTTAGGGGGTATGGACTGATCTGAGTCGATACTCTTTTGGATTTCAGCAGAGAACGATTTGCCACATCAACCAGATTACTATGGGAGCGAATTCTGAACGAGAAGTAGATTTTTCGCCTAGTCTCCCGGACCAGTACCAACGGCGATTTGAGGCTCTGACCGATGAACTAATCGAATTTCAGGAGGACCTCGACAGGGAAGTTGCCATCAAGGACGAGATCCGCTATGTCGAGAATAAAATTGAGGATGAAGTAACTGAAGGCCAGATTCGATATCTCGCAGCGTTAGAGGTTCTTCTAGATCTCATTGAGATCAACTATGACATTCGCAAAAACTCCGAACTACACGTAGTTCGTCCGGATCCTGATCGCTACAAAGACGACCCAGAGGAGTTCAAGAAACAGGAACGCGCTGTCCTTCAGAAAGAACGACGGGCGCAGTTCCGAGAGGAAAGCGTCCGCGAGTTCGTCCGGAAAATGGAGCGAGACACCCGCGTAAACACGAGCGGCGGGCGCAGTGTTCTTGAAGTAATAACCGATGGGGAAGAACTCTACCAAGACTTAGCACCGCTTCAGGACCAGAGTCAAGAGGAAATCGCCGAAGATCTAGAAGACGTTGTCCAACCCTACATACAGAAAGTAGAGACGGGGGAGAAATGTGATCACACCGAGTTGGACCTGATGGATATCTGGCGGTATTTTCGTTATACTTGGCTAACACCATACAACACGGTCCCCGGAAGAAATATCAATTTCCTTATTAGAAACGCAGCGAAGCCAAAAGACCCGGTAATGGGGATTGCGACACTGGCAAGCCCCATGATGAACCTGTCAGTAAGAGATGGCTATATTGGCTGGACCATTGACGCGGTCGAAGATAAACTGCAGCGGAAGAAACGGGTTCACGAATACCAAGAGCAGCTACCAGAAGAGAAGCGGACGCCGGACAAGAAAACTCGGACAGTCACCAATACAGAATGGCTAGAGACCGAAGAAGAATACGAAGAGAGGGTCAGCGAGTTCTGCTCCGATATACGAGAAGCCCTAGAAGACGCCATTAAGGACGCAATATCCAATATCCGTCACGACGACTTTGCCGAGGAACACCCTAAACTCTCTGAGGAAAGCTTCGTCAACCCCGACAAACGGGTTATTGAGATTCTTGAGGAGATAGAAGTGGAAGCCGAGCAAACCATTGAAAATGGCGAGGACGAGAACCCGGAGAAGATGGAGTCTTGGGAGGAAAAAAGTGAGACAGCCCTGTTCCGGAAAAAACGGTCTCGAGCACTTCAAAAGCTTCTCCGCGACCGAAAATACTTCCAAGAACACAGCGACGAGGACGACGTCGAGTTCATCAGAACAGGGTTGAATAACGACTCTGGGCGGCGAGCTATCAAAACCGCCCTGAAGGAGATCAAAAAGGAGCGGGTCGGTGCCGGGATGATGAACATCATGGTCTGTGGCGCTATCCCTCCCTACAACCGTATTCTCGGTGGGAAGCTTGTGGCGATGGCCTTGACGGGCCCCAAGGTCATCGACATGTACCAAGACAAATACGGCGACTACCAGAGCGAAATCGCCAGCTCGATGAAAGGCGAAACAGTGAGCAAACGGAACGAACTGGTTTTCCTCGACACCACTGGCCTGTTCGAGATTGGAAGTGCCCAGTACGACCGTATCCGGGTTCCAACCGAAAACGGCGAGATCGAATACGACCAGATCGGGTACACTGAAGGGTACGGTTCAATCCAGTTCGGTCCTGAAACACGAAAACGGATTAGTCAGGTCACACAGTTAGAGGAAGGTCGCAAGGTGGTCCGAGGTCGGTTCGGAGAAGGTGTCTCTCCTCGCATCCGGAAAATCCGCCGTGGCCTGAAGAACTGCGGTTTAGAGACGGATCTCTTGAAACACGAGTCTAGACGGATTGTGTACGGAATCGATCTGGCAGAGAACTCCCAAGACTATCTGCTAGGAATCGACGATAACCCAGAATACTACTGGAAGTTTGACGACCCACAGAAGGAACAGGAGTCAATCTACCAGTACTGGATCGATCGGTGGGCAAGCATGAGAGCTCAGAAACAAGACGTCTTGGAGAATATTAGGAAATTTGACAAGCAAGGGTTCAAATTGAGCAGCGAGATCGATTTCGACAAACGACAAGCCAGTCTTAGTGAGTTCATTATAAGCAACAGTTAACATGACGGGAACATTCGGTCACCAACATCAACGTAAATATGGGAATTGAAGCATCGACACTGAACCTACGGTTCCTTTCACAACTGGCACAGGGAGGCTTCGCTGAACAGCTCACTGACGAGCAACGCAGAGAAATACACATAACAACCCGTCTGGACGGTGAGGAATACCTGCAGGACGCACTAGAAGATGGGAAGCAGATCGTTCTCACTGGGAACCCTGGAGACGGTAAAACACAGTACATCCTGCAGATGAAGCCCGAGTACCCAGAACCGGACTATTTCTATCTCTCTGACGCCTCCGAGTACGACGACTATACTGTCTTACTTGACAAATGGAAAGACGCCCTCGACGACGACCGACCTGGTATTCTCGCTATCAATGACGGCCCTCTTTACGAGATGACCACCCAGCACGCCGACGACTATCCCTTCCTAGAAAAAGTTCGAAGCCAGTTCCAAAACCAGATCATCTACGACGAAGATCAAGCTGACAACGCTGATTTCGACTCTCTCGTCGTCATCGACCTCAACAACAGAAACATTCTCACGCGAAAGGTCATCGGCCAGGCCATCGAGAACCTGACTTCGAATAAGTTTCTAAAAGAGAACAACGGCGACGACATCGACGGACACATCGCCTACAATATGGATAAGATGAGGAATGATCGTGTCCGAGAAAATATAATCCGGCTCCTACAGTCCATTGGTCATCTGGACGCCCACGTCACCGTTCGTGACCTCCTGAACTTTCTCGCCTACTGTATTACTGGAGCCAAAGAAGAAAGCATCACTGAGTTTGACGAAGAGCTGAAATACTACAACCTCGCCTTCAGTGGTAGCGGGAAGATCTTCACCCTCCTGGACGAATACTTCCATCCCCGTGACCTTACTCATCCATTCATCGACAGCAAACTTTGGGCTGACGCTGAAGAAGAGGTTTCACGGAGAGACGAAGAAGATTCAGAGGAAGAAGTCGACCAACGATTCATCGAGAAGAAACGTCAGTTCTACTTTGAGGACGTAGCCATCAAAGACTACGACGCTCGCGACCTCTATCACGAGACCAACTACTCCTTCCATAACCAGCGGAACAGGGACCGTTCGGATGAAAGCGTGAAAGAGGACGTCATAGAGATGATTAACAGCTATTTCATGCCAGATTCTTCCAAAGGCTCCGACCTCCGCGTCTGGCTCTCCCACAACTATCGATCTAAAAGCTCCCTATCCCTTATCTCCCGGACAGAAATCCCCAAGCGCGAGTTGAACCGCCGGGTCCCGCAGCTTCATCCCGAAATCAGCGATGCAATGGACTATAACCACGACCACCACGTTCTCGAATACGAAGGACGTGACTCAACAGTCAAGCTTCGGATTGATCCAGACCTATCAGAGACACTCGGTGCCCTGAATGGCAACATACCTTACATTCTACGTGGAAGGGAAGAAGAACAGCAGTTGCTCGAGTTTATGGAAGAAATCGAGTACAGGGAAAGCCACGATGAAGATTACGGCACTGTCCACATCATGGACACGGAAACTGGCGAACTCGAGATCCTGACAGTCAACGATGACCGGTACCAGATGGAGCGGAGGTGAGCACCGATGCCAATGAGACTTAACGACGTAAACTCTGACGCATCGGAAGCCGCATTCGGATTCAAAGCAACCTCCGCTTCTCTAAAACCGGTGCATCTCACCCAGGTCGTCTTCAGTAACGTTCTGGGATCCACTCACCAGTCAGAGGACCTGTTCAAATTCGTCGAGAAACCTGGGAAAACCCCCTCTAGCGACTTGGACGAGAAATACCACGGCCTGTTCGAGTCCTCCCGCGATCTCAGTAACGAACAAATGGACAATCTTCGGTACAGGATGCGGAAGGTCTTGGATAACGACAATGCCCTCTACGCAAGTAGTCCACGACACTCTGCAATGACCTCTATGAGCGACTGGTTCGTTGCCTATCGCCGAATCGGTGTAACACCGTCCCAGTTCATCTACACCGTACTGGACGAATCTGACAGCGACATCGATCAGAAGCTGACCGACCAACTTCAGGATCACCATGACGCTATCTCTCTCCTCTTCCGGCCACTCGCCAAAGACGGAGAGAAAGGCAACGTCACGGTCTCACCCTGGGAAGAACCTGTCCTCGGAGACGCATTCGGGAACGGGAAGATTGCGGATGAGTTCGTCGAAGGCTTCGAAACCCTGTCGAAGCACCTGAAGGACTCCAACGGCGACTATGATCTGAACTACGCCCGTGACCTTCGCCGCACCATCAAATTCGGCGGGTTCCTGCTCTACGTCTATATGGCCAACCGACATAATGAGATTCGGGATGACGGGGGCAAAGACGAACCTGTCCCAATCGTGCTGAACTACACCGGAAACAGGAACAACCCGGTAGCCGACGCCAGCCTCGAATCATTCCGTGTCGTCGGGTCGGAGATCCAGTTAGCTACCCGGCTTGGCGTTAAGCATGTCCTTGACCTACAGGGCTACAAAGACTACAGCGAGGAAGACGTCCTCCGAGAGATCGAGAACCACAATTTCCTGGAACTGAACCGGAATAAGAAGGACAAGATCAAGCAGGACTACGAAAAATTCGAGCAGGTATTCCGAGCCTCACGAGACCCCGAGAAGGATACCACCTTCCACAGGCTGGTGGATGCTGTTAGCAACATCATCCACGACTTCTCGAATCGGTTCGACACGTACACACCGCAGTCCACAGCTCAGACCTTCGCCTGGCGTGCCGGGATCCTCAAACCACGAGGAAACCGGGCGAACAAACGTAGGTATCGGCCCGACCCTGAGATGCTGGAACCCGCCCTACTCTCCGTAATCGAACCAGGCACGAGCATGTCTCTCCAAGATCTCTCAGAAGAACTCCGGGAACGGTACGGGATCATCGTGGGCGGAACTGAACAGGACCGTAGCCACCTGGCGGAGTGGGACATCCGCCTCGGTGCCAGCGCATCCGAAAGTGATCCGCTGAACAACCAGAACTACGAGGGCTTCAAAGAAGCAGTATCAAGCCTTGGATATGCCGAGGAATACGCGGACGGCGTTACCATCGTTTCTGTCCCCGAGGAGGAAATATGAGCGAAACCACACAAACACAAGACAGCTCATACGAGAGCAACGAGGAACTGATCGGCAAAGCAATCGCTAACGAGACAGTCGGTCAGCTGACCGAGGAAAACATTGGAGTAATCATCGAATCGCCACCCCGGTTCGATGCTGAGGAGTTCGTCAATATCCTCTGCAGTAACGCACGGTACGATGTCGGTCTCGCTATGGTCAGCATCGATGAAGCAGACATCGACGATCTCCAGACACGGACAGAGGACTCCTCCGTCAAACTCACAGACAAAGTTAGTGTTGCCGTCAACTGGCGGAATGGCACCGACACCGGATTCGAATGGGACGGACGCATCGAACCTGAGAAACTGGTGATCCTAGTTCGGGGAGACCACGCCCGCCTGAATTCGATGAAAGATTTCGAGGGTATGGTCGACTTGCCTCTGGCAGAAATTACGCGAGAAATCACCGACCAGATGCAGGCCCAGAAACAGTTCAACGACAGTCCCCCAGCCCAAGCTATCTGGGAAACCCTTGGCACCGACCTCTACGACAGGTTCGAAATCCCTGCAGTTGCTGACTACGCAACCTCGACGCTCAAAGAGTCAGAACAAGCTTCACTCGACGCCCTCGGAACCGAACTCTACAGACTGCGGCTGTTCAACGATCCAGGGCTTAACAACCCCGACGAAATCCCAGACAGGCTTTCTGACAACTTGGACCTCGTGCTGCGGGTCTCCCACATGTCGAATAGGGATCGACGCCGCCTCACTAACAGCGTCACCAAAGTCGACGACAGCGAAAGGGAAGAACGGGAACAATCCGTAGCCAAGCTTCGACGGTTCGAACGAACAGGTGACTCGGAGATCCTCGCCGACCTGACGTACAACGAGATCAGCGAGATATTCTCCACCACCGGCCAGTCCAGCCAACGACGTTCAACCACCAGCACCCGGAGAGACGTCGAATCCGCTAGTGTGGAGGCAGTCTTCGATGACAACGACGAAGAACTGGAACGGCTTTCAGAAGAGTTCGATGACCAGTACCGAGAAGCCGTAGAGGAAGAAGAAAACCGGGTCGACTTGGAGTTTACCGGGGATGAGCAGTTGACCTTCGACGTCAATGACGACCTCTACTACTTCGTTGAGCACTTCGTCACCAAGGATACCTTCGGTGGTATCATCCACAATCCAGAGGACAGGCAGAGCGCGATCAAGAATTTCCAAGCCCTGAGGACCGAGAAGTTCCAGCCACGAGGTGAAGACAGCAGCTTCGAAAAACTCCGTAGAGTAGCTGAGAACAGCGGCAAGTTCGAAGACTTAGTTGAATCCATCGACCGATACGTAACAGCCCGCAGTGAACTCGACGATGCCCTACCAGGACTACTATCTGCCCCGCTCATCCGACTTCTCGGAGACGAAGGCCTGCTTGAATCCGCAGAAGACTACATAAAGGCATACCGCGAAGTCCAGGACAAACTGGACAAAAAGTACCGAGAGATTCAGGACGTCAGCTCCGAAGGCTCCTCTAAACTCCTCTCCGACTTCCTCCTATTCGACACTGTCATCCTCGAATACGGAGACGACAGAGAACTCGTCCTCTCCCCACTCCACCCGCTCCACCTCTGGAAGTACTCCGAACTGGCGCGAGAGATGAAGGACGAAAAAGAGTCGCTGACCGAGGAAGAACGCAACTTCCTCATCAACAGCGTCGAAGAACAGCCACACGTCCTCCGCAGTATTCACGTCGGCGGGAACTACCGACTGGCGGATGAGACCTACCTCGTACAATCCGCGGAGCTCGACAGGCTGCCAGTCTACACCCGAATCGAGAATGCTGCAGAAGGCACGAACTCCAAGTTCTACGACTACGTCCTCGACAAATTCACGTCAGCATACCCACCATCCCGACGCCACCTCAAAATCAGCGTTATCGATCCTCTAGATCCTGTAGACCTCCTCTCTGATATCGCGGACTTAGCGGAGAAAGAAGAAATCCAAGGCGCGACAGTAGAGTTCGCCTTCATCGAGGACGAAGAGAAACCTGTCCTCAACGGTACTGCCTCGCCTAGTGTCTCTGAGGACATCACTAACCTGTTCGGCCCGGACAACGACTCTGGGGAGTTCGAGATCGTTACAACCGAATACCCCAGCTACGACTCATACGCCGAGGACCTGAAAGGCGACCCACAGCACTTCATCCTGATTAACGACCAGAGCAACTTTAGCATCCAGACCTTCGAGCGTGATGCCGAGACCACAATCCACCCCCTGTACGTCCCGAAAGAGTTCGACTACGACCTACTCGAGGACAAAATCAATATCTCGCCGTCGAAAGAAGGAGTCCTCTTCTCCGAGTACCAGGACCTGATCAACCAGCTGTATAACCAGCGGCAGGCCATCCACAACGCCGAAGTCAACGAGCTCAACGTCGAAAAGAAGACTATCCACGAACTCCTCGACTCCGCGATCTGGGTCTCAATCTCCTCACCGCCAATGAACGGCAACCCGTTCTGGAAGGACAATCTAATTTCTAGAGAACGACGTGGCGAACGCGACTTCGCCACTTACTCAGAGGATATCGACTACTTCCGACGGGTCCTCCGCCGCATCATTACCGAATACCGTCTCGCGCCTGACGACACCGACTTGGAGGATATCGCGAAGAGAATCGCTGACCTGCAGCAAAGCGGCCTTCTCCGCCTCATAACCCGGGAAACCCTCGGCAGCGGAAAATCCAGAAATACAAAGGGCTTGCTTGGCTCGATTATCGCCGTCCAGTGGCTGCAACAGACGCTGGCCGACCCCAAACTGACCTTCTCCATCGACAACCCACGTACCCGGGAATGGCTGAATCTGGGGGACAGCGAGAGCCGGGCCGACATCCTTACCGTCCAGTTCGACGACGATGGCGGCCTTATCCTCGACATCATCGAAATCAAGACTCTAGAAGAAACCAGCGGCGCCTATACTGTCAAAGACGAAGACGGCACCAAGATCGTGGAAGGAAACGCCGTCGACCAAGTCTTCGAGACAACAGACACAATCCGCGGTCTGTTTACTGGCGACAAAAACCTCACTACATCGCCCCGGAAAGAGGCCCTCCGTGAACAACTGTACTACGAATTGACCTCCGCAGAAGGGATGGAGGGGAAGCAGGAGTGGGCAGACCGGATAAACGACGTATTCAACGGGGACGCCCAAATCGAGATCAACCCGAGGATCGTATCGGTCGAAGTCACCAGCGAGGCTACGTCGGACGAACGGATTGACGGCGTAACTCCGAACGCCCAGTCCATCAGGGTCGATAAGCTTCCCCGCCAGTCAATCAAGCGGCTGATTGTTAGTGGCATCGAAGACCGCGATACCCAGACTACAGAGGCAGATGAGGCAAACACAGACGGAATACAAAAAGGAGGGGAAGAAAAAAAGAGTACCACTACAGATGAGGCAATTGACCAAGAAGAGGAAACAAGTGAGGAGACCAAAGAATCTGAAACCTCGCTTGAACGGTTCGGAGACACAAAACAGTATAGCGGCGAGGTTGAAACCCTGAAACGGGTCCTCAACGACTTTAAAATCGACATCCGGGAAATCGACTCCAACGATATCGAAGTTGGGCCAAACGTAATTCGTTTTAAGATTCGGCTCGCTTCACACGAGAAGAATGCCTCTCTAAAGCAACGAATGGAGGATATCGCCCGGGAAATGGCATTTGAGAAAGAACCCATATTCGAAGAGCTCGCCGGTACTGAGTACGTTGCCCTTGACGTTCCTAGAGAGAGCAACATTGTCGTCCCTCAACGCGACTACAGGACCCAGTACAAGCCGTCCGACGAGATCGAAACATCCTCACTACCCTTCCTAGCAGGCGTCACACCAGACGGCGATGTCTACCGTTCTGACCTCTCTGAAGCACCGCATATGTTGGTCGGCGGAGCAACAGGCAGCGGGAAGACCGTGTTTCTGTACTCCCTGATTATGAACTTCATGGAGCAGAAAGGCCAAGAGAACGTCGAATTCGCCTTGGTTGACCCGAAGGAGACCGATTTCATTTTCTTCGATGCCCTTCCGAACCTTTCTAACGGCGAAGTGATTACTGACGCCGAAGACGCTGCCAACCTGTTTGAGTGGCTCGTCGAGGATGAAATTCCGCGTAGAAAACAGCTCCTGCGTGAAAGCGTCTGCCGGGACATTGGGGAATACAACGAGCAGAACCCGGATGACCAGATGAAACCGATCGTCGTCATCATCGACGAATACAGTGACCTTCTCCAGCAGCTGGGAGAAGACGCCGACGATACCGAGGACAACGTGCGGCGTATCGCCCAGATCGCACGGGCGCAAGGCGTCCATCTCGTCATCTCCACCCAGCGACCTTCACACGAGGCTATCGACACGGACCTCCGCGCTAACCTGGACACCCGGGTAGCCTTCCGACTCCCGAAACAGTCCGACTCCCGAATCCTGATAGACGAAGGTGGAGCGGAAGAACTCGGCGGCGACGGCGACATGCTCCTGAAAGAAGCAGACAGAACGACTCGTCTCCAAGGACTCTACGTGGACTCCGACGACATCCGTGAACTAATCAACCAGTACCGGTAGACCGTTGGTACTTAGCTCCCCAAATGATTTTACCCGTCTAAACCACAATTAAGTCGAGAAACATGACTTCATCTACAGGCAGAACAGAATATATAGTGGAACAGTTAGCGGCGATCAGCGGTGTACTGAAAGACGATATCCACGTCAGCGATGACACTGTGACCACGTACGTCCCTACTAACCAACTGGAGCAAGCCAAAGAACTGGAGAATATCGAAGTAGAGGTCCTTGAAGAGCAGGAACACGAATACCTGATCTCTGCTAAAGCCAGCCAGTAGAAATACGGCAGAGCACCCACTATGACTGCCTACGAGACACTAGTGCACCACGGCACACTCCCCAAGCCGACAAACCTTCGAGACACACTCGAATGAGTCGGCATCGAACATCTCGACGTCGACGAGGAGCGAATAATCATCATCTATCAACAGGCGATTCTCATGGTCACTACCATAGACGGCCGGGTAACAGCCACAAAGGAGCTCGATGTCGAACTCTGGGAAGCAGCACCACGCTCGACAGCGCCGGACCCCGGTGCAGTCCTTACTTCGTTCACCGACGAACTGGCGGCTGCGACTAGTACGCACAGTAACTCCCCCACCATCGAGTTGTCCCGAAACCGAGAGAGAGCACGCTCTCGCTACGTCACTCGTCAAGAGGGAGCCGCTCGGCCACCTCAGCAAAGGCCACATTCACTTGCACGTTGTGAATCTCAACAGCAACGCGTTCGCCGAGTTCCGCATCCGGGACGATCACCACATACCCTCGTTCAACTAGCGCGATGCCATCGCCCTGCTCACCGATATCTTCGATCTCGACTCGGCGCGTCTCCCCTTCTTCGACCGGCGGCTCCTGTACTCCATCTGACTGTGAGCCAGCGGACCGTGGTTGCGGGCTCGACTCGGTCGCGAATAGCGCAACTCGATATGTCTTACCAGCTTCCAGATCACCAGTCTGGATCTCGTTCTCGGGAACGTCGACCACGAACGACTCACCCGACTCCTCGACCTCGGCCGAAAAGAGACACTGCAGCTGTGGCGGAATTTCCATTTACTCAGACACCATCGTTCTCAGAAACGTCACTGGCCGCCTATTTGACTCTACTCCCACGGATACTGCCCGTGGCGCTCACGGTAGGCGTCGATCTGCTGCTCGAACTCGAATTCGTGTGGGAGCGGGTCGCCGGCGTGGACGTCCTCATACGAGACCCCGTCGGGCAGCCACTCACGCGAGTGATCCTCCTCGGACTCACTCAACTCCTCTTCCAAATCGAGAAACCGTGGGTGTTCGCAGACGTCGCACGTCCAGATCTCCCGTCCGGTCATCGGGGCCGAATCGAGACCGTCCCGGCCAGCATACGAATGCGGTGCCGGCTCCTGACAGCCCACGCAGTAGTGGCGGTGCTCGAGACTGGCCGGGTCGCCGACGGAATACTCCTGAATAAGTCCGGGCACTAGCCAGTACTCCGCTTCACCCTCCTCGATCCGCGCCGCCAGCGCTTCGAACTGGCTGTACTCAGTCAGGCCGTCACCGTCCTCGACGAACAACCGTGGCTTGGTATCCGGACACTCCCAGTCGGTCTGCTCGACGGCGGTATCCAAGAACGTTTGCCCAACAGCACGGTCGGCCCGGACGATATCGGGCAGGGACGGCCACCCATCGGTCAGTTGCGGGGCTGGTTCGGCGTCGAACGCTGCCCGACATTTGACTGTTGCACGAGCGGCTTCAGTGCCGGTCGTCAAGTCGTCACTGACAGCAAAGGCCGCGGCACCGAATGCCTGGGCGTGGTACCGAGTAGTCCCCTCGACGATAGCGAGGACAACGCGACCGAACGACCACTCGTCGACGGACCCCTCGTCCTCGACTGACGGTTCGACGAGACTTTCTCCCGCACAGAACGGACACTGCACTTCCGCTTGGGGAAGCGTCTTCGAACAGGTCGGACACTGGTTTGAGGTAGCGTCGTCGGGAGTCCGGTAGTTCCCGGGGAGGTCCTCAGTATTCTCGGCGTCGGCATGTGGGTCTGAACTAGCACTCCCGCGGATATCTGCCGGGTCGAAGCTGGGGTTCCGATCGGTCACACACATGGATGTTCTCGTCTTCATTTATAAACGCCAGCCCGCTGCAGTGTCACAGAAAACAGATCGATAGGAGCGGGTGCAAAGAGAGCTAACCCACGGGCTGGAATCACACCAGAGACAATTCAGCCGCGCGAGAATCGGCGTCTCTATACTCATCGCCACTGCTACGGATTGAAAGGTTATTCGTTCTACATATGTCTGACAAATGTTTATGTATTGGTTGATAGTCAGCGCGAGTATGGGAGAAACAAGTGGGGGTCTCTCTGAACAAATCGTCTACCGGGTAGCGACAGCTACCAACAGCGACGTGACCGAGTTGCCGCCATTGCATGACAGTATTGATCCGAATGCGCTGGAGACAACCGTCGAGGGAATGTCCGGCGGTGCCATCTCATTTAGATACGCCGGACACGAGGTAACGGTCGCTCAAGACGGCACAATCAGTCTCGAAGAACAGCCGACTAGCTCTTTCACTGCGGAACTCGCTCCATGAGCGACGATTGATTGAGCACTGCTCCATCAATCTCTGGTTCAAGAGGTCTATTGCTAGTGGTATCGCTGTGAGAGCAGAGCTCAAGAACGTTGTAGGCAGTATTACTCGGCAAGCGACGTGACATCGAACGTCTGAAGATGGGATCGAAGCCGGGCGTAGGCTCCGTCGTCGCTCCCGGAGGCCACACAGAACCGGTTCGGCCGAGCAACGTGGGGGTTGCCGCCGCTATCGATCCAGCGCTTCATCGAAAACTCCTGTGCGTCGAGTTCGTCTTCGCCCGCATCGGTTCGAAACACTGCTGCAACCACGGGCGTCCCGTGATTCTTTGCTCGATAGGCGGCCTCGACCACCTCGTGGTCAGCGTCGAATCGCGTCCAGCCCTGAAATGTCGCCGGCGGGTCCGCAGCGAATGCTTTGATTTCCCGGCGTTCTTTCGTCGCTTCGACGGCACTGCGCCATGCCTGCTCGATATCGTCGAACTGGGACTGTTCGATGCCCTCCAAGGTCTCCGTTTCGAGACAATCGGCTGCCCACGCCAGCACAGTCTTGGCCTTCTTCACTTGCTCGTCGGGCTCCCCATTCAGACGGCCGAAATTCCGCTCTCGGGGCGATAGTGCGAACGTCATGCGCCGCCAGTAGCCCGGATCGACCGTTCGATCCTCGCCACGGCGGGTGCCCACTCGGCCATTGAGTGCCGGATCTCTTCGTGGTGTCCGAAACCAGGACGATGGCCGACGGCAGAGAGCACCCGTTCGGCGAGGTCGATCATCTGCTCGGTCTCGTCAGCGGGCACTTCTTCGGGACGGTCGACGTCGACATAGAAGGGCAAGCCGTGTTCGGCGACGAGCACTCGGTCGATATCGGGACTGATGGGTGCTTCATCGAGGAAGGTCGGTTCGACTCCGTCCACTGGCTCGGTGTGCATCTGTAGAATGCCTCCACTCGCTGGAGGCTGCACAAAATCGACGAGCAAGAGAAAAAGAGCGAGTAGCTACGACTCGTCAAGCTGCGTCGGCTGGATCGCCCGCATCCGGTCGCCGTACTCTGCTTCGTACTCGGCGAGCAGTTGTTCGAACTCCGCGAGAGCATCCGTCGCAGTCTCGCCCTTTGCTTTGATGGTGATCTGGTCTTCGTCTCGGGTGCCTGTTCCCCGTTTGAGTCGGACCTCGACACTGGCACCGATATCTGTTCGTTCGACTCGCTCAACATCGTCTGAAGCTGTGTCGCCGGTCATGGTTTGGTTCGAGAGCGTACTCTCAGGTACGCCCCGCATCCATCGGGGGCGCAGAAAACCGCGGCTGATCTATTAGTCGCCACCGAATGTCAGCAGTATCAATAGCATCACGAAGGGGTCCGTCAGAGACGATTAGTTCGATTCGATGTTGAGCGAGTAGACCTGCTGCCGAGCATCCATCGTCGAGAGACGAGCTATGACGATGTCGTTCTCTTCGAGTGTTCTCAGCGCAGATCGAACAGTCCGAATAGGAAGAAGCGTCGACTCCGAAAGCTGCGACTGTGTGAGTTTGCCCTCGTATTCGAGGGTCTTGGCAACCAGTTTTGCACTTGGTGGCAGCTCTTGCAGCTCGTCGCCCTCTGAAGCTGAGCAAGAGCTTTCAGTAGACATTGGTTCGCAGTAGGACCCTCGCTCGTCATAATAGCCGACCGAGTGTGCACGTCACATACACAACCGACTGTAGTTCTGATTTGGCCTACACGAGCGTCAGATGAAACGACTGAAAGGCCGTTACTCGATGTCGTATCGCTCCTCGACGAGCGACCGATAATACTCGTAATCGTCGGCATCGACATCATCACAGGCATCGGTGGGTTTCGCAATCACGCTCGCAAAACCTGACTCAGGAGTCCACCCCTCTGTCTGTCGTGTCGCTTCCCACTCACGAACGGCGGCCTGCTGACCGTCACAAGTCACGTACAGCACCCGTAGCGCTGGCCGCTCTCGATTCGGTCCAGCGACGGGTGCATTCGTTTGCCGACTTACTGTCCACTCCAAGAGAAGGCCACCCCGACACTGGATTGCATACAGAGGCTGTTCGTCCTCGCCGATTGGTTCTTCCTGCCCGTTTCTTGCCCATGACTCAGGCAGAGGCCGGTTCTCTGTCTCGTCTTTCCAGCGCCATTCGAGCGTCGTGCCTGATCGCTGTGTGCTCCCCATAGTTGGTCTCTCTCACCCACCAGAGAGCGCACAAAATCGCGAGGTGGAGCACGTTGAGGGGCTACGTATCGAAGAGTGCGACAAGCCGTTGGTACCACGTTCGAAGCGTCACCGTCGAAATATCTGCAGCTCCACTAATCATCTGCTGCGTCAACCGCAAATCAGCGTCCTCACTCGCCAGATAGACACTAGCAGCGGCAATGCCGACCGGGCTGCCATTCAGTTTCGCTGACTCACTGGCTTTTGCTGCCAACTGTGTCGCGTGTTGTTGAACAGCCGATGGAACCGAATAGGGCAGCTCTGAGACGATCTTCGGCACCCAGTCCACTGGGAGTTGGACTGGAACCGGAATTTCGAGGTCCGTCTGGAACGTCCGGTAGGTCCGCCATGCCTTCTGTTCCGAGCACTGGGCCACGGCAGCGACGTCGGCCATTCGGATCACCGTACTGCACCGGCCAGCTGCGTAGACCATCGCCGCGGCGGCACTCTCCAGTGAGTGGCCTGGGAAGAGGTCCGCATCCTGGGCTTCTCCGAGCAGTTTCGCGGCTTGCTCCTGTACCGTCTTGCTCTGGCCCAGCGCTCCGACGAGTCGCCGCACCTCACCCAGTCCGTGCGCTAAGTTCCGTTCGCGCTTGGACTCGAACTTCGACCGTCCGTGCAACCGACGCTGGCGTATCAGCCGTCGACGTCGTTTCGATGACCCATCCACTTCGCTTGGAAACCCCATTTCGGTGGAAAGGCCTCGGTCGTGGCGGGTCACCGTTCGCGGCGCACCAGTCCGCTTGCGCTCGCCGCAGTCGAACGACCGCCACTCGGGTCCAGGATCGACGGGTGCGTCTTCGACGACGAGCCCACACGACTCACAGTGGGTCTCTTGCTCGGTCCGGATGAGGTCGCCGCTACATTCGGGACAGCGCTGTGTCGAGACGCCCGACTCGCATCGCTGGAGAGTGCGTGAAGACATTGGAAGACTCCTCACCCACCGTGGGAGGCGTAAAATGGGCCGAGAGCCGCCTGCCTACGCATCGGGCAGTCGGCCGTCGGGCCGTGGAACCAGTTCCGCACGAATCTCGATATCGACCCGTCGAAGGTGCTTACAGCGGGACGCGTCATCCGGGCAGCTACAGGTTTCTTCGAGGACGTCAACCTCGTACACGCTATCTGAGGCCGACTGCACCTCATACCGACCGGGCTTTTGCAAAAATGAAACGTCGATGGCCTCGCGTTTCGCTCGCTTCGTTCGTGGGTCATCAGCCGGTTCGATTGCGAGCGGGCCGCTACCTGACCGAGTAACATTGTTGTTTTCGGCAGTGGCCTGTGCGACTCCGCCGTCGGGGACTGCCCGTGTTGGGTCAGCTTCGACGTGCAAACCAAATTGGTCGTCGAGAGCATCCTGATTCGCCCACTCGGGAATCGGCCGCTCACCAATGGCGAACGCGACACGACGGCGGTGCTTACAGGTGACTGACGGCCGATGCGAATCATCAGGACACTCACAGCGTCCCTCGGCCATATCGACCAGATACTCCGACCCTGACGAGGAGACAACTAAGTACAGACCCGGCGCGTCTCGGACTCGTCCAACCGAATCCAGCACGGTCATTACCTCCGTCAGCGCGGCAACAGTTCGGTCATCCATGCCAGCAGGGTTACTGGTCATCGGCGGCCTCCAAGACAGCAACAGTGGTCGTGAGCGATCTCTCAAGGGTGGCGATAGCAGTGGACATTGGTACAGGCGAAGAGCATTCTCAGTAGAACGCCCCTCACCCCACTGGGGCGCACAAAATTGCTGTCTGCGGCGTTCAGTCAGGAATCGGTTTCGTCCACTAACTGCTCGTGGACGTTTGGATTGACGACGGTCGCAACACCTTCGACATTAGTTAATCCGTATTCCTCCCGAAACAGGTTGTGAATATCGTTCGCAATGGCTGTCGCTTCATCGGGGGCTGTTGGCTTGTCCGAGTGAGCCGGAATGTCGTCGGGGCCGATCCCATGGACTTCGATAAAGAGTCGTTTGTCACTAATCGCCGTCACCCCGGCGGAGTTCACGAGCACGCAATCGAAGTTTATCCTGGACGTGTGTTCGGTCCTGATGCTTCGTCTCGTAGGCGAGATACGCCTGAATCGTTTCGATGGAGTCCATACACCGAATCCCAGCGAGAATCGGTTGGAGCTGATCGCCCGACAGGAGTCGCTCGGGTGGCAGGTCCTCCAGAACCGTGGCGTCGGTATCGCCGCTCATGACCGCATCTCCTGCTGGTCCCACGTAGCGACCGTTTCGGTGATAGCGTCGACGACGGTTCGAACCTGCTGTCGGAGTGGTGCTTGCTCTGAAACGTCGGCGTCCAACTGTGCCCGGAGTGCCAAAATGTCCGGCGTGGTGAGCCAGTCCGAGTTTCGAGCGACAGTCCGCAGAACCGCTGCTTCGAGGTCGGTCTCCGGAGCCCGTTGCGTGCGAACGGCCGCTGTGACCGACTCGAGGGATATCTTTCGTTGGTCGAAACACGATACACTGGATTGCCGCGGTCGAGACTGCTGTCGAGACATCCTCTCGCTCACCTGAGGAGCACAAAATCACGGGTACTGGATATCTGAACAGAAGAATGAGAGGGATTGATCGCTGCCCAGCCTGTGGTAGTCGATTGAGAACAAGACGCGATTTCGGCTGTCAGCCGGCAGTAATAGAAATCGAATATAGAGAATGATTCATTCGCGGACGCAGCTTCTGTTACTCACGCCGCTCTTCGATAACGTCATCTGGAATGTTCTCAATGGTCAATACAACCCACGAATAGCCTTGCTTGTCGAATCGCCGGACTTCACCCTCTTCTTTGTCCTCTACCCACATCCCTCGTAGCGTGCCTCATGACTGTGCATACAAAATAGTCTGTCCAGTGACAAGTGAGTCTTCCGACGGTATAACCAATCAGCCGAAATACTCCTGCCAGAGCACCGTTGCACCGATCACAAGTGCGACCCCTATCCAGAACATTTCACTCGAAATGAGAACAGCCAGTAACTCTACTTGAAACATAACCGTCACTAATCCCGCTCCGTTCAAAAGGGTTCTCACAGCCTAAGGGAATGTGCGAAAGGTCTGCTCACCGGTTCTAACCAACAAATGAAAGATGAGGTCTTTACGTTGGTTAGCGCCAGCGACCGAGGTCGCTCTGGGACGCAGTCTGCCCCCTGAACGGCAGACGATTGTTCATCGGGACACAGCTGTGCCATCGTGTCGTTGATAAGTTCGATTACGAACGGGTACTATCCGTCGTAGTGGTACTCGTAGTCAGGGCCGACGAGCGCGGTCAATGTGTGTTTCGACGGCCTATGTCGCCAGCTCCCGACTCGGGAAGAGCCATGCCACGAACAATAGTCTCGCTACAGACAACAAGAAAGCCCGTTTCAGTAATTCGAATTCGCTGGCGATCTAGTGGCGTGCCAACCTGACTGTCAGCCGCTGTGTCAATATGATGAGTCCGCCTTGCAGGGTTACTCATCGGTCTTAGCGCTCTCCGCCCGGTTCGCCCTCGAATACTTCACCTGAAACCTGTGCCCGGCGATGCTCGGCGGCGATGGTAGCGACGTCGTCGGTTTGGTCGTGTGTCTCTTCGTCAACTGGCTGCTTGTCAGTACTCATGGTGAGCCTCTCACCCGCCAGAGGCACACAAAATCAAGGGCAGTCACTAATTTTTCAGTAGGAGTGTAGCTAAGGCCACCTACCCAAAATACACCGAACAGAGCCCGCTAGTCATTGAATTCCGCCAGCTTCTGTTCATCGAACTCGGCTATGAACCGAACCAGGGTCAATAGTCCAAAAAAAGTCGCGAGACCCACACCAATATCGAACGCGTACCCAATCACCAAGGAAACAAAGGAGTCAGCGAGCAGAATTAGTGTGAGAGAATTAAGATTTCGGTGAGTGTATATATCGGTGAGTGTTTCTCTGATACCTTTCGTTTCAACTGGTTCAAGATGTCTCAAAAGGTCCTTCTCTGTAATTCTCAGTTTGGCATGAAGCCAACCACCGACAAACAATGAGCTAGCTAAGCCAATCGTGAATAAAGTAACAACGGCTCTAGCCAGGTTGTCTCCCCGTTCAATTCCCGTGAGAGCACCAATTCCTTGAGAAATAAGCGCCATCGCAAGAAACACTACCAGAATTACGAACATCGGAATGTAGTCGCGTCTGTCGATAGAGGGTTGTGCGAAAGAGAGGGCACCGCTGAATGTGATTGCGTAGATCGAGGCCAATAGTAGAAAAAACAGGAATGTGGGTACTGAAGCAGGTACAACTATTCCCATCAAGAGGAGAGTGGCTACGAATAGTGACCCAACAAACAGGGTTGCGAATATCGCCGCAAGAAAGTATCCAAAGTATCTACTCCGAACGGAGGTTGGCAGTTTAGGGAGCATTCAATTTTGCAACTATCTCTGCTGAGACAGATACGTTACGAGACTAAAACAACTCGTCCATATGAATTTTAGCCTGTTCAGCATCTCGATATCTTCCTCCACTATGCCAGTCAAGATTGGGTAATCGTGAGGAATGTCGCATCTCCCATTCCAGCACCTCTACACCCTACCCACGAATCCGATACACGCCAAAGTCGTACCACCCGTTCTCAGCCCGTAACCGCTCATGGTACTGGTCTTAGAGTTTAAATGTTCCGGGCTGCTCGTCCGAATGCCGGCGCATCGCGGACTTGATTTCGACTGGCGTTCCATCCTGCCGGCGGGCGTCGTGCCAGCTCGCTCCGTCGAAATCGAGACCGTAGCAGTCGGTGTTCTGTCATTTGACGAGCGTCCTGTAGTGGTTCCCTCAATGGCTCCGGCTCATCATCGCCCCTCGCAGGCGTCATATATTGATACTCCTCTAGATGGTTGTCGGCCGTTGCCTATAGCTCTCAAAGCTAGCGGCCATGCCCGCCGCTCTCGGGTAGTCTGGTAAAAGTCAGGTAGGTGAATCAGTCACTGGAATCTATTAGAGTATTCTGAAGAGATTAGTCGCTATTTTGCTTAAGATGGCTTTTTGCACTCTCAAGTTTCCTTTTCGCGTCCTTGAGAGCAGAACTTGAATACCCAGTATAACCAATTCCGTGTCGGTCGTCCTCTATTTCTATGCCTTTCTCAATCAGCCTTTGAATTTCAACGATTTCAGTAAAAGCTTCGGTTACCACTTTGCCTGTTGAGGGATCTAACTCTCCGATTCGGTCGGCATTTTGTCTGTATATCTCACTATGGAAGACATTTCCACCAAACTCTACATTTGTATTGGTGAGATTCAACGCGTCGATTTTCTCAATATTCTGCTCAACCTCTGTCAAGAGAGCTTTTTTTAGACTGTTCAGCCGTCTTTCTTGTCTGTCTAATTCTCGCCTGTTCTCTTGTTTGCGAGCCTGCCGGGTCTCATTCACCAAGCGGAAAGTCAGAATAACATACACTATCGTAACAATCACCGACCATTGATTGGCGCTAAGACTCGAAATCAGACTGGGGATTGATTGTAAAGAACCATTTGAAATCGCCCATCCTGAGAGAAATCCTACTATACTTGGTATGATGAGCCAGTGAATATTTTCTCCAATCCAACTTATTGGTTCATCGTCAGCAAAGTCCCAGGTCATGGGACATCATGCTCTGACTGTCAAATAACCTCTTGGACATTATTTTCTATAGTATCTACGAAGCAGTAGACGTGTCAAATCAAGATTGTTCTCTTTATCCAGGGAGTTACGTCTCGAAAATCACGGTCGACGCGATATGCACACGAGTGGGGATCAGCTGTATGCATATTTGAGTGGATATCGTAAGCTGAGTGAAGGATATCGACGAGCGATGGGCAGGGGCCTCGTCAGTCTTTATCAGGAATCGGGCTTCAAGTTAGTCGAGAATACCTGTCTTTTAACCTCGTGTTCATGAGCGGAGGGTATGCGAATCCGTGAAGACGGTAAGCACGCGTATCGAGCAGGCCGCCGAGTTCTCGTGGCGGATCGACGAGCGAATCCGGGAGGTACTGGGACAGGAAGATTTGACAGTCCGGCAGAAGCAGGAGATTGCAGAGACGTTTAGCGTTACTAATATATACGAGGTTAAGAATACAGAAACAGTAGCGGTTGAAAAATAATCACCCGTCAGGGCTGTCGAGGCTGAATAAATACGAAACGTCAAAAAACGATGGTCATTCAAAATTTTTGCCATTCGGTAATGAATTAGGAGTTCCTTCGGAAATGCCGAGAAAAGATCCGACCCCGCTTGCAGATCGTTTTTTCGAAAAGCAGACAGAATCGAGTGTTGATTTCGAGATAGTATTTGCTGCTTTTCTTTCAACACTTGTCCTTACATATCCTGCCCCGAGGTATCCGATTATTGGAGAAATTACCGCATTCGGACTTCTCTTGGTAACGCTGGTTCGGCGTATCGCTCTCGCAAGCCCCTTCGCTCCCACGTCGTATATTCTAAAAAAGACTCGACCAGTCATCGAGGTCGCGTCAACGAGTGCGGTCATCTGCCTCATCGTCGCTGGGTCGTGGTCAATCGAGAGTCTCCTCGGTATTCCGGTATCGTGGATATTCTCATTATCTTCATTGGTGGGATTAGCCGCGTTATTGATTATACAGGAATTGGTTTTTCAGGATTACGCGGCGTGGTGGCATGCAAAATTCAAGCAACGGTTCGAAGATATGGAGTCCTTTCAGGCGCTATGGCTGATAATGAGTGTCATGTTTTTGAAACTATCTGTCGCGGAAAGCAACAAATCAGGACGAGAGCAGTTGCGAGAGCGTGCCGCTGAATCCCAAAGTATGCCATCACCAGATGACCCTTTCAAGTTCCTACATAGAGAAGCCGGCAAACTAACAGTCCAGTTTTTAATTATCGTACTCATTTTCTTCGCTGTCCCAGTGGGCGTAAGTTATTTTGCATTCGGGGTAGCGGGATTTTTCCTGGGAATATCCGTTGTACTGGTTCACGACCACTCCTGTTTCCTATACCTCGCATACGGTAATCCATCATATGAGGAGTTCCGGAAAACGGGATGGACAATCGGGATCTGGATGCTACTCTACGTTATTGAGTTGATGGTCCTACTTCCGGAAGTCCAATTCCCTTTCTAAGTCCGGAAGTCGTTGTGGTTGTCTTTGGACTGAGCTTTCGTAAAGGACTGTCATCTGTTCCACTTTCACTTATACTCTGCACCCGTGGCTCACCCCCTTAGCAACCCGTCCACAAAGGCACGTATGGAGCAACCTACGACAGCGAAGTTCACGAGACCACGGAACTGCACACGCACGGGAACTACTCGATAACTGCAAGATGAAGAGCCGAAACCAGCAGGGTTTAGCGAACGTTTGGCTGATTCCAAGTCGGAGATGTTAACCTACCGATCGTCCGTTTCTCAGCTAAGCACTATTCTAAGTGCCTAATTCTCAATAGCGCCAATCAACTCGGCTGCAGTACTCGAAATTCGATCCAACCGGTCTCGAACCGTCGCCGGCGCGTCCTCGTCCCACGCCGCCAGATAGAACGCCGAGTTGTCCGGGTCCAAGCCGAAGTGCCGACTAACGATGTAGGCCACCGCTTCAGCCTCGACCTCCAAGCGGGATTTCTCCTCGCCGGTCTCACGCTCGAAGTGCATGATCGCGTGGGCGAATTCGTGAATGAGCGTACTCGCAAGATCAGCCCGGTTCTCGCGGTCGATTACCTCCACAACCGGATTCGTCGTCGTTGGACTCCGCCGTTCACACACTCCACGAGCTGACCCGTGCTCCCACTCGTCGGGAACGACGATAGTCGCATCTACGCCAATGGCATCGGTCGCCGCTAATAGACCCTCGACGAGCCCATCTGCATCACCAAACGCTTCGGTTTCGAGGTCGGGCAATGGCTCCCCCTCAGTCTGAGAAATATCGAACACACTGGTTGGCCGGAACCCGACCAACCCCCGGGACCACTCGTCGGGCTCTGTCTCGTCGTACTCACACTCCGTATTCGCGTGATACGACGGCGAGTTCTCACACTCAGGACATTTGTTGGTGATGATGGGTGCCCAGATCCAGATCGCGTCCTCGCCTTGCTGAACGTGCCGGTCGAACTCCGCTTGCCAGGTATTGTACCCAGCGACCTTGGTTGCATTGGGACACTGCAGTTGGATGAGCAGCGTGTTCCGGGCCGAGTAATCGTGGAACTTGCTCTGGACCTCGAGCCACTGCTGGAACTGCTCGCTGGCCTGGGCTTCGTCGGTCAGCTCGGCAAGGTCCTCGACCCACGCATCAAGTTGATCGCGCATGTCGTCGGCTCGGGTGTCCGAATCGTCGAAGGAGTGCGTGGTTTGCTGGCTAGACGTCTCTGCGTCGGAAAGGTCGGTTTGGATCGTCGCCATTGTTCTGTATCGGGACGCACTCTCGGGTACGCCCCCGCACCTCCCTCGGGGGGCAGAAAATTGCCGGCAGGAGTTACTCGTCGTTTTGAGCTTTCGCGGCCACCCAGCCCGCGTGGAAGTACGCAAGTGCTTGATCCGACTCGAAGACTTCTCCCGACGGCGAGTGAGCGAGTAGTTGCTCCGCTGGAATCACATCGACAGCTCCCGCTGTACGGAGGTCCTCGACGAGATCGTGTGCAAGCGACTCGTCGATACAGAGTGAATCCGGTCCCATGTCGCGGTCGGTAGCTAGCTGGCGACGCTCGAATCGTTCGTACTCTGGAATCGTCTCGTCCATGATGTCTCGAGGGGTCACCCCCCACTCCATTAGGGGTACAGAAAACTGACTAACCAACAGACGACGATGTAAGCCATCGAGCGTTGGTTAGCGATACACCACCATGTCCGGAGCTTTGCGACTGAGAGCCCGGTCAGGTCGGTAGTTTCGGTGCGACCATGAACTGGCAAATTCCCTCGGCGTCGGGGAATGTTGCGTAATCGTGACCGGACTACTCCACGGGACGGACTGTGTCGCCATCTCTACGGATCCGGTCGAACGTTGAGAGATACGCGAGCCGGTCGTGAACTTCGTCAGGATCCAGCTCCAGTTCCGCAGCCAGTTCATTGATGGTTATCGGTTCGTCGAGTGCCTGGAGAACTTCGAGCCCCCGGTAGTACCTATTCGTGAGCTCCTGGACGCGGTCTTCGATCGGCGTGGTCACTCCGTACCGCTCCTCGAGTTCGACCAAGGCCTCGTTCGCGAACGTGGCGAACTGATCGTCACCCAGGCGCTCGATCTGAGCTTCGAGTTCATCTCGGATGACGTCGTAATCGAGGCCGGCCTGCACGAGCACATTCATGTCCTCGATATCGTCGTCGCGGCCTGCAATCAGTTTGAACAGGAAGATATCCTCGTTGCTGACCAACCGAACCGTCAGTTGATTCGTGTCGAGGAACGGCTCGCTGCGCTCTTCCATTCCGTCGGTGAGCACAAGCTTGTTCGCGACTTGCTGGTTAAAGATGTCGAGGCGACACCCATCGTCGTTCTCGACGCAGCTCGTCGCCCCCAGCGCCCGGTAATCTGGATCCAGCGATTGAATCTCCGCATACCCGAGGTCCATCAAAACAGCCCACAGCTGGCCGTACGCGTCGCCATCTGGGACGACTAGGTCGATATCTTTCGTCGCCCCCTTGAGGTCACGCAGCGACATCGCGCCACCACCAATCAGGTAGACCGTGAGCGGTTCAGATAGCCCGTCTCCGATTCGCTGGAATTCGTTCTCGATGTACTCACGTCCGAATGTTGGTCTCATTGTGGGAGTGGCACCTCGTAGTCAGCCGCCAGCTCCTGGAACTCGTCCCACTCTGGGAGCCGGTCGTCATCGACCTCGCCGTGCGTCTCGAGGTAGCGAAGCAAGGCGTCGATTTCGTCTTCAAGCTCATACTTCGCCGCCTGCTCTCGGAGATTCTCCTCGTCGATGTCGACGCGGCTGAGTAGAAGGAGGCAGTACGAGCGATGGCGGCTGCCGTCGTCGATCAAGAGGGTGTGACAGCAGAGCTCCGCCGGCAAGACTGCGTCGAGCTCCTCGGAATAAAAGTAGTAGCGGTGGCCGGTGAGCAGGAACTGGAGGTCGAAGGCCGCGAATCGAGCGAGGCCGGTTTCGTAGAACCCCTCCGCGTCGATTTCCGTCTCGGCCTGAGCGAGGAATTCGTCGTATCCCTCCCAAAGAATCGTGCCCTTCGGGGCGACGGCTTCGAGGCGTTCGCGATGCAGATGGTGTACAAGTTCACGTGCGAACTCGTGGAGGCGGACGAAATCAGCGTTGAAATCATAGCGGCCGTCGTCCGTCCCGATGAGACCACGGTTGCGAAACCGCTTGAGGACTCGGTTGACCGTGTTGCGGTAGTTGTCGCTCCGGTCGGCGATTTCGGAGACGGTTCGCGGCTGGTCGAGGTAGTACAGCACCTCAAGTGCCTTACCGGTCAGCAGCTCGGGGAAGTCGATGTGGGAGTGCTGACGGACGAGATCTTGGTAGAGTTCGACGGCGCGAGCATCCGACGGAACGACCCGTTTTCGCCGGCCGTCGCGTTCCGTGTAGACGATCCCCTTCTCGACGAGGTCGGCGACGGCACGAGAGAGGTAACTCTCGCTGTGGTCGAGCTTCGCCGCGAGCTCGGAGATCGTGTCACCGCGGTCAACCGTAGCGAGGACCTCGAGTTCGATGCGTCGGAGCACGATGTAACATAGTACGAAACTCGTATATAAGGAAGTTTCGAGTAGTGTTGCAATTAGCAGGCACAGGAGCCGCCCCTATTGTCTTAACCAACAAAACTATCGATTAGCGGGTTATGTTGGTTAACACGAGAATAGCCGATGTCCTACGAATCCCCGACCCCACCGGCGAACCTCCCGACGGAAATCATCAACCCGCTCAACGAGTCGGACCCGGAGCAGCTTCGAGACGTTGCGACGTACGCTGAAGCGCTCGCCGAGCACAAGGAACAAGAGGCCCGTCTCGAGGAGGTGGCAGATCAAGGAGAAGTCGAAGAACGACCAGATGATCTCCCGGATGACGTCCCTGCCAAAGCAACGATCACGATCAAGGAAATCAACGATAACCGCTATTACTATTGGCAGTGGCGAGAGGGAGAAAAGATTCGCTCTCAGTACAAAGGTCCGGTCAACCCGGACGAATAAAACTTATTTAAAGCGAAAAGACACCCACCCCATGTTTCCGTCGTAACTGGATGTGGGTAGAGAGGGTGGGGCAGATCTCGAAAGGACCACACCCCCCATGTTTCCGTCGTTTCTCCACGACAACATAGGGAGAGACTATAATTAGCGCAATATAGCTGTTAACCATAATGAGTTATAAATTATTTCTAGATGAACTAATTACTATCATGCACAGATTAAAGTAGCAAAGCTGAGAACCGCTCACTAAGTATACTTCGCTCAAAGAGAGTGCGAAGTACTTCGCACTCTCAGGTGAAACAACCCTTTCCACTACTTCTATAGACAGCTAGCTATGGACGGCTAGGCCGCTCTTGTCTTGGATATCTTGTCGTGGAGGTCTTCTTCGAGTCCCCTCCCCACCTGTTTAGTGATTACGACGGAAACGTGGGGTGTGTGGGTTCAGAATTTGAGATCGAAGCCACGCTTCTGTCTACGGGTTTCCTATCTCACGTCGGAAACGCGGTTATATTGTCACTAATCCAATTCCACCGAATTGCGGCATTTTGACGCTGATATCAAACAATGAACGTCGGAAACGTGGGGTGTTGTTCTCCACTAGATTTATACTCCCCCCGCTCACACCGTGTGATATTCAATGACGCCCGACTCTTCACCCAGTTCTGTCGACGACCCACTCTTTGAATCCGGGCATCGTATCTTCGCGAACAAGGATCTCCTGAAAATCGGCCACGTTCCAGAGGCTGACCGGATTGTCGGTCGCGACGAAGAAATTTCGAAGCTCGCAAAACGACTCAATGGCGCTGTCCACGGGTACTCCCCAGAGAATGTGATGATCTACGGGAAAACAGGGACCGGTAAATCTCTCGTTTCAAAACACGTCTGTCAACGAGCTCAAAATGCCGCACAGGATGACGTCGAGATTGGAACCGCGTATATCGACTGTGCTGAAGACAATACCGAGACCCAAGCAATCTCCTCGCTTGCCGCGAAGCTGAACGATGAATCTTCCACTGGAATCACCGTCCCCTATACCGGCCTCAGTACGTCGAAATATTATAAACTCCTCTGGAAGACGCTTGACGCTCAATTCGATTCTGTGATTATCATCTTGGACGAGATCGACTTGATGAATGACGACAGTATGCTGATGAAGCTCTCACGCGCTGAGGAAGCGGGAAAAATCGACTGTAGTGTCGGTGTTATCGCGATCAGTAACAAGATCCAGTACGTCGACAACGTGAACGAGCGCGTGAAAAGCAGCTTCCAACACAAGGAGCTGTTCTTCAAACCGTACGACGCCAACCAGCTCCGAGAGATCATGTTCAATCGCGAGGATGCCTTCCAGGACGGCATTCTTTCCGAGGATGTGATTCCGCTCTCGGCAGCCTTCGCAGCCCAAGAACACGGCGATGCTCGGAAGGCTATCGACATTCTTCGCCACGCTGGGGAAGTCGCCTACGAGACTGGGGCAGAGCAAGTCACGGAGGAACACGTCCGGCAGGCCCAGCAACACGCCGAAAAAGACCGGTTCAGAGAACTCGTGAATGGCGCACCCACGCAGGCGAAAGCGGCGTTGTTGGCGCTGACGGAACTGAGTGTCAACAGCAACGACGATGCTTTCCTCACGAGCCGGGTGTACGACCAGTACGAACGCATCTGTAACCATCTCGATATGGATATCCTCTCCGTCCGTCGGTTCCGCGACATTCTGAAAGAGCAAGCCTTCCTCGGGGTTGTCGAAATCGAGAAGATCAACAAGGGGAGTGCGGGCGGCATCCACCTCCAGAACCGACTCATCGAGGATCCTCAGGTCGTCCGCGAAACGATCCTCGAGGACAGCCGAATGCAGGACTGGTCTCGCGAGTAGAGACCACCTACTACTGAGTGGGTATGGACAACGGAAATCTGGGGTGGGGCATGCGGAAACGACGGAAACGAGGGGGGTCGAAAATTACGTCGGAAACGTGGGGTTGGATCGAAACGACGGAAATCCGGGGTGGGGTGTGAAGTTCGCTACTACAAATCGTCGCCGGCACCGAACGAACTTAAGACGGCATCTCTCGTCTGAGAACTCTCGACGAATGTCGGATCGGTCCCATTCGAGTGGTGACAGTACGCTCTCGACGGCTCGGATCAGCTGTGTCTCGTAGTACGAGGCGTCGTAAGTCCGATTCCTCGTGAGTGAGGGTAACCTGCTCTCGTGAGGTCTTCTTACTGTCGACGACTTCGTACTCGATATCCTATCCGGGATCGACAGCGAGATCTTGGTCGCGAGCCCGTGTCAGGGCCGACACGTTTTGGATATTCTGCGTGTAACCCCTCCAGCAGCTTGGAAACGCGATTCCGTTCGACGAGATCTCAACTGGGACCTCGCCGGCGTGAAGGCGATTGATTGCGTCTCAAGGTAGATGAGGACTGCTTTCGATGACTGGGTCGCATCGAATCGCTCGAGACAATCCCGCTGGACGGCTTCGATAAACGGTGGGGTCGAGCGCTGTCGGGCTTTGATGCCTCTGATTTTGAAGTTGTCTTCGCTGGCGACCTTCCCGAAGTACTTCGTAACGCGCCGGCGCCGCTCTCGCGCTCTTTCAACACGACCCCGAGGTAAGTCCGTACATCGCCCCGGTTTGCTGATGTCGGCGTTGAGGGACGATTTGAATGGTAACGGAGTGAACTGACTACTATCGAATCTGAGTTGCACTCTCTGTTGGAGCTCGTCTCCTGAATCACGTTTACTGATTCTATCTCGGCTATTCATGAATAGCCTACTATTTTAAAATAGCATAAGTTGATAGAATAGATTACTATCTATACTATTCACCACAGAGTTAAGTCAAGAGGGGTTGATACTGCTGAATAGTATGAGTGGCCCAGATAGAAAGAATAGCATAGATAGCACGAATTGCCCGAATAGCCCATATGATTCGATACAGACTGACGAGGACTCTCGGGCTGTTTCGGTTTGTATGCTGAAGGGGGGCGTCGGCAAATCGACGGTCGCTGTCAACCTCGCTCGGCAGCTAGCCGCACACGACCACGACGTCCTCCTTATCGATCTTGACCCGAACGGCCACGCGTCCGTCGGATTGGGCTTTGACGACCAGTATCACAACACCGAGGAAACCATCGGTGACGTCTTCTTCGACGATGCTGACCCGACTTCTGTTGTCTACGACACCAGCTACGAGTTCGATATTCTCCCATCCAGCGAGGACTTAGAACAAGTCGAGCGAGAGATCGTCGTCGGTGACGTCTTCCAACCCTCTGCGCTGCTCAAGCGGGAAGTCGTCGACCCACTCCTTGGGGAGACGTACGATTACATTGTCACAGATTCTCCGGCGTACCGATCCCGACTCACGGATAACGCGCTCGTCGCGACGGCGAATCTGGTGCTTCCGCTCGCCCCCGGGAATGAGGCGATGGCCGGCTTGGAGCGGACCATCGAGCGACAGATCTCACCACTTCGGCAGCATATGGATGTCGACGTCCTAGCGCTGGTTCCGAATATGTTGAGCGGCCGTATTGACCAGCAGACCCAGGATCGACAGCTCCTCGAACGACTCAACTCACACGATAACCTCCAGGACCGCATCCCGAACTTCGCGCGGATTACGGACTGGGAGGCTGTCAACGCCGGCGATCTCAAACTGTCGCCGGGTATCCGTGACCGCACCAATATCACGAAGGCCTATGGTGAGCGCAAACCTCTGCTGGACTACGATCCCGACTGTGATCAGTTAATATGTTTCGACGAGTTGGCGCACATCGTCGAGGCCGGGGAGGTGGTCCGTCATGGCTGAGGACGATCCGTTTGCCGACCTCGGGGAGACACTTGAGGATGAACCGGACGACAAACCCCCCGATACGAATGGCACATCTAAATCGGAAGGGGACGAAGAGACTCCCCCTCAGGAACGGGTCGAACGACGAGACCCGACGACCGATACAGCATTTAGCTACGAGGCCGCCAAACAGCGGCCTTTCTACGCCCGAGAGGCTACGATCGAGGATTTCGATTCCTGGCTGAAGTATGAACTGGAGCGCGAGCTCAACCAGCAAGGCTACCAGAACATTGTCGTTCGGGAGATGACTGATGCTCTCCTGCGAACCGTTGTGGAGGAAGACCTCGTAGACGAAGTTGCCGAACGGTTCGAACAAGCCCGCGAGTCCGCTTCTTCAGAATCGATTGAATAGCGTACTATTCTGAAATAGAATACTATTTTTTAAATATCTTTACAGCAATCTCAGAATAGTCGGATTTCTCATCTGTACGGTGGACTCATTGAGACTGCCGGCTCAGCTTCAGTATAGCAATATGTGGTTTATCTCTAGGCGCATATCCGAAATCAAGCGGGTAGACGGCTTAGATGTCTGAATACTGGCGCAAACGCAAATCATTCATCTGGTCGTGATTAGTATAATAATCACGACCACTTTGAAGTACCCCGCCGCCGTCTACGAAGCACGAATGCTGCAACCCACTCAGAACGCCGCTTCCCCTAGGGGAGAGCCGCCGAGACCGGGGTCACAGGAATGCGGAGGTCCAGGTGATGCCTGACCGAACACTCTCGACATCGCTTGAGGACAGCTTCGAGCGGTACCTCCAGGATAAGGGGAAAGGCCGCGGTGGTGACGGCGGGAACTATCGACGCAACGCAGCACGCGAACTCGAACGGTTCGTCGAGTGGACTGCCGGCAACCGCAGTAACGATGACTGGACCGGGGTCGTTCCCAACGACGTTGACCGAGAACCCACCTTCGAAGATCTCGACGAGCGTGTCTTTCGCGAATACGCTCGCCATCTCGCTGGTGACCGCGGACTAAAGCAGAATACCGTACAAACCTATTACCGCTATATCTCTGCGTGGTGCGGCTGGTGCGTCAATGAGGGCTACCTCGAGGCGCACTACGCCCAGCGGGCGAGTGCGATGGCACCGCTTCCAGAAGACGACGGCCGCAAGCCGGGCGACCAGCAGGCTTGGACGTCCGAGCAGCGCCATGCGCTTACTCGACACGTCGACGAGCAGGCTCGTGAGGCCATCGAGATGTATACGACGCTTCCGGAGAATACTGCTCCCCTCGACAAGCAGCGAGCGCGCTACGCGGCACTGAAGGCAGCTCGCGACCGGGCCCTAATGTTCGTCCTCGCATACACTGCCGTTCGCGTTGGGGAACTACTCCGGGACCCGAACGACCCGCGCCGACGTGGGGTTCGCTGGGAAGATATTTCGCTTGAGGACGGGAGTATGGACGTTTACCGAAAGAAACAGCAGTGGGATGCTGCCAGCCTCCCCGACCCAGTGATTTCGCCGCTACGGAGCTATCGAAAGCTCATGGACCCACCAACTGACCGCTGGCCAGTATTTACCACGTTCGACCAGCGGACACTCGCAACGCTCGTGCAGGACGAGCTGGCTGACCGAGGAGAACGTGCGGATGCAATCAACGAGCGACGTGACGAATACGCCCGTGACCTACTGCTAGCGCTTGAGAAGGACGTTCGACCGCCGTCGATTACGACAGATGGAGCCCGGTCGATTCTCCAGCGACTCTCAGATGTGGTGGAGATCGACATCGACCATCCGAAACACGATTATCTCGCCCCGCACGGTGGTCGACGGGGGATGGGTGAGGTGCTCGTTCGAGCATTCGGGTACACGGTCGCCGCCCGGTATCTCGATAATTCCGAAGAGATGGTGAGAGAGCGATACTCGCATATTGAAGCTGGGGAGTTAGGGGATGTTGCGACAGAAGCCCTTACTGAAGTCGATTCCTACAAATAAGTGACGAGTAGAGTAACTATTCCACTGTTACTCCGCTATCGACCCACTCGCTACGTTCGGTCGTTTATCGAGAACGGCATGGAACCGATGACGTTCTCTGACCATTCCATGCCGACAGCGACAGCATAGAGAAAGAAGCCGTGGACCGCTGATGGGGGAGATTTTGTATATGGCGAACGGGTTTATCCGTTTACATTCGCATCGAATTCAAGAGGTCTTTACACCGATATTCGAATAGAAGTCGGGATATAAAATCATCTGAATCCTTATAGTCGCTAAATATACAGATATATTCCTAATAACCGGTTTAGTGAAAGCATGTTTGAAATATAATTATAAAATTATTATTCTGAACTGATGAGTCCGGACTTCGGGACAAGTATGTGAAAGTAGAGCGGATTTCGGGTTAGAATTAGGCTATCTCAACATACATATCGAGATTCTCTCAAGAAACCCAGTTTCGCTATACTCGACGTTCCGGAAACAGGGTACTAGTAGCCTGTGGCGTGGTATCGTGTATCTCCGAGTCCCGAACGTCTAAGTAGTCCGGTAGTCAAATTTCGATATATCATGGACAACGACCCACGGCCCGCTGAAACGGTCGAAGCCGTCGAGCGGGCGGTCGGTGTCCTCACCGCGCTCAAAGATCTCGACGGGGCCGGCGTCACAGAACTCTCCGAGTATTTGGGGATGTCTAAGAGCGGCGTCTACAAACAGCTATCGACGCTTGTCAAAACAGGGATGGTGACGAAACAGCAGACCGAATATCGGTTGAGTTTCCGTTTCCTTCTGTTGGGTGAGTACGTCAAGACGAACAGCCAGCTGTACGCCATCGGGGCAGACGAAGTGGACAAACTGGCCGAGAAGAGCAACTACTTCGCCTATCTCACCGCGATGGACTCAGAGTATGCGTACTGTATCCACACCGCCGACGGCGAAGACTCCGTGGTACCGAACCTCAGCGTTGGAAAGCAGATTACGCTCCACAGTTCTGCCGCTGGGAAAGCCATTCTTTCCCAGCTGTCCGATGCGAAGCGTGATCGGCTGCTAGATGGCACACTGACTGGAAAAACTGAGAACACAATTACGGACCGAGCGACGTTGGAAGACGAACTCCAGACCATTCGCCAGGAAGGCATCGCGTTCGAAGACGAGGAGAACGTTCCGGGGATGCGCGGTGTCGGTGCTCCAATCCTCTCGGAGGACGGCGGCGTTGTCGGTGCTGTCGCCGTCTCCGGCCCCCTTTCTTTGTTGACAGAGGACCACTTCACCGAAGAGGTTCCGGCGCTGGTCAGACAGACGAAAAACTTCGTCGAAGTCAAGTTTTCGCTCGAATCACGTGACCCACTCGGAGAGGGGTCACATATCCCCGAAGACCTCTACTGACGGGGCCGCTGTGATCGCCGTCGCTCGTTCATACCCGGATGATATCCGTGGACAGGACGAGAGACGTAATCGTGTCCGTCAGGAGTCATCCGTCATGATCGTACGCAGTTCATTGGCGAGGGCAGTTCGTTCGACCTCGTATACAGGACCGTTACCGACGACATACGTATAGCGCACCAAATCGGCGTCCTCCAGTTTGTCGACGTGTTCATAGAAGGTTTCGAGAGTGATATCGGCCCGCTGGCAGATTTGCGATGGAGTGCATTCGGATCCTGCTGTCTCAACCAGTGCCGTCAGTATCGCCCGTTCGACCGTTTCTCCAAGCAGACTGGAGAGCGCGGTACTGCCTCCAACACCGGGCTTAGTAGCCTTATCAGTCATCTGAGACACCTCCATCGGTCGCGTCGGCGTGCCACTGGTTGGCCATCCGGTTTGCCTCCTCGATGCGGTCCGTGATGGCCGTATACTCGTTCTCGTAGGGATCCAGGAAGCCAGTCTCGCTCGTCTCGATGTCTCCCCGCTCTGAGTCGTCCCACTGCTCCAGAACCCCACAGTGGTGCCATCCAAGCATGTACGGTTGTTCGAGGCTCTTTCGGACGTACCGACGATACGCTTCACCGACTTCCTCTTCGGTGTCGAAGTGGTACCCCTTCGACCCTGCCTCGGACTGTTCGTCTCTTACCACGCTGAACGAGCCGTCACCGTTGATGATAGGGTTCCCTGTCTCCTCATAAAGCCGTTCAGCCTTCGCGTGGTGGGCCTCGAACGGTTCATATTTCTGGATGAGCGTGACGTCGACGTACTCTTCGAGGAACGGGAACAGCCACTCGGGGATGAAGTTTTGCTTGTCACCGAGGATGAGGTGTTTCTCGTCGTACTGTCGAATGTACTCCTCGTGGAGCCCATACCAGCGCTCTGCCACCCCTTGCATCAGTTCTAAGAGGTCGGCCCGAACAGACTCGTCGTCGGCCGGGTCGAACCAATCCGTGTGTCGAGCCAACTCGTCCCAGGAGTCAGCGTCGACGTCATAGACCGCAGCGACCTCCTTGGCGCTGTCGTAGCCGTCTCGGAGAACCTCTAGCCACCGCTGCTTGCCTGCTGCTGTCGCGTCCATCTGAACGATGGCCGTGGCCCAGGGATAAATAAAGGTGTTCTCGTCGTAGTCGCGCTGTTCGTCGGGCCGGAGTTGCCACCACGGGAGGTCCGCGTAGAAGTACCCGAGGAGGTTCTCTTCTGAGCGGTGTTTCTTGCATACCTGTTCGACACGATGTGAAATGTCGCGCTCGAACGCATCGGAGAACGGATCTGGGAACGGACCGAACTTCTTGAACGCGTTCTCCTGGACCTGTTTCCAGGAGGCGATAGGTGCCGTGTTCATCGGTGCGACGTAGTAGATGTCGTTAGCGTAGTACTGGTGCGGGATGCCCGCCTGCACGTGCCGGCCGAACGAGTTGAAGCCGAGTTCGGAGACGTCGTCGACGATGTTCTCAATCCAGTCTTCGGCGGCGTCACCGTATGGGTTGAACGTGCCGTACATCGTGGTGAAGTCCTCACCGTGGCGTTCGAGCGTCTCGGGCTCGTTGTACGACCCGAGCCACAAATGCGGCTCGATGTGGTTGACTCCGAGTGAGACAAATTGGTCACCGTCGGGACCGATGAACCACCACACGTCGTCGTCGTCCTGTTCGAGCGTCACTACGTTGTCCGGGACCGTATCTGAGTTACTGTTGGCACTATGTGCCATACTCCCACGTGAGATGCCAACATATAAAATACGTTCGGTCTGTGCCCGGCCGGGCATTCGAAACCGGGTCGCTACACTACTGACATCCGCGCCGATACGATACCGCTATCTGGGTCAACGGTGCTTCGATTACGGCGTGAAGATGACCTTCTGAGTCTCGTGGTTATCGAACTTCCTGAACGCCTCTTGTACCTTCTCCTCTTCTAGTTCGTATTCGTGGGAGATGATTTCCTCGGCGCGGTCGTTACCGATTTTCTCGACGATGAATTCCGCGATCTCGGGCCACTCGTAGCTTCGGAAGTACCACGATCCCATATAGTCGACCTTCTTGTGAATGAGGTGATCGCTGGGGTTAAGCGTCACTTCGTCCGTTTCACCGATTTGAGCGAACGTACCGTGTTTCTTCACCAAGTCGAAACCCATCTCGATGCCTGGCTGGGCGCCGGAACAGTCGACGACGACGTCGAGTCCGCGTCCGTTCGTAATTTCATCGGTTCGTTCCTGCGCGTCTTCTTCGCCGGGGTCAACGGCGTACTCGGCACCGAGATCCAGACCCTTTTCCCGACGGTGGTCGACGAGTTCGTACGCGACGACATCGGCCCCCATCGCGTCCGCGTTGAGGACACCAGCGAGGCCCATCGGCCCGAGGCCGATGATACCCACGGTGTCGGTGCCGTTGACGTTACACTCGTTGAGCGTGCTCCAGAGGTTGCCGAGGGCGTCCGTCGCGATAGCGCCGACGCCCATGCTCATCTTGTCGGGCATCGGGTGACAGGTCGAGGCCGGCGTGACGAGTTCCTCGGCGTCGCCGCCATGGCGGTCGAACCCCAGAATCTCGACGTCCGGGCAGAGGTTCGGTTCGCCTTGCAGGCAGTACTCACAGTGTTCACACCCCGCGAAGCAGTTGATGGCGACGCGGTCGCCCTCGGAAAGGTGGTCCACGTTGTCGCCCACTGCCGAGATCGTACCGGCAGGTTCGTGGCCGGGAACGACCGCACCTGCGGGCTTACTTCCGACAAGCGGGTTGCCGTTATAGAGGCTCATGTCGCTTCGACAGAGCGCTGCCGCACCGATGTCGACGCGGACCTCGTCCGGGCCGAGCGATTGGTTATCCCAGTCCTGTACGTGTGCTTCTTTATCGCCTGGTAGTACGACTCCTTTCATAGGTAGTCACCTTGGTGTTTCGTGCACATACTTATAAATTTTTTGACAGTTCTATTACGTGTCTATT
>NZ_WRXM01000007.1 GCF_010119205.1 Haloarcula limicola
ATGAAACCGTGTGTACGTGCGATCCAGGCGTCCACTGGACTCGTTCAGTTTAGCGAGTCACAACGACGTTGGCTACTATGCCAGCTGGTGGATGGCTCGGCTCGAGAGCTGAAGAAGGACGTGCCAAGCTGCGATAAGCCTGAGGGAGCCGCACGGAGGCTAAGAACTCAGGATCTCCGAATGGGAATCCCCACAGCAATTGCTTCGCGCAATGAGGAACCCCGAGAACTGAAACATCTCAGTATCGGGAGGAAAAGAAAACGCAATGTGATGTCGTCAGTAACCGCGAGTGAAGGCGACACAGCCCAAACCGAAGGTCACACGACCAATGTGGTGTTCGGACTGACTCTCATCGCTCGACCGCCTTTATGAAGTCCCTTGGAACAGGGCGTGATACAGGGTGACAACCCCGTAATGAAGGTCAGTACGGCGTGCGTCAGCTCCAGAGTAGCGGGGGTTGGAAATCCCTCGCGAATTTCGCAGGCATCGACTGCGAAGGCTAAACACTCCTCGAGACCGATAGTGCACAAGTAGTGTGAACGAACGCTGCAAAGTACCCTCAGAAGGGAGGTGAAATAGAGCCTGAACTCAGTTGGCGATCGAGCGACGGGGCATACAAGGTCCCCCGGACAACGACACAGCCGCGAGGCTGCAGTAGAATCCGCGGGAAGCCGATGTTCCGTCGTACGTTTTGAAAAACGAGCCAGGGAGTGTGTCTGTATGGCAAGTCTAACCGGAGCATCCGGGGAGGCATAGGGAAACCGACATGGCCGCAGTCTTCCGACCAGGGCCGCCGTCTTCAAGGGCGGGGAGCCATTCGGACACGACCCGAATCCGGACGATCTACGCATGGACAAGGTGAAGCGTGCCGAAAGGCACGTGGAAGCCTGTTAGAGTTGGTGTCCTACAATACCCTCTCGTGATCTATGTGTAGGGGTGAAAGGCCCATCGAGTCCGGCAACAGCTGGTTCCAACCGAAACATGTCGAAGCATGACCTTCACCGAGGTAGTCCGTGGGGTAGAGCGACCGATTGGTGTGTCCGCCTCCGAGAGGAGTCGGCACACCTGTCAAACTCCAAACCTACGGACGCCGTTTGACGTGAGGATTCCGGTGTGCGGGGTAAGCCTGTGCACCAGGAGGGGAACAACCCAGAGAAAGGTTAAGGTCCCCAAATGTGGATTAAGTGTAATCCTCTGAAGGTGGTCTCGAGCCCTAGACAGCCGGGAGGTGAGCTTAGAAGCAGCTACCCTCTAAGAAAAGCGTAACAGCTTACCGGCCGAGGTTTGAGGCGCCCAAAATGATCGGGACTCAAATCCACTACCGAGACCTTTCCGCACCCCTTACAGGGTGACCGAGTAGGTTGGCACTCTCATTGGATGGAAGCAGGGGTGAGAACTCCTGTGGACCGATGAGTGACGAAAATCCTGGCCATAGTAGCAGCGATAGTCGGGTGAGAACCCCGACGGCCTAATGGATAAGGGTTCCTCAGCACTGCTGATCAGCTGAGGGTTAGCCGGTCCTAAGTCTCACCGCAACTCGACTGAGACGATATGGGAAACGGGTTAATATTCCCGTGCCACTATGCAGTGAAAGTCGACGCCCTGGGGTCAACCACGCCGGGCCATCGCCCGGTCGAATCGTCAAACTCCGTGGAAGCCGTAATGGCAGGAAGCGGACGAACGGCGAGATAGAGCAATGTGGTTCAACCTGGGGCCCGTGAAAAGACGAGCATAGTGTCCGTACCGAGAACCGACACAGGTGTCCATGGCGGCGAAAGCCACGGCCTGTCGGGAGCAACCGACGTTAGGGAATTCGGCAAGTTAGTCCCGTACGTTCGCAATAAGGGATGCCTGCTCCGGAGAGGAGCAGGTCGCAGTGACTCGGAAGCTCGGACTGTCTAGTAACAACATAGGTGACTGCAAATCCGCAAGGACTCGTACAGTCACTGAATCCTGCCCAGTGCAGGTATCTGAACACCTCGTACAAGAGGACGAAGGACCTGTCAACGGCGGGGGTAACTATGACCCTCTTAAGGTAGCGTAGTACCTTGCCGCATCAGTAGCGGCTTGCATGAATGGATTAACCAGAGCTTCACTGTCCCAACGTTGGGCCCGGTGAACTGTACATTCCAGTGCGGAGTCTGGAGACACCCAGGGGGAAGCGAAGACCCTATGGAGCTTTACTGCAGGCTGTCGCTGAGACGTGGTCGCCGATGTGCAGCATAGGTAGGAGGCGTTACACAGGTACCCGCGCTAGCGGGCCACCGAGCCATCAGTGAAATACTACCCGTCGGTGACTGCGACTCTCACTCCGGGAGGAGGACACCGGTAGCCGGGCAGTTTGACTGGGGCGGTACGCGCTCGAAAAGATATCGAGCGCGCCCTAAGGTCATCTCAGCCGGGACAGAGACCCGGCGAAGAGTGCAAGAGCAAAAGATGACTTGACAGTGTCCTTCCCAACGAGGGACGCTGACGCGAAAGCGTGGTCTAGCGAACCAATTTGCCTGCTTGATGCGGGCAATTGATGACAGAAAAGCTACCCTAGGGATAACAGAGTCGTCACTCGCAAGAGCACATATCGACCGAGTGGCTTGCTACCTCGATGTCGGTTCCCTCCATCCTGCCCGTGCAGAAGCGGGCAAGGGTGAGGTTGTTCGCCTATTAAAGGAGGTCGTGAGCTGGGTTTAGACCGTCGTGAGACAGGTCGGCTGCTATCTACTGGGTGTGTCATGGTATCTGACGGGAACGATCGTATAGTACGAGAGGAACTACGATTGGTTGCCACTGGTGTACCGGTTGTTCGAGAGAGCACGTGCCGGGTAGCCACGCAACACGGGGTAAGAGCTGAACGCATCTAAGCTCGAAACCCACCTGGAAAAGAGATACCGTTGAGGTCCCGCGTACAAGACGCGGTCGATAGACTCGGGGTGTACGCACTGAGGTAACGAAGTGTTAAGCCCACGAGCACTAACAGACCAAAGCCATCATTCATACGCACTGTGACTCGCTTCACCGGCGATTGAGTTCGCTGACTGAACGAGTCCAGGCGCTAACTGGATCGCACGTACACATTGGTGAGACCGACCGAGAGCGGTATACCATCACGGTTCGACTCCGTGACTCGGCGTTAGGCGGCCATAGCGGTGGGGTTGCCTCCCGTACCCATCCCGAACACGGAAGATAAGCCCACCAGCGTTCCAGCGAGTACTGGAGTGCGCGAGCCTCTGGGAAATTTGGTTCGCCGCCACCATTCATTCCCTATCATTCATTCAGCCC